>JAJCXT010000008.1 GCA_029263295.1 Acidobacteriota bacterium | reverse complement strand
GTTGCCCTCCGCCGTCAGTGCGAAGACGCGGCCTGCGTGGATCAGGGGGGTCGACCTTGGCCCAGGGCCTCCCAGGTCGTCTCCCGGGTAGGAGTCGTCGACGCGCAGCCGCCAGCGCTCCGCGCCGGTCGCTGTGTCGAGTGCCGCCAGGTACTCGGCCTCGGCGTCATCGAACATCGTGACCGCATAGCCTTCGACGATCGATACGCTCGAAAAGCCCTTGCCGAGCGGCGCCCGCCAGCGCTCGACGACGAAGCCGTCCGCGGTCCAGTCGGTGAACAGCCCAACCTCGTTCGAGCGGCCGTCGCTGTCAGGTCCGCGGAACTGTGGCCAGTCGAAGCCACTGGCGCCGGCGCCGGCGACCGACTGTGCCATCGCGGCGAGCGGCGCTGTACACAGCAGCGCGAGTAGGCAGATGCGGGTTCTGAGCATGGGCGTGTCTCTGGGGGCAGGGATTGCGTCGTGGAGGTCAGGTGTAGCGCGCGTTCTGATGCTCGACGTCATAGAAGGCTGGCAACAGGCTGTCCGCCTGTAGCAGTCCCGCGAACGTCAGGTCGACACCGCCAGCGCGAAGAGTCAGCATGCCGCGCCCCGCCAGCTCGGCGAGCGGGTCGGCGAAGTACTCCAGCACGTCGATACCGAACTTCTCGTCGAAGTAGGAGGCCTCGATGGCGCCGGTCTTCATCTGCAGGATGAACTCGCGAATGAGCCGATCCTGCGGTGTCGTGGTTTTGGCGCGGTTAACCGGGAGCCGGTCGGCGGCGATCGCCTCGAGGTACTCGGTCCAGTTGGCCGTATTCTGTGCGTGGACGCCGCTGATGTGACCGAAGGAGGAAACTCCAGTGCCGAGCATGTCGGCGCCGCGCCACAGCGAGTCGCGATAGCGGAAGGTGCAGTCACCGCGCACCATCGTGTAGGCGCTCGAGATGACGTAGCCGGCTTCGCCCAGCCGCTCGATCGCATATTGATGCCAGGCGCGCTTCTGTGCCCAATCGGCCAGCGGCACATCGAGCGTGCCGTCCATGAACTCCTTCGAGACGCGTGTGTTGAAGGGCAATTCGAGCTGGTAGATTGTCACCGAGTCGGCATCGGCGTCGATGGCCTTCTCGACGGTGTCGCGCCACGTTTCCCAGGTTTCGCCGATCATCCCGGCGATCAGATCCAGGTTGAACTGCTCGAAGCCGATCTCGTGGATCCATGGCAGCACGCGGTCGATCTCGGTGCTGACGTGAGCGCGCCCGTTGAGTTGCAGGATGTGGTCGTTGAAATGCTCCACGCCCAGACTCAGGCGAGTGATGCCGAGCTCACGGATGTTCTCGAGCTTGGGGCGGGTGAGCGTGCCCGGTTCGCACTCGAAGGTGACCTCTTCTACGTTGTCCCAGGGGAACGCAGCCTGGATGCGCTGCACCAACTCGGCGAGATGTTTGGCCGCGATATACGAGGGCGTGCCGCCGCCGAAATACACGAATCGGAGCGGCCGGTCCTGAGTGATCGGCAGGGCCGCGTAGGCGTCGATCTCACGGGCCAGCGCCTCGCAGTAAGTCTTCACTTCGTCGGCGTTCTTGTCCGTATACACCCTGAAATAGCAGAAGCGGCACCGCTTGCGGCAGAACGGGATGTGCAAGTACATGCCGAGCGGCGGAGCATCGGCTCCGGGGGCCGCGTGCACAGCCGCATCGAACGCGGTGAGATCGCCTTCCGACCATCGCGAATAGGGCGGGTAGTTGGAAACGAAGACGCTGCCGACTTCGGTCTCGGCCATCTCCAGGCGGCTGGTGGCCGGTTCCGGTCGCGTCGCGTCCGGACCGTCGTGTGATTTCCGTTCCATCAGTTCTTCCCGAAGCAGTAGAGAACGCCGTCTTCCGTGCCGACAACCACACGTCCGTCGGCGATGGCGGGGGAAGCGATGATCGATGAGCCGGTCTCAAACTGCCACAGGAGGTCCCCCGTTTGCACGTCGAGAATCACCAGATCACCCGAACTGCCGCCGATTAGCACGCGACCGTCGATCACGACCGGCGAGGAGTCGACGCGGGCGCGGCTCGTGTAGGTCCAGCGCGGCTCGCCGGTGTCGCGGGCGATGGCGTGGATCATCTTGTCGCGGCCTCCCAGAACCACGGTGTCGTCCGTGACGGCGGCCGACGAGTAGAAGGGAAACTTGCGCTTCGGGTGCTCGTATACCCACCGCGCACCACCGCCGGTCAGGTCCATCGCGAGGACCTGATTCTCGAAAGTGCCGAAGTAGGCCACGTTGTCGCGAATCGCTGGACTCGCTGCCACGTAGGCGCCGATGTCGAGCGTCTGCAGGATCGCGCCGTCGTCGAGGTTGATCACGCGCAGGACGCCGTCGCAGCCGACGGAGACGACGCGGCCGCTATCGATGGCCGGAGTGCCGTTGACGTAGCCATTGGTGGTGATCGACCAGCGCACACTGCCGTCGCTCGCGTTGACCGCGTACAGATTGTTGTCGTAGGAGCCGAACACCAGGATGCCGTCGCTATAATTGGCGGCCGAGATGATGCCGCCGCCGGTTTCGACCACCCAGCGTTCTTCGCCCGTGGCGGCGTCGAGCGCATGAAACGAGCCCGATTCATCGCCGAAGTAAACGGTGTCGTCGAACACCGACGGCGAGGATTTCACTTCCATCTCGGTCGCGAAGCGCCAGAGTTCGACGCCGGTCGCCAGCTCCAGCGCATAGAGATGTCCGTCGAGCGAGCCCACGAAGACGCGCCCATCGACAATCGCGGCGCTCGACTCGATGCTGTCGCCAGCTTCGAACACCCACAGCGCTTCGAGTTGTTGCGGTAGTTCGACGTCCAGGACGCCTGTCAGGGCGGAGTCAGAGCGGAAGAGACGCCAGCCATCGCTGTCCGCAGCGCTGCCGGGGCTCGCTGCGAGCAGGAGCCCGAGCGTGGCCCACGCGGCCAGCCGGGCGACAGTGGTAGGGCGATTAGTACGCCGACTCATAAATCGCATGGAGATCTGTTTCCTGTACCGGGCGGGGATTGAACTGTGCGGTCCACTGGGCGGCAGCGTCGACGGCCAGGGCGGGCAGCTCTCCGAGCTCCACGCCGTGGTCGCGCAGGCGCAGCGGCACGCCGCCAGCGGCGAAGAGCTGTGTAAGTAGGCCCGGGAGGTCGGCCTGGCCTGGCGCGGGTTCGACGAGTTCCGCGTATTCGTTGCCCACAGTCGCCGCGTTGTAGGCCACGACGTGCGGCAGGAGCAAGCCGACGGCGAGCCCATGGACGATGTCGTAGCGGGTAGTGAGCGGATTAGCGCAGGCATGCGCGGCGCCAAGCATGGAAGCTTCGATGGCCGCCCCTGCCAGGTGCGCACCCAGCAACATGTCACCACGTATTGCCAGATCAGCGTGTGGTGCGAGCGAGTCGACGAAACTGCGGCTCAGACGTTCCCACGCCTGCTTGCTGAAGAGTCGCGAGACCGGGTTGGCCCGTGTGCTGACGTGACTCTCCATCGCGTGCGCGATTGCGTCGATGCCGGCGACGAAGCGCACCGCACGCGGTGTCGTCGACAGGAGTTCTGGGTCCAGGATTGCGACTCCGAAGCGCGCGCCCGGCGCACCGCAGGCCATCTTGCGACGGTCCTCCGCTCGCGAGATCAGGGCGTAGGACTGCCCTTCGCTACCTGTGCCGGCGGTGGTTGGAACTCCGAACGAGGGCAGCATCGGCCGGGTAGCCTTACCGGTGCCCTCGTAGTCCTCCATCGTGCCGCCGTTGGTGTAGATGAAGTTGATGCCTTTGGCGGCGTCCATCGCGCTACCGCCGCCGAACCCGATGATCAGGTCCGGCTCGTGGCCGCGAGCGAACTCCACGCCAGTCGCCACGGTCGCAGTCGTCGGATTCTGCATCACATCGTCGAAGACCGCGGGACTCGTGCCCGCCGCGCGCAGCTGCTTCGCCACGGCATCGACATTCCCCGTGGCGCGTACGCCGGGGTCCGTGACCAGCAGCGGGCGCTCGAAGCCGTGCCTCAGCACGAGATCCGGCAATTCCCGCCGTGCGCCCGGTCCGAATACGATATCGACGGCGCCAATCGTGGCGCTCCATCGCTCCGTGACGGATTTTCGCGTGTCGAGTGCGGGAAGCTGCATGGTGCGCGCAGGCCATTTGGGAGGTGTGGGCAGGATTCTGCTATCTGCTGCCGGTCATTGTATGCGGCGCTCATCGTCGGGGACATGACGTGTCATCTCCAGACGTGCCCCTACGGAGGCGAACGTGGAAACCAGGTAGGGCACCAACACCGTGAGCGCCATCTTCAGCAAACGCCCCCGATCTACATCGCCGGCCAGAATCGCGTCGCCGTGATTGATCGCGATGAGGGCCGCGCCCACGAGCAGGGCGACCTTAGTGCTGCGCATCACGGTGGAGCGTCCGCAGGCGATTGCTAGCCAATCAGACATAGTTCCTTGCGGGACGCGGTCTCCGGGTCTGCCGGATTCCTGGACGGAGGATGCACGCCGGCGATGAAGGGCTTCCGGTGGGCCGTCGCCGCTTGCTGGCGCCACCGCGGACCCCCGACTATTCTGCCGACCATACCAGCGTAACCGAGTCGAGATGGAGGATGCAGTGACGCCGGAGGTGGTACGCGAGTCCGAGTATGAGGCGGCTGACGCCCTGGTGGAGGCGTCCGGGTTGCCGCTGGATGATCTCGATCAGTGTCGCGACACCCAGTTCGTGATTCGCGACGACGCGGCGATTATCGCCACCGCGGCCCTGGAAATACGCGGCGAAGACGCTATTCTGCGGTCCGTGGCGGTGGATCCGGCGCGGCGCGGCGAGCGGCTGGGGGAGCGTGTTGTCGGCTACGCGATCGATCAGGCTCGCTCGGCGGGCCTGCGGGCCCTGTACCTGCTGACGGAGACGGCGGAGGGGTTCTTCCCGCGCTTCGGCTTTGTCTGCGAGCCGCGTGACGCGGCGCCGCCGGCGGTTCAGGCGTCTATCGAATACTGCTCCGTCTGCGGCTCGGATGCCGTAGCAATGGTTTTTGAACTACCACGGGAGAGCGCGTGAAGTACGAGTTCGTAACGGTCGATGTGTTCACCTCGGTCCTGTTCGGCGGCAACCCATTGGCGGTCCTGCCAGACGCTCGGGGGCTCACCGGTGAACGGATGCAGAAGGTGGCAAGCGAGTTCAACCTGTCCGAAACTGCGTTCGTGCTGCCGCCCGAGACTCCCGCGGGCACGGCCAGGGTGCGCATCTTCACCCCGGCGGTCGAACTGCCGTTCGCCGGCCACCCCACCGTGGGCACGGCCTACGTGCTGGCCTCGCGCGGCGCCGTCGACCTCAACGCCTCAACGGCAACGGTCGTGCTCGAGGAGGGCGTTGGCCTCGTCGAGGTGAGAGTCGCGATCCGGGCCGGCAATGTCGAGACCTGCCAGCTCACCGCGGCCCAGTCCCCCGAGTGGGGCCCACCCGCTCCGTCGCCCGAGGTGCTCGGTCGAGTTCTTGGGGTGGAACCCGGCGCGATCCGCGCCGATGACCTCGCGCCGATCGCAGTCTCGTGTGGCTTTCCGTTTCTCTACGTGCCGCTTGTCGATCGCGCGGCCGTCAGTCGAGCTGCGCTCAACCGTCAGCGCTGGGAGACGGACCTCGCGGGGGCCTGGGCCGACAATATCTGCATCTTCGCCACGGAAGCTGAAGGGGAGGGCGTCGACGTTCACGCGCGCATGTTCGGCCCCAGCGTGGGAGTAGACGAAGATCCCGCCACCGGCGCCGCCGCGACCAGTCTCGCCGCCGTGCTCGCCGCCGCGTCCGGCGAGTGCGAGGGAACGCTGCGCTGGGTTGTGGAGCAGGGGATCGAAATGGGCCGGCCGAGCCGCATGGACATCGAGGCTGAGTTGGTTGCCGGCGAGATCACCTCGACCCGCGTGGGAGGCGCCACGGTGCCGGTAAGCGAAGGGGCCATCGACGTCCGTTGAATCCTGTTCTGAGCCAGCCGTGCGGCGGAGGTCACGACTCTCCCGCTCGCTCGAAGGAACCGGGTGAACGTCGCTACGCCGCACGATGCTTGAACGCCGTGTCTTCGGCCCGCTAAACGGCTGCCATGCCGCCGGCGCCGAGTTCGCCGAGGATCTTGTAGATGCCGAGTGTGGCGCCGGTCAACGGGGGGCTTGCCCGCCGTAGGCGATGCCCGCGAGGTCTGCGACGGCGCGCTTGTGGCTGGTGATGTCGCTGGCCTCGAAGCCGCGGAGGTGATCGTGGCCGCAGGCGCGCGCCATCACCTGCATCAGTTCCACCGAGGCGCGGAAGAAGCGATCCAGTCGTGCCGCGGAGACGTCGACATCGAGCCGGGCGCGGAGATGCTCCTGCTGGGTCGCGATACCGGCAGGGCAGTTGTTGGTGTTGCAGATTCGGGCCGCGACGCAGCCGATCGCCTGCATGGCCGAGTTGGCCACCGCCACGCCGTCGGCGCCCAGGCACATGGCCTTGATGAAGTCGGCCGGGGTGCGCACGCCGCCGGTGATGATCAGCGTGATGTCGGCGCGACCGAGCGCGTCAAGATGTCGCCGGGCCCGCCCCAGCGCCGGGATCGTTGGCACCGAGATGTTGTCGCGGAAGATCAGCGGCGCCGCGCCGGTAGCTCCGCCGCGGCCATCGAGGATGATGTAGTCGGCGCCGGCCTCGAGCGCGAAGTCCATGTCGGCCTCGATATGCTGCGCCGACAGCTTGAACCCGATCGGGATGCCGCCGGTGACCTCGCGCACGCGATCGGCGAAGGCGCGGTAGTCGTCCGGCGTCGTGAACTCGGCAAACGTCGGTGGCGAAATAGCTGGCTGCCCTTCCGCGAGCTGCCGAACTTCGGCGATCTTGCCGCGCACCTTGGCCCCGGGCAGGTGGCCGCCGGTGCCGGTCTTGGCGCCCTGGCCACCTTTGAAGTGGAACGCCTGGACGCGTGTCAGCAACTCCTCGGCGTAACCGAACCTCGCCGAGGCCAGCTCGTAGAAGTAGCGCGAATTGGCTTCCTGCTCTTCGGGGAGCATGCCGCCCTCGCCCGAGCAGATTCCTGTTCCCGCCAGCTCGGCACCGCGCGCCATGGCCACTTTGGCCTCCTCGGACAGCGCGCCGAAGCTCATGTCGGAAACGAACAACGGGATCTCTAGCCGCAGTGGTTTGGCTGCGTTGGGCCCGACCACCAGTTCGGTGCCTACCGCGACATCCTCCAGCAGCGGCTTGGTCGCCAGCTGCGCCGTCAGGATCTGAATATCGTCCCAGCTCGGCAGCGCCGGCCGCGGCACTCCCATCGCCCCCATGGAGCCGTGGTGCCCCGTCTTGCTGAGGCCGTCGCGAGCCAGCATGTGGATCAACTCGAGGCTCGGCTCCTCCGGCGTGTTCTTCGCAGGCGGTACCCCACCGCCAGTTCCTTCGGACTTCGCTTCAACCTCGGTGGCGTCGTCAGGCAGCGCGGCGTGCGAGCCATCGCAGTAGGGCGGGTTCCCCGTCTGCTTGCACATGCACAGATGGGCCGTCTCGGCGGCATCCACCGTGAACGTCAGCGGCGCGATCCCGGTGCCGCGATGCGACCCGTCGCAGAAGGGCTGCGCCGCGGATCGTCCACAGGCACACCAGTGATACTCGCCCGGTTCCAGGTCCATCCCCACCGGCGTCCGGCCGGCGATCTTGGCTTTGCTCACGTGCAACCTCTCTGTACGGGACTTCCGCGCGGCTGCGGCTCTCGGCGGGCCTCGCCAAGCGAACGGGGCGGTTGGCACCGACCGCGGCCGCCAAGTGTAGATCGGCGCGCCCCGCCATGGCCACCCGCACGGGTTCCAACGCCGGCCGCGGGATGAGGCCTGCCGTTGTGGGAGGAGCGCCACGTCAGGGCACGATCTCACTGAGATCGTGATATGACGTTGACAAGACATCGCAATTAGAAGATCGTTGTCTTGATGGTCACAACAAACACTCCGAGCGCATCAAGGCTGATCCGAGGTCTGCGCGAAGAAGCAGGGCTGACGCAGGGTGAGCTTGCCCGGCGCGTAGGGACGACGCAGTCGGTTATCAGCCGCCTGGAGGGAGACGAGTACGAAGGCCACTCGCTGACAATGCTGTGTCGCATCGGCGCAGCGCTGGATCGTCAGATCGCTGTGACCGCGGTGGGGCGCGAGGCGGTGGCTTCGGTTCGCGAGCGTGCGTCAGAGTATTCCGTGGACGAGTCCTCCACCGGCTCTCCGGCCGGCGGCCTTTCAGGGGACGCGCTGGAGCGTCTGGCCGCCCGCCTTGTAGACGGTTTCGGGGACCGGGGTCTGACTCGTGCCGATGTTGACGAGGCGATCCGCTGGGCGCGGGGCGGCCGGGCGGGACGAGTCCTCAGCCGGCTTCAGGGCGCGATCAACGTAGGGCCGGGGGACGTCGTCGCCGACGTGAAGCGTGCTCGGTCGCAGCGCGGTCGTGGCGTCAGGGGGCGAGGGTGAGGCGAGTCGGCGTCGACACCAACGTCGTGGTGTCCTTCATTACTGATCGCGATGCCCAGCAGCAGGCCCGGGCGACGAAGCTCTTCGCGGCCGCAGTCGCGGGTGAGTGCGTAGTCGTCCTGCATCAGACAGTGATCATCGAAACCGTCTACGTGCTCGGTAACGTGTACAAGGTGGAGCCGGCAGTCGTCAGCTCGGTGCTGCGAGATCTCCTGCTAGCTCCGGGCGTGACGGTCACCGAGGACATCCACTGGCCTTCGGTGTGGGCCTTGTGGCCGAGCCGCATCAAGGACTTCGCCGATGCGTGCCAGGCAGCCGCGGCTAGCGCCGGGACGTTCCACGCCGTGGCGACCTTCGATACGCGCTTCGCGAAACGAGCCCGATCGCAGGGCATCGCGACCTACTGGTAGCAGCTCATGGACTGGTTATCAGGTCGAGCGGAAGCACCTCGGCGTACCGGGTGAAGTCCTCGTCCGTCGTGAACAACGCCGCGGCGCGCCGGATCGTCGCCGCGCAGATGAGCAGGTCGACCGCGGAGGTGGCAAGGCCCGCACCGCGACACTGGTTGCCCATTCCCGCGGCCGCTTCGTAGTCTTCCGAAACGAGGGCCTCGTCAGGGAAAGCTCGGAGGCGCTCGCGAAGGCGCGCGAACTGCTCGGGATGGCGGATGCCGGAGAGGAGTTCCTGCCGCACTGGACCGATCATCAGCACCCGGTGCTCATCGATCAGCCGACCCAGGGTGGTCACGCGGCGTCGCTCGCGGGGGCGAAGGGTCTCGGCCCGTCTGCGCAACGCAAGCGACCACACAGAGGTATCGATCAGCACTCTCACCGCCGGGAACGCTCGGCCTTGTAGTCGTAGTTCTCGTCGTACTCGACGGTGCCAAAGGCATCGAGTATCTCGAGTTGCCGACGTCGGCGCACGTATTCCTGCAGGGCGTCAGTCACCGCAGCCTTCTTCGTGGTGTGGCGGCCGAGTTGCCGCGCTTCCTCGATGAGACGGTCGTCCAAGTCCAGATTCGTGGCCATTCGGCAATTTTTACACAGAGCTATGTGTGGATCAATGAGTGAAAATTGGCATCACCAGGTGGTGATGCCACAGTGAAGAGACGGGTTGGAATCGGCGTGGGACCCGCGTCTGCGGTAGTCTCGCGCCATGCAGGCGTACAGTCGATTGACCGAGTTGCAGCATCGAGCCAGGAGCTTCCGGGCGAGGTCGGTTCTGCTCTCGCTCACTTTGCTGGCGGTCGGTGCCACAGGTTGCGTCTCGGCCAACACGACACGGGTCGAGGCTGCCGATGATGGTCTGGTGCCCGTACGCGCGAGTTGTCCGACCCCGCTGGAGCCCTATGTGAGGGTGACCCTCTACATGGGTCGCGGCACGCAGGAAGCGGACGAATGGCAGGACTTTGCCGACGACGTGCTGGTGCGCCACTTCCCGGACGGCGGCACCATGCTCGAGACCTCGGGCTGGTGGGAGGGCCGTGTCGGCGACGCCGCCGACAAGAACAGCCGCATGCTCGTCATGCTGCACCCCGCCGCCGATCGCGACGCCTTCGCGGAAGGTGTGCAGGCAGTCATCGCAGACATCAAGGAACGCTTCGGGCACCGCGCCGTTCTCTGGGAAGAGACCGCGATCTGCGCCACGTTGTCGTCCTGAAGCGCTACACGCACATCCTCGACGAGGAGTTACGTAGTGCCTTGCGTACCCCGGCGTTCACCTCACCGCTCAGTTGCAGGCGTCCCTTGCGCGCGAGCACCATCACATCCCAAGCCAAGATCGCAGACAGGTGCACGCGTACCGTGGGGTTGTCGATTTGCTCGCGGACACCGGAGGATCAGTCTTGTCGCGAATTTACCTGTACAGATACACTGTACAAATTAATTCCTTGAGTTTGAGCCCGAAGACTGGTCGTGATGGCCATCTCAGAGGAGCAGAGGTAGATGTCATTGACCACGACCTACACAGAAGCGCGAGCCAACCTGGCCTCTTTCTGGGACAGACTCGAAGAGGATCGGGATATGTTGATCATCGAGCGCCGGGGGCACGAGTCCATGGTGATGTTGCCGTGGGAGGAGATCTCCTGGGTCATGGAGTGCGCCCATCTGATGCGATCGCCGGCGAATGCCCGGCGACTCCTTGCGGCACTGGCGCGCGCCGAGCGGGGCGAGGGAGTTCGCATGACCATGGCGGAGCTCAGGGCCGAGTTCGAGGTTGACTGATCAACGGGTCGCGATTCTCGACCCAGATTTTCTCCGAGACGTGCGTCACTGGATGCGGAAGGACCCGCGGCTCGTCCGGCGGGTGCTCGATCTCGTCGAGCACACTCTTCGCGACCCCTGCCATGGCCTCGGTCGGCCGAAGCCGCTGCGCTCGTTGGGGCCAGATGTGTGGTCGCGCCGGATCACGCTGGAACACAGGCTGGTGTACACGGTGCACGATGATTCGGTCGTCTTCACGCAGGCCCGGTTCCACTACGGCAAGTAGCCGCGTCCGTGTCCCGAAAGGCCCCCGTGCCGAGCAAGAATCGGCGTGATCGTTCAGAAAAATTTGCGCACGATTAGTCACCTTTGCGTAGCGACGCTTCTCTCCAGTGCGATCAGGACGACGAACCCTGGCGCCGGCTGTGCGGACGTGGCCGAGCAGGAGCTGCCGCAGCTGATGTCCTCGCCTGGCCGTCCGGCGTCGACCCACGGGGACCGCAAGGGCGCCTGACCTGGCCGCTCCTGGCCGCTCCTGGCCGCCGCGTCATGTTCGCCGCCGCCCAGGGCCGCACTCGCGGTGCTGCGGCCGGATCGGGCCCGGAAAGGACGGTGCCGACATTGGCCGCAGGTGGGCAGGAGTGACCATCTGGACAGCGAGGGTCAGCAAGGGCCCAGTCGACTTTGGCGAGCGGGGGGGGGCGGCTACATTGCTTGCACGACGCAACGGGAGACCCAATTCCGCTACGTTGGCTGCTGGGAGCATCACAGGAAATGAAGAACGATCAGCGCGGCTTCACACTGGTCGAGGTCACCATCATCTTGCTGGTCCTGGTGATCTTGTCGGCGATCATGCTACCCAACCTCGGCGGCTTCAATCGGTTGGCGCGCTTCGTGCGGGTCAAGGAAGATGTCGGCGCGATGTGCTCGTCACTGGCGCGCTACGTGGTCGATACGGGCGAGCTCGCCTTCTGGCAGTGGGGCGGCCGCGACGGCGGTGGTTCCGGTTCCGACACTCCTGACCGCACCTCGCCAGTCGGCCTGCTCATCGGTGACGGCGACACTCCGGTGCTGGCGGGCGGTGTGGACGGGGAGAACTGGGCGCTGCCTTTCATCGAGGGCTTCACCGAGTCGACCGACTTCGGCGGTGTGCCTGTGCAGTTTCGCGTCGACACCTTCGCGAACCATCTGATTCACAACACTCCGCTCGGGAACGCGACGGGCGGCCACCGCATGCCGGCCGACATGCGTAACGGCGCGATGAGTGCAGGCATTCCCGGCGGACTTCTCTTCGATCCGCCGTCCGGGCAGGGGTTCAATTCGATGTTCGCCTGGCGCGGCCCCTACATCTCCGATCGCGTCGACGCCGATCCGTGGGGCAACCGCTACATGGCCAACGTGTTCGGGATGTTCGTTCCGTCTGACTCCTCCGATGGATTCAGTACGGCAGTGGTCTGTTATTCGGCCGGCCCTGACGAGACGATCGACACCGACTTCAATCAGCCGGGTGGATGGTTCACCGGCGATGACGATTTTGTGGCGCTCATGACGGCCGGGGGCGGCCGATGAGTGTCGGTCCCAATGCCTGCCAGATCATCTGTACCGGTGGCTGCGGGACCAGCGACTTGACCTGCCAACGACCCGGCAACCAACGACTTAAGCAAGCGGGAGACCCAACGACCGCCTGATCGCAGAAGGGGAGACCCACCGATCCTCTGATCGATTCCCTGCGGGAGCGCCGTAGCTGGCATCCGATTGCCAGCCGCGGCGCTCCATTTTCTTCAGGCGGCGCTAGTCGGCGACTCTGCTAAGCGGCGTTCTTCCTCGCCATGCGGCGCCGCATGAAGCGCGCGGTCCACACCACTAGCCCTGCCATGGCAGCAGCGATCAGGACGTTGATGACGATCACGACGATCTCCATCGTCGTCGCGCTCTCGCCCCAGAAGTCGTCGGTGCCAAACAGCGGCGCGTCGGTCTCAGGAGCGCCCAGGTTGAAGGCGTCGGCCGTATCGACGCAACTGCGATCGACTGGTTCGCCGGGGTTGGCGATGAAGCTCGCGTACATCGATTGTGAGCAGGAGTTATCGCTGACCGTGACGTGCCCCGAATCAGGGAAGAACACGAACTCCTGGCCGGGTCCGTCAAAGTGGTCGATCAGTGCCTCGAGTCGCTCGACCGGCATCGTCGGATCCAGCCCACCGTGCAGCAGCAGCATCGGGCCGCTGTAGTCTGCCGTCACCCCAACCAGCTCGTCGCGTGGGTAACGGGGCCAGTCGGCGTAGGTTTTGGCGAACGACGCGCTCACGCCGGTCGTCATGGTCGTGCGCTTGAGTGCGGCCTCGAAGCCGGCTGGTGATGCCCCAACCTCGGGCCATAGCTCGGACATCGCGACATGTCGCTGCAACACCGGCGAGTGCGACGCGGGCTCGCCAGCGTCTTCCGACTCGAACAGTGTTTCGAACAAGGCGCCCGCCGCCTCGAGGTCGCGTATCCTGCAGCGGTCCATGCGGTAGATCATGGCCGGAATGTACGGCCACACCTCGGGTCCGCTCATCATCATGTTGCCGAACACCAGTCGCAGCATGGCGCCGTCGATTTCGTTGCTCAGGTCGGGGCAATGCCCGTCGTCGAACCGGTCCGGCAACTCCTCGGCAAGCGCGATCGGATCCGCGCCGAGGTGGGCGGCACACTCGGTGGAGCGCACACAGCGTTCGAGCAGGCGTCGGCCGGCGCCATCGAGCGACTCGTCGAACTCAGCGAACGTCCAGTCGGCCGGCACGATGCCATCGAGGATCACGCCGTCGGGCTGTTCCGGGAAGAGGTTCAGGTAACGGTTCGTCCAGTAGCTGCCGTAGGAGGCGCCGAAGATGATCACTCGATCCTCGGGTGTGCTCATCATGTCGACGGCAGCGCCTAGGTCTCGGGCCGAAGCTGTGGTCGTCAGGTATCCGAGATCCGAGCGATTCGCGGCCAGCCAGTCGATGCAGGCGGCCCACTCCTCGGTCGAGAGTTCACGCCCTTCCTCGCTGTCTTCCGCTTCCTGATCGGGGCAGCGCAGCAACTCCGTGCCGCCGACGCCGCGAGGATCGAGGCTGTAGATATCCACCCCGAGTTCGCCGAAGATGGCGTGCAGTCGTCCGAGGGCTTCGATCCCTGAATCGCCAGGGCCGCCCGGGATGTACCAGAGCTGTGCGCGGCCGCTAGTCTCGTCCTGATCACCCATGATGCGCCCCGCGGCAATGCCGATCGTGCCTGCGTCCGGTGCGTCGTAGTCCAGGGGCAACGTCACATGGGCGCACTCTGCATCGTCATGCGGGCTGTCGGCACCGCATGGTCCCCAAGCGGCTAGCACCGGTTCCTGGCTCGGCTCCAGAGCCAGGGGCTCGGGGCCGGCGATGAGCAGGGCGAGCGCGACGAGACCGATTCGGGTTGCGGCGGCAGCCGTTCTGGTGGTCACGCGAGCTCCTCCACTGTCGTTTCGAGGCATGCGATCGCCTCTCGCAGTTGGTCGTCAGCCAGGTAGGGAGCAGGGCCGAGACGAAGAGTATCGTCTCTATAGTCATTGGACACTCCACGTGCGTACAGCCGCTCGCTCAATTCCCCGGCGCGCGGACTGTGCAGGGCAAGAAAGCCGCCAAGTTCGTCGAGCGGAGTGTCGCGATCGCGCGTGATCAACGCCGGGTCGAGGTCGAGGTTGTCGAACTCGCTAGCGAGCAGGCCGACCTGATGCTGGCTGACTTCGCGCAGGAGCGACGCATCCATTCCGCGCGCTTCGAAGTAGGCGAATACCTTGGCGGCACGGTAGTGCGATGTCGGATCGTAGGTGGCGCCAGCGAAGCGATCGCCGCCCGTGCCGTACATGACCTCGCCCGACGCCCCCTCTTCGAGAGCGCTGAACTCCGAGTACCAGCCGGTGATCACCGGCCTTAGGTCGCACTCCGGAGGCAACCGCAGGAAACAGTTGCCCTCGCCAAGCTGGCAGTACTTATAGCCGCCGCCGATGACGAAGGCGCTGCCGAGCCCGTCCTGCCGCACCGAGAAGGGCGCCACGTTGAGGGCGTGATACGCGTCCACCAGGAACTGCGCGCCGTCATCCGCGCACACCGAAGCGACTGCGCCAAGCTGTGGGATGCGGTGGGCGCTTCGGAACATGACAGCCGATACGGCCACGAGCGCGGTACGGCTGTCGACTTCTCGGCCGAGACGCTCGGCGAGAGTCCGCGCCGGTGCCGCCGGCACACGGACGATCTCGATGCCTTCTTCCTCGAGCCGGTCGAGCTGCCGACGCAGCGTGTGGAATTCGCCGTCCGTCGTGACGATACGAGGTCGGCCGCGCAGCGGCAGAGCCGAGAGCAGTCGAACCACCAGGTCGTGAGTGTTCGCGCCCAGGGCGATATCCGCGTCCGGGTCATCGAGCAGGTGACGGAATCCCTCGCGTACCGCCTCGGCCTTGGCGAAAGCGCGGCTCCACTTGCGGTCCACCAACTCCGCCGCGTCCAGCCACGCCTCTTGCTGCCCCTCGAATCCGCAGTCGGGCCATGCCTGATGGGAGTGGGCGCTCAGTAGTAGCCGTTCGGACACACGGAAGCGCGAGTAGTTTGGCGCGATGGCATTCGGTGAGGTGCAGAGATCAGCCAGCGAGACCTGCTGCGAGGCCGGTTCGTCCGATGCCATGTCGACTCCCGTGTTTAGAGGGCGGCGCGGATGGCCCACAGGTCTGGGAAGACCGGCTTGAACAAGGTGTTCTTGAGGTACTCGGCTCCCTCGGAGCCACCAGTCCCGGGCTTGGTCCCGATCGTTCGCTGCACCATCTTCACGTGTCGGTAGCGCCACTCCTGCACGCCCTCGTCCAGGTCGACGAGTCGCTCACATACCTGCATGGTTGCGGTGTCCTCGCGGTAGATCTTGATCAGTTGCTCCTGGACCGCCTCGCTCGCTTCTGTCGGCAGGGCCGGATCGCGGTCGATTGCCGTCGCGGGTATTGCGACTCCATTGACGTGGAGGTGACGCAGGAACAGTTGCCAGATGGAGGGCGCCGCCAGCCGGCGCTCCAGGTTCGCACGGGCGTTCGTGCCCTCCGCGAACCGTCCGATCGCCGCCGCGTTCTTCAGACCGAGCGCGAACTCGAACTCGCGGAACTGAAAGGACTCGAAGCCGCTTGCTGTATCGAGACGATTGCGGAAGCTGAGAAACTCCAGCGGCGTCATCGTTTCGAGAACGTCGATCTGCGCGACGAGTGTCTTGAGGATCGTCAGGATCCGGTTGAGCGTGCCGATCGCGCGGGCGCCATGACCGGCGGTCAGTTGCTCGCCGAGATAGTCGATCTCGTGCAATTCCTGCTTGAACCAGAGTTCGTACACCTGGTGGATGACGATGAAGAGCATCTCATCGTGTTCGGTGGGGTCCGACTTCAGTCGCTGCAGCGACAGCAGTTCGTCGATAGCCAGGTATTCGCTATAGGTCGTTGATCGCATGGGCTGTTCCTATTCGAAGCGCGGTCGATAGCCGTCGAGTACGGAGTAGGCGTCGGGCCAGGGCAGATCCCAGCCCTGTTTCTGTGCAGCGTTGCGTGTCCAGTAGGGGTCCCAAAGGTGGGCTCGAGCTAACGCACACAGGTCTGCGCGGCCCGCGGCGAGGATCGTGTTGGCATCCATGTACGAAGAGATGTTGCCCACCGCCATGGTGTTGATACCGACCTCGCGGCGGATGCGCTCGGCGAAAGGGGTCTGGAACTGGCGGCCGTACACCGGGCTGGCGTAGGGCACGGTTTGCCCGGCGGAGACGTCGACCAGGTCGCAGTCGGCGGCCTTCAGCAATCGCGCCACGGCCACCGAGTCGGCTGGCTCCATTCCACCCGGTGCCCAGTCGACGGCGGAAATACGCACCGACATCGGTCGTTCGGCGGGCCAGGCGGCGCGCATCGCGGCGAAGACCTCGAGCGGGTACCGCAGGCGATTCTCCAGTGAACCGCCGTATTCGTCGGCGCGTTCGTTGGTCAGTGGCGAGACGAAGCTCGACAGCAGGTAGCCGTGCGCCATATGCAGTTCCAGCATGTCGAAGCCCACCGCGGCGGCCCGCTCGGTCGCCGCCACGTGGTTGGCGAGCACCTCCTCCATGTCGTCGCGCGACATCTCGTGGGGCACGGGGCTGTGCTCGTGCCAGGGGATGGGCGAGGCTGCCATCAGCGGCCAGCCGCCCTGCTCCAGCGGTTCGTCGGATCCCTTCCAAGGCATCTCGGTCGAGCCCTTGCGGCCGGCGTGAGCGAGCTGGACGGCGATCTTGGAGTAGCTGTTGTCGTGTACGAAGTCGACGATCCGTCGCCAGGCGGCACCCTGCTCGTCGTTGTACATGCCGGCGCACCCGGGCGTGATGCGGCCGTCGGGGGAGACGTCGGTCATCTCGGTCACGAGTAGGCCGGCGCCGCCCACGGCGCGCGATGCGAGATTGACGAAATGCCATTCGTTGGGCACTCCATCGACAGCGCTGTACTGGCACATGGGCGATACGACGATGCGGTTGGTGAGCATCATCCCGCGCAGCTTGAACGGCGTGAACATCGGAGGTGGCAGCGGTCGGCGCGCGTAGGAGCGGGCAGGGCTGTGTACCTTTGGCGCCGCCTTCTCCGGCAATGCCGACATCTCGGCAACCGGGACTCCGGACTGCTGTGTGGCCTGCGCGGCGAACCACTTGTCGACGCGCTGCACGTACGCCGGGTCGCGCTCGGCGAGATCGGCGTGGGTGATGCGCAGGCTACGGGTAAGCAGGCTGAACCCGAACTCGATGGGCTCGGCGTTCCAGTAGCGCTCGGTGTCTTCGAACCACTGCAGGCTGGCCTGCGCGGCGCGTTGCAGGCTCTCGGTTTCGGGACGGCGTGCTTCTTCGTAGCCCGTTAGCGCCGCGCTGATGCGGGTGCGATCCGGCGCCGGCCCAGCGACCGGCCAGGCCTCGTCGATATGGTCCACGAGCGCGATGCTGTCTTCCATCGCCAGCTTCGTTCCCGACCCGACTGAATAGTGGGCCGTATGCACCGCGTCGCCCATCAGCACGAAGTTGTCGTGGTGCCAGCACCCGTTACGGATCGTCGGGAACTGTCGCCAGATGGACTTGTTGCCGATGAGTCGGTGATCACCCAGTTGCGCGGCGAAGAGCTTCTCGCAGTAGCGGATGGTGGCCGCCTCGTCTTCGATGTCGAGGCCAGAGTTCGCGAAGGTCTCGTCGGTGGTTTCCACGATGAAGGTGGAGATCGGCTCCGGGTCGTCAGCCTCGGCGTGACGTGGTTCGTACTGGTAGGCGTGCAACCGCCAGAGGCCGTGTTCGTTCTCGCAGAAATCAAAGGTGAACGCCGGAAATGGGCACGTCGTGCCGAGCCACACGAAGCGGTTGGGCCGGAAGTCGATGTCCGGTTCGAAGTGTTCAGCGAAGAATTCGCGCGTGGCGCTGTGCACACCGTCGCCGGCCACGACGAGGTCGGCGTCGGCCAGTTCACGGGGATCGGTGACCACCGTGCCGAAGCGAATGTCCACACCCAGTTCGAGAGCGCGCGCGGAGAGGATCTGCAGCAGGCGCATCCGCGACATGCCGGCGAAGCCGTGACCGGTCGACTCGAGCAGTTCGCCGCGGTAGTGGATGTGAATGTCATCCCAGCGGTAGAACGCCTCGCGCACCGCCCGCCACGATTCTGGATCGGCGGCCTCGAGGTTGTCCATCGTGGCGTCGGAGAAGACGACGCCGAAGCCGAACGTGTCCTCGGCCCGGTTCTGCTCCCACACCACGACCTCGCAGTCGGGCCGACGCAGTTTCATCAGGATGGCGAAGTAGAGGCCGGCAGGACCGCCGCCGAGGCAATTGATGCGCATGAACTACTCGCTGTCGGAGGTGTCGTTGCCGGCGTCAGCTTCGACGCTGGCGGCCGCGCCGGCGAGAAGTAGCCGCGCGATGGTCAGGTGCTGGATTTCCGTGGTGCCCTCGTAGATTCGCAACGCGCGGACACTGCGGTACATACGGTCCACGATGTTGGTGGCGAGCACGCCGCGGCCACCGAGCAGTTGGACGGCGCTGTCGATCACTCGTTGCGCGGCTTCCGTGGCGCCGGCCTTGGCGGTGGCCGCCTCCAGCGTGATGCGCTCGGCGCCCTGGTCCTTTTCCCAGGCCGCGCGGTACACCAGCAGCTCGGCGGCACTCAACTCCACGTACATGCGGGCGAGTTTGTCCTGCACCAGCTGAAACTCGGCGAGCGGCTGACCGAACTGTTCGCGGGTGCGAACGTGAGCGATCGCCTCGTCCAACGCGCGCGTCGCCATGCCGCAGGCCGCGGCGCCGACGCTGGCGCGCAGCCGGTCGAGCGTGCGCAAACCGAGCTTGATGCCGCCGCCTTCATCGCCCAGGCGGCAGGCGACCGGGATGCGGCAGTCGTGAAACGCGATGTCGCCGAGCGGGTGCGGCGAGCTCATGATCTGCGGCCCGACGAATTCCAGGCCCGGGGTGGCGGCTGCGAGCACGAACAGAGTTAGCCCTCGGGTGCCGGCGTCGGGGTCTGTGCTCGCGAACACGACGTAGAAGTCTGCGATGCCAGCGTTGGAGATGAACGTCTTGGTGCCGTTGATCACGTACTCGTCCCCGTCGCGGACAGCGGTCGTGCCGATCGCGCCAACATCAGATCCGGCCCCCGGCTCGCTCATCGCGAACGCGCCCATGGCGGCGCCTCGCACCGCGGGCTCGACCCAGGCGGAGATCATCTCTTCGTTGTCCGCTAGTAGGATCGGGGTGATGGCGAGGCCCTGGAGCGCGACCACCGCGTCTGCCAGTGGCGAGGCAGCTGCCACGCGCTGGCGCAGCAGGCACAGCTGCCGCAGGTCGCCGTCGGCGATCGTCTGCAGCCATCCGGCGTGGCCCATCCAGTCGAGCAGCTCGCGAGCCTGAACGCGACCCTGGTCGTCGTCAGCGGGTTCCGGCAGTGTGTGCAGTTCGCGCAGGCAGTAACGGTCGAGTTCGGCGGCGAACTCGTGGTGGTCCTTATTGAGGAAGGCGCGAATCGCGCTCAGGTCGGTCATGTGCTCTCGGTGGGGTCGGTCGGCGGTGCGGCCGGCTCGCCGTCCGGACCGTTGAAGCGTGCTGCTCGCTTGTCTACGAACGCCTGGTAGGCCTCGGTGAAGTCGGAGCTCCGCATGCACTCCGCCTGTACGCGCGCCTCGCGATCGAGTGCCTCGGCGAAAGTCATGTCGGCCTCTTCGTCGAGCTGCTGTTTCGTGACGCCGATGCCGTAGGCTGGACCTCGTGCCAGTCCCTCAGCGAGATTGAGCGCCACCTCGAGCACGTTGTCGTCGGCCACGACGCGGTTGTAGAGGCCAATGCGGTGCGCCTCGGCGGCGTCGATGAAGTCACCGGTCATCAACAACTCGGTCGCTCGACCGAAGCCGACGATTCGTGGCAACAACCAGCACATACCCATATCGGCGCCGGAGAGCCCGACCTTGGTGAAGAGAAACGCGATGCGCGCCGACTCGGCGGCCACGCGCAGATCTGCGGCCGTCGCCAGGACGGCACCGGCGCCGGCGACCGTGCCGTTGAGCGCGGCGACGATGGGTCGCGGGCAAGCACGCATGGCCTCGATCACATCGCAGGTCATGCGTGTGAATTCGTACATGCCGTCGGCGTCACGGCCCAGCAGCGGGCCGATAATGTCGTGGACGTCGCCGCCGGTGCAGAACGCCCTACCTTGCCCGGTCAGCACGATGGCGCGCACTCCGGGCTCGTCGGCGAGATCACGGAAGGTCTGCCCAAGCTCGCGGTACACCTCGAAAGTCAGCGCGTTCATGCGCTGCGGCCGATTCAGGACAATCGTAGCGATGCCCGTCGACGTGTCGTGGGTGTACAGGAAACTCTTGGGGTTGATCGGCATGCTGCTCAGACCTGCTGCGTCCGCGGAGCGGTCAGGTCGGTGAGCGGCGGGAGTACCGCCGTCGTCTCGATTTCGATCAGCGCTTCCTCGTCGACAAGGCCGGTTACGCCGAACAGTGCCATCGCGGGGTAGTGGCGTCCCATGCGTGGGCGCCAGACAGTTCCCAGTTCTTTCAGGCTGTCGCGGTATGCCTGCACATTGGTGACATACAGGCTCATCCGGCCGATGTCCGCCGGTGTGCCACCAGCGGCCTCGAGGGCGGCTAGCACGTTGTCCAGCGCTGCCGCGAACTGCTCGACGAAGCCGCCCTCGGCGAAAGTGCCGTCCGCCGTTCGTGCGGTCTGGCCGGCAATGAAGAGAACGCGGCCGCCGGCGGGCGCCAGCATCGCGTTGTTCCATCCCTTGGCGGGGCCGAGTTGTGGCGGATTGAAGATGTCGTACGTCATCCGAGGAACTCCCCGCCGTCGATACCGATGGCCTGGCCGTTGATGCCCCGTGCGCTCTCGCCGCACAGCATGGCGGCGACGGCCGCGATCTCGTCGGGGTCGATGAGTCGGCGCTGTGGTGTGGTTTGCAGAATCGAGGCGAGCGCCTCCTCGCGGCCCAGCCCGGTCTTCGAAATGATCCGCTCCACCGTCTCGGTGGTCATGTCCGTGTCGACGTAGCCCGGGCAAATTGCGTTGACCGTGACGCCACGGTCCGCCATCTCGGCGGCGATGCAGCGGGTGAAGCCCAGCACAGCGTGTTTGGAGGCGGCGTACGCAGACACGTAGCGCAGGCCGGTGCGTGCCGCGATGGAGGCGATGTTGACGACCCTTCCCCATCCCTGCTGCGCCATCGCGGGGGCGAAAGCCTGAGCGCACAGGAAGGTGCCGGTGACATTCACGGCGAACAACCTGTTCCACTCTTCCAGCGTTTGATGATGCAGTGGTGCCGAGTGTGCACGGCCGGCGTTGTTGACGAGGATATCGATGTGCCCGAGATTTTCCGCGGCGTACCCAGCCATGGCCGCGACGCTGTCCGGGGCGGTCACGTCGCAGGCGGTAGCGAAGGCGCGGTCGCCGCGGTCGTTCAATTCCGCTGCGAGGTCAGTGGCCGTAGATGCGTCGCGCGAGCAGGCAAGCACGGTCGCGCCGGCGTCGGCCAGGGCGCGGGTGATAGCCGCGCCGATCCCGCGGCCACCTCCGGTGATGACTGCGCTGCGGCCCACCAGCGGGGGCGCGATCATTCTGCTTCCCCCGCGGTCGGCGCCACTGCTTCGGCGATGGCATCGCACAAAATCTGGCCGAGAATCGCCACGGTCGTTGCCCCCTCCTCGGCGCTCGCCTGCGCCGGGTAGCCGAAGTACGCCTGCGACCCGCCCGCAGACTCGAATGAGGTCTTGCCGTTCTGGATGGCCTCCGAAAGCGATGCGGCTACATCGTCGAGGCCCGCGCGCACATCTTCGCGCACCTGGTCGGGCTGCGCAGCCATGACGATCGAAGTCTCGTACTGGCCCGCGTGGCAGGCGCCGCTCTTGAACTCGTCCGTTAGGCGCAGAGCCCAGGGTTTGCGAGTGATGTCCGGAAAGATCATCTCGACCGCGCCGTCGAGAACATCGTCGGCCGCCCGGATGGAGGCCAGGTTGACCGGGTCGAGGTGCGAGTTCGCCACCGCCAGCCAGCGGAACCCGTGGCGGCCTAGGCTCCGCCCGATTCCCGCGATCGTGCCGCGCACGGCGCCCGGCGTGGGGGAGATCGTGCCAGGGAACCCGCCCGCGAACGCCGCTGCCGTGTACGACACCGGCGGCAGGAGCAGCGGTACCAGACCCTCCGCCTCGAGCAGCCCAGTCGCTGCCCACACCATCGCCTTGGCGATGATGACGTCGGTGTCGAGCGGCAGGTGCGGCCCATGCGCCTCGATGGCGCCTACCGGCAACAGCGGAATGGTTATCGCACGGTCGAGCTGTTCGACCTCGGTCCACGTCATGCGTTCGAATCTGTGCACAGCCATGGCCGCGATTATAGGCGCGCCTATTCGTGTGCGTCGGACTGGGGGCCGAGCCAGGACTCGCGTAGCTCGGTGGCCGCATCCGGAGCGTCAGGGTCTTCGACGATTCGGTACGTCCGTTCGTGCTCTTCCTGCAGCGTGACCGAGATCGCCATGACACGGTCGCCGCGCATCACGGTCAGGTCGATCACATCGCCGCTGGCGCGGTCGTCCAGCCGGTCGGCGAACTCACCGCCGGGGATCTGCTCACCGTCGAGAGCCAGGATCACGTCGTTGGGCATCAATCCGGCTTCGTAGCCGGCGCCGGTAGGCGGTACGTTGCCGACCGTCAACTGATCGCCGCGGGTGGAGATGCTGACGCCGATCGAGCGGTGTGGGTCTCCGGATTCAATCTCCAGGCGCAGGCCGACGTGGCCCAGGAACTGGTCATACGGGATCTCTTCCAGCCCGGCAACGTAGCGCTCGAAGAAGGTGTCGAAGTTACCGGTCGTACCGCCCTCGGCGGCGATGAGTTCGACAGCGTCCTGGAAGCCGCGCTGTTCTTCGAAGCCGGGCTCAGGCAGGCCATGGGTTGCCAGAAGATGGCGGAACACGTCGTCGAGATTCTGTCGGTTCTCGGTGCGGGCTCGCAGTTCGAGGTCCAGCAGCGTGCCCAGAATCTGACCCTTTGTGTAGTACGAGATCGATACGTCGGCGGCGTCATCGGGACGATTCCACGTAAGCCAGCTCGACATCTCAGCCGATGTCAGAAGGTGGCCGGGCTGCTCCTGAAGCTCTGCGATCTGGCGGGCCAGGTCGTCGTAGAAATGCTGCCGCTCCCATACCGCCGAGCGTGCCAGCGACAGCGACGCGTAGTAGCTGGTCATGCCTTCGGACACGTACAGATTGCGCGTGTGCTGCGGCTGCGAGTAATCGAACGGCCCGAGAATCTCCGGCCGGATCCGCTTGACGTTCCACAGGTGGAAGAACTCGTGTGCGATGACGAACTCGAAGCGTCGATACAACGCTTCATCATCGGAGGCGTAGCGGCTGAAGGAGATGGTGGTCGAGTTGAGATGCTCGAGGCCGCCGCTGCCACGCCGGTTGGTGCCATGGAACAGGAAGACATAGCGCTCGAAAGGCGCGCCACCCATCATCCGGACCTGCTCGGCCACGATGGGGCGGATGCTGTCGCGCAGGCGGTCCAGATCGTAGTTGTGGCGTGCGTGCACCACGATCTCGAAGATCACTCCGTCCAGGTCGAAGCTCACGATCTCGAGTTCAGGGCTGACCTCGACGGGAGCGTCGATCAGCGTGTCGTAGTCGGGGGCGCTGAAGGCCCCGTCTCCCTTCGCCTCCAGTCCGGTGGCGATGCGCCACCCTTGCGGAGCGTCGACACGCAGGGTCACTGGTCCAGGGGCCGGGTAGGGGGCATCGCCTACCAGGTACATCAAGGTTCGCGTGCCGTTGATGGCAGCGTGACGATCGTTCAGGGCCGAGTTGCCGACGTAGGCCTTGTAGGAGATCCGAACGACAGGCGCGGCGGGTTCGATGCGCCAGCTGTTGGTGCCGTTCATACGGGCCTCCAATTCGCGTCCCTGACCATCGCGGGCTACGAGTTCCGTCACATTCTTGGCGGCACTATGGATCCGATACGCCCCAGGCGACCACGCCGGCATGGCGATCTCCAGTCCGGCTGCGTCGGCATCCGCACCACGGATCTCCATCTCCACATGTAGCAGGCTGGAACTCGGCTTGGGCATGCTCACGGAATACTCGACATCCTGAGCGTGGGCCGCGGTCGGGGTCAGCATGGCGGCCGCGACGACTGTCGCGTGCATCACCAGAATTGTTAGCTTTGCGAGTCGCATGGCGGTCCTTGAAGGCTTGAGAGACGATGCTCAGGGAGTCCGAAGAATAGGACAGAGCGGTCGGAAAATCCAAGAATCTCTCCGTGTGCCGGAGGCCGCTGGAGCGCCGTTGTTCGAGAGGCGAGCTAACCACTTCAACCTGGGGTTTCGAGAAGCGAGTTGACCAAGCCAACTTGGGGGATTGGAGGGTAGGCACGGGCGGGATGAAGGCCCGCCGGAGGTGTCATGACTTGAGTCGGAGCCGACAGTGCCGCTATCGTGCGGCCCATGAATACTGACGAGGACGACGCCCGGCAGCTTCCCGAGCAGCTCAACATTGCGGATTGGTTTCTTTCGGACCGGTTGCGCGAGGGGCGGGGCGATCGCATCGCCATCCGCACCGACGCCGAGAACTTCACCTACACGCAAGTGGATGCGCGCGCCAATCAATATGGCAATTGCCTGCGCGCCGCCGGAGTGAAGGCGGAGCAGCGGGTGATCATCGCGCTCGATGATTCGCTGGACTGGGTGGCGGCTTTCTTCGGCACGCTCAAGCTCGGTGCGGTGGTGGTGATGGTGAATCCACAACTCAAGGCCGAGTCGATCGAGTACTTCCTCAACTACACGCGCGCGGCGGCGGCTGTCGTTGGTGGCGCGGCCGAGGTGGAGTTCGGCAAGGCAGCCGCGGCCGCTCCGCATCTCGAGCGCATGTTAGTAGTCGGCAGCGAAGACCTGGAAACGGAACTGGGAGCGTCGCCGGCCGATTTCGAGACCTTTCCGAGCCACCGCGACGATGCCGCCATCTGGCTGTTCTCAGGCGGTACCACGGGCAAGCCCAAGGCCGTCGTCCAGAGCCACAACTCGTTCGTGAATACCACCCGGCTCTACGCCCAGGACGCGCTCGGTTACAGCGAAGACGACATCACGATCTCGGTGCCGAAGTTGTTCTTCGGCTACGCCACGGGGAGCAACCTGCTCTTTCCGTTCTCGGTGGGCGCGAGCACCGTGTTGTTCGCGGATCGCTGCACGCCCGAGACACTCTGCGAGCAGATCGAGAGGCATCGGCCGACCATCCTCATCAACGTGCCGACACTGATCAACAAGATGCTGACCGACGAGGCGACCGCGGGCCGCGACTTATCCAGCCTGCGCTTCGCCACCTCCGCGGGGGAAGCGTTGCCCGTGGCGCTGTACGACCGCTGGAAGGAAACGTACGGCGTCGAGTTGCTCGATGGCCTGGGTACCGCCGAGCAGTGGCACGTGTTCGTCTCCAACACGCCCACCCGGGTGAAGCCGGGCACGTTGGGCTGGGAGGTTCCGGGTTTCGATGTGCGCGTGCGCGACGACGACGGCGCGGATCTGCCCGATGGCGAGGTGGGCAATCTGTGGGTGCGGGGCAACTCGCGCGCGCTCGGCTACTGGCAGCGCATGGAGCGCACGATGCAGGCGTTTCGCGGCGAGTGGTACGTATCCGGCGACATGGTGATGCGCGACGAGGACGGCGCGTTCGTTTACTGCGGTCGCGGCGACGACATGCTGAAGGTCTCCGGCAAGTGGTTCGCCCCGAGCGAGGTCGAGAATTGCCTCATGCGGCACGCGGCAGTGCGCGAGATCGCCGTTGTCGGGGTGGAAATTGAAGGTCTGATGAAGCCCAAGGCTTTCGTAGTCACCGTCGACGGGGTCGAGGCCGGCGAGCAACTCGCCGATGACCTGCGCCAGCATGTCGCCGAAACACTCGAGTTCTACAAGGCGCCTCGGACGATCGAGTTTCTCGACGACTTTCCGCGCACGCACCTCGGCAAGATCAACCGTGCCGCTCTGAAGAAACTCTGAGGGATCAGTCGCCGGGCACCGTCCGCGGTGCTCAGCGACCGTCCCGCGTTGATGCTACTCGCCCCGTAATGCCACCATCGGGTCAACGCGGGAGGCGCGACGCGCCGGCACCCAGTTGGCGAACGCCGCCACGGCGAGCAAGATGGCCAGCGCCATGCCGAACGCCAACGGGTCGATCGGGCTGACGAAGAGCACGCTCGACAGCAACTGGCCGGCGGCCGCCGCCAGGCCTGCGCCCACCACTCCACCGACCACGACCAGCGTCATGCCCTGGCGGAGCACCAGCTTGAGGACGTTGCCACTCTCGGCGCCGAGGGCGATGCGAATGCCGATCTCGCGGGTGCGGCGGCTCACCGAGTATCCGATCACGCCGTAAAGACCGACGGCGGCCAGCACCAACGCCAGGAGACCGAACGAACCGATCAACCAGGCGCCGAGTTTCACCGCGAACAACCGAGTTTCTGCCAGCTTGCGCATCGGGCCCGAGTCGAGGAACACGAGGTCGGGATCGATGGCGTGGATCTCGTTCTTCAACTGCAGGATCTGCGTGGTGGCCGGCGCCGCCGTGCGCACGATGAAGTTGCCGAACTCCGTCTCGCGTCGCAGCGGCAGGTGCAGATAGGGAGCGGGTTCCTCGCCAGGGGAGTTGACGCGGTAGTCCTCCACCACCCCCACGATCTCGCGGGGGTCTTCATCCCAGCGCGTCCGGAACCGCTGGCCTACAGCGTTCGTGTTCGGGAAGTAGCGGCTTGCGAACGCCTGGGTGACCACCACGACGCGCCGCTGCTCGATGATGTCGCCTGCGTTGAATGCGCGGCCGCTCGTGATCGAGAGGTCCAGGGTCGAGAAGTAGTGCTCATCGACGGACGCCCCACCGGTCATGTAGGGCGCGTCGGCAGAGGAGGACTGGTGCCCCTCGATGAAGACGCCCCAGTTGTTGTCGTTCAGCGACAGAGGTACGCGTGACACTAGCGTCACGCCTTCCACGCCCGGGCGTGCTTCCAGTTGGCCGCGCGCGACGGCGAAGAACGCCTCACTGCGCTCGGCGTTGTAGCCGTTCATTTCCATGGCCAGCGCCATGAAACTGATCCGGTCGGCGTCGTAGCCGAGGTCCACCCGGTTCGCGGCGCCCAGGCTACGCACGAGCAGCGCTCCGGCGACCAGAAGGACGATCGAAACGGAGACCTGCACTACCACCAGAGCATCGCGCAGCGTGAGCCCGCGGTGACCGTTGTCCTCGCCGGTGCCATCGGACTTCAGCGCGGGTACGAGGTCCGGGCGCGACGCGCGCAGCGCTGGCACCAGGCCGAACGCCACCCCCGTGAGCCCGGAGGCACCCAGCGTGAAGACAAGCACGCGCCAGTCGAGGCTGAAATTGACATCGATGTCGACGGGCATCGGTGGCTTGTAGGCCGCGATGAGCCGAATGAGCCCGCCGGCCAGCGCCAATCCTGCGACACCGCCAGCGAGGGCAAGCGTGAGGCTCTCGGTGAGCATCTGGCGGAGCAGCCGAGCGCGGCCCGCTCCGATCGCCAGCCGAATTGCGATTTCCCGCTGTCGTGTGGCAGCGCGCGCCAGCAGCATGTTCGCAAGGTTGGCACAGGCCACTAGCAGTACCAGCGCGACGACGCCCAGGAGCAGCGCGCCGGCCGACGAGAGGATGTTGTCGAATCCCGGGTTGATGACAGTTCCGCTCGTTTCCATCACGCGGACGGTCTCGAGTTCGTTCGATTCCGTGTATTCGGCTGCGAGGCGGGCCGCGATACCCTCGAGTTCGGCCTGAACACGTGTTGCCTCGACGCCCGGTTGGCGCCGCCCTCGCATCCATAGCCAGCGTTGCCCGCGGCGTTCGAGGCGCGTCTCGCCGCTCCCGCCACTCCAGCGCTGATTACCCAACGGCTCGATGTCTTCGACCATCATGGTCGGCACCCACATCTGCGCCCGCACCGCCGGCATCATGCCGCCGAAGCTGGCCGGTGCGACGCCGATCACCGTGTAGTCGGTGCTGTTCAATCGCAAGGTCTGGCCGACTACGTCAGGGTCGGCGTTGAAGCGGCTTTGCCAGAACCCGTGGCCGAGAACCGCCACGGGATGGGTCAACTGCGTGGCGGCCTCCTCCGGCGCAAAGCTACGACCGAGCTGCAGCGGTACTCCGAGCACCTCGAAATAGTTGCCGGACACGATCTCGCCGATGATCAACTCCGAACGACCCTGACGGGCGAAGTTGGCGAAGAAGTTGGTGTAGGCCGCGATGTCCGAGAGCGTCTCGCTCTGTTCTCGGTACTCCTGATAGTCGAGCCACGAGGTGGTGCCGAATTCCGCGGTCATGTTCGACGGGCGGCTGTAGATATCGACCAGCTCTTCGGGGCTGTCGACCGGCAGCGGCTTCAGCAGGATGGCGTTGACCATGCTGAAGATCGTCGTGTTCACGCCGATCCCGAGCGCCAGTGTCAGCACGGCGATCGTCGTGAATCCGGGCGAGTTACGAAGACCGCGAAGGGCGTACTGGACGTCTCGGAGCATGTTTTCCAAGGGAGATCACCGGGCTGGAGGAGGAGCGAAGGAGCCGGGAAACACAGTGGAGTACGGCACTCAGGGGGCCAGGGTTTCGTGGCGGGCGGGCTCCGGCTCGGATCGCGCGAGCGGCGCGACACGGAACCTTCCCTTGACTGTCTAAGGAACCGACGATACTGTCCCTCAGACAACCCAAGGGAGAGGCCCGATGAAAGACAAGAAAGCAACGAAGAACAGTGCCGATCGCGGCGACCTGCTCCGCGGTGCACTCGAGATGATCGTTCTGCGCACGTTGGCAGAGGATCCGATGCATGGATTCGGAATCACCGAGGCCTTACGCGAACGCTCTGACGCCGTTCTGACGGTTGACGAGGGGTCGATGTACCCGGCGTTGTACCGGATGCAGCGCCGCGGTTGGATCGCGGCCGAGTGGGGCCGTAGCGAGAACAACCGCCGAGCGAAGTTCTACTCGCTCACCGACGACGGGCGGCAGCAGCTTCGCACCGCAGCCGAGCGCTGGAGTCGCTTCAGTCGTGCGGTGGGCCGCGTGATGGACCCGGCGTAGGGAGTTGGCGATGAACTGGCTACGACGACTGCTAGGAAGGGTCGGGGGCGGTCTGTCCCACGATGTGATCGATCGCGAGGTCCAGGAAGAGATCCGTTTTCATCTCGACATGCGGACGGCCGCCAACGTGGCCGCGGGGATGGACGAGCGGGAGGCCCGACAGGCGGCCCGGCGCGAGTTCGGCGATGCCGACCGCGTCGTGCGAGCGGGCAGGCAGATCCTGAGCGGGGCCGCACCAGCGCGTGACGGTTCAAGTTTCGCCGAGACACTGCTCCAGGACGTCCGCTACGGATTCCGCATGTTGCGCCGTTACCCGGTCGCCACAGCTGTCGCCATTCTCTCGCTCGGCATCGGGATTGGCGCCAACACCGCGAACTTCAGCATCGTGTACGGCATGTTGCACCGGTCGTTGCCATTCGCGGACGGCGATCGATTGTTGTTCATCGACGCCTGGAATCCCGATCGTGGCGATGGCGATGCCGGGATCACATGGGCCGACCTCGACCGAATACGCGCTGCGGGCGCGTTCGAGTACGTCGGGGCGTTCGACGAGCGCAGCGTGACGGTAGCGGGGCAAGAGTTCCCGGAGCGGGTTCCGAGTACCTCGGTCACTCCGGGTCTGTTCGGCGCCCTCGGCGTTACGCCGCAGTTGGGGCGCTTGTTCGAGGCAGAGCAGGGCGCGGCTTACGGCTTCGAGGAAGTGGTCCTGATCAGCGATGGAATCTGGACCCGCATGTTCGCGGGCGATCCGGACGTCATCGGCCAAAGCCTGCTCATCAACGATCGTGAGGTCACCATCATCGGCGTGATGCCGGACGGTTTCCGCTTCCCCACGGCGCAGCAACTGTGGTTGCCGCATGCTCCCACTGACGTCTCCGATCACCAGCGGCGCTACGTTCGCGGCGTGGCCAAGCTGGCGCCGGGAGTCGACCTGGTGACTGCGCAGACACAGTTGAGTAGTCTCGCGGCGGAGGTGGCCGAGACCTGGCCCGACACGCACGAGGGCTGGACGATGCGCGGTATGTGGTTCCGCTATGGGTTCCTGGGTGAGGACACGCAGCAGTTGCTGTACATGATGTTCGCGGCCGTGGGTCTGGTGCTGCTGCTGGCGTGTGCCAATGTTGCCAACCTGCAGCTCTCGCGCGCGCCTGAGCGACAGCGCGAGTTCGTCGTTCGCGCGGCGCTTGGCGGCAGTCGCGTGCGGCTCTTCCGCCAGATTCTCACCGAGAGCGTGGTACTCGGGCTGGCAGGCGGCATCGTGGGCATTGGCGTTGCGTATGTCTGGGTCGAGGTGCTCTTCGACACCGTCCCGCTCGTGCCCGCGTACTGGATTGATGTCGGTCTCGATGGCACTGCTCTGATGTACGCGGTGGGAATCGCCGTGGGGACGGCGCTCCTGTTCGGAATCCTTCCGGCAGTCCGGGTCACGGGCAACCAGATGAGTGCTGGCCTGCGCGCCTCGGGACGCGGCGCGGTGTCATCTCGGGGCTCCATGCGGGCGGCGCTTGTCGTGGCGCAGGTAGCGCTCGCAGTCGTGCTCCTCGTCGGGGCGACTCTGATGATCCGCAGTTTTCTGCAGGTGCAGAGCGCCGATCCCGGTTTCGATCACCAGCCCCTGTTGTCACTGCGGATTGGCCTGTCGGGAGACCAGTACGACGATCCACAGGCTCGTTCCGCCTACTTCGAGCAGCTGCGACAGCGCCTCATGGCGCTGCCAGAAGTGGAGATCGCGGCGGCAACCGGTGCGATCCCGGCTGATGACGGAGGCGCGGACGTCGCGCTGGTGCCGGTCGGCGGTCAGCTTAGCGACGACGAAGCGATGTACGCCAACGCGGTGCCGTCCACCGCGGGGTTCTTCGCAACGCTCGGCATCGAATTCATCGAGGGTCGCGACTTCAGCGGGGTGGAGTCGAGTACTGGCGATCAGGGCGTCGTGATCGTCGGCGAGTCACTGGCGCGACGGTTATGGCCAGGTCGATCCGCCGTGGGAGAGCAGCTGCGCTTCACAGCGTCGGGCTCCGAGTACAAGATCATTGGCGTGGTGCCGAACCTGCAGTACGAGGAATTCGGCGAAGATACCCTGTCCGCGCGCATGCAGGTGCATCTTCCGTACCCCCGCGTCGCGTGGCGGTCGATGGCGATCTTGGCGCGCGGCCGCGGCGCTCCAGCGGAGTTGCTCGACCCCGTCCGTGCGGCGGTTGGATCCCTCGATCCCGGCCAGGCACCCTTCGACATCATGACCATGACCGAGCGCCGTGCCTTCAACTCCTGGGGCGAGCGGGCGATGGGGCAGTCTTTCGGGATGTTCGGTGCGATGGCGCTGGTGCTCGCCGTGTTCGGCGTGTACGCCGTCATCGCGCACTCCGTTGCCCGGCGAACGCGTGAGATGGGTGTGCGTCTGGCGCTCGGAGCGACCTCTCGCGATGTCATCCGCGATGTTGTGGCATCGGGCGCGAGGATGACCTTCTTGGGCGTGGTCATTGGAACGGGGTTGTCGCTGCTGGTTACCCGTTTGCTGGCCGGGCTCGTATACGGGGTCAGCCCCCTGGAGCCAGAGGTCTTGCTGGGGGTGACCTCGCTCCTGGTCGGCGCGGCGATCGTGGCCAGCGTGCTGCCGGCACGGCGCGCGGCGCGCGTCGATCCAACCGAGGCACTGCGGGCCGACTGATAGCGATAGACGAACCCGAACCCAAAGGGGGGCGAGCCTGCCTTCCGCCGAGCGCCTCTAGTTCCCGTCGTACATCCAGCGACCAACCACGCGGGCTGTCACCGTCAGGTCGCCCGGTGTGATCTCGGTGGGCGCGTCGGAGTAGGCGACTTCTGTGCGCATGGCACGCAGGGCGACCAAGGGTCGGGTCGCGCCCTCGGTGGTGAGTTCGATCAGAGCGCCGAGGCCCCCGCCCGCAGCGATGGCCATCGCCTCCGCGGTGCCTATCGCATCCTGCACGGCAAGTGCAATGGCCTCGCGCCGTGCGTCATCGGCGCGGCTGGAACTGAACTGGACACCATCGATGCGATTGGCACCCGCGGCGAGGGCGGCATCGATGGCTTCGCCAGCGGTCGTGATGTCGTCGAGGGCGATTCGCAACATGGTCTCGGCCACGTAGCCGTCGCGCACCCGCTCGCCGTCCTTGCGACGCCAGTCCTCCCTGACGTTGTAGTGCGCCGTGGTGATGTCATCCGCACCGATCCCTCGTGCGCCCAGGGCGGCACGCACGCTCTCGACAACCCCGGCGTTGCGTGCGCTGGCGTCACTTGCCTCCGGTGCGCGGCTCTCGATGGCCACCGACAACGTGGCGCGATCTGGAGTCAGCTGTACGGTGCCTGTGCCGGAGGCCACCAGCGAAGCTTCCTGCGCTGCGAGTGGGGAGCCGAGCAGAACGAACAGGACGGCGAGCGGTGCGACTCGTCTGGTCATAGTGGTCTCCGTGCCGGGTCGGCCAGGTCCAGGTTCCAGGTTCGCGCCCCGTGCGAACGGGGAAACTCGGAGCCCGATAGATCTCGTCAGCCTCAAGCATAGTCAGAAGCACACGCCTCTTCCCGATCCTGTGCGTGCCGATTTTGAAATCCTGTGCGTGCCGATTTTGAAGATGTCCTGGTCGATCGCGATCAGGTCGGGGTTAAGGACCTGTTAAGAAACCCGAGTTAAGGACTTGTTAAGAATGTGAAGAAAAGGTTAAGATGCTTTCTTCAGTTAGCCCCCTCGGAGTTTGGATAGTGAAGGAAGCCCCCCGACAGTCAGTTATGCCGACCGCGTGGTTCGCGGTCGCGCTGGTGCAGCAGTGGATCCTCTGGACGTTGCTGCCCGGCCCTACGATCGCCCTGGGCGCAGCCCAGAGTTGGGTCGGCCTCGCCCTCCTGATCGGTGGCGCTGCAGGTCTTGCGTACGTCTCGAGGCATGCCATGGCGGCAGCCGACGCGGCTCATTGTTGGACCAGGAGTCCGATCTGTCTGGCCATGCTGACGTGTCTCGCCGGCGCTGCCCTGTGGTTCGGAACGCTCACGGGCATCCTGCCGATCGCCGGGTTCGTCTCGGTGGTGTCGTCTGAGTTCGTCTTCATGGACGAAGAGGCGCTCATCGCGCGCTCCGGTTCGCGCGTAGCTCATCGCTGACGGGCTGTCGCCTGCCAGTCGCTACGAACCCATGGCTCGCCGGACCTGGAGTCGGTCGTGAGCGAACGTCGCCGCACGCCGCTGTTTCCGCCGGTCTGGGCGCTGTTCACGATCGGCATGCAATACGCTCTCTGGAGACTGCTTCCCGGGCCCCAACTGCTCGGAGGGACTTGGTCATCCGTCGGTCTCGCCCTGGTTGGCGCCGGCTTCGTCCTGATCCTCTACTGCGGCGGTCTATTCCATCGCAGCGGGACAACCATCGAGCCGGGCCACGTCTCGGAGTCGTTGATCATCCGCGGCCCGTATCGATGGAGTCGTAACCCGATCTACGCGTCGATGCTCATCGCGCTGACCGGTAGCGCTATCTGGTTCGGGAACCTCACGGCGTTTCTGCCGATCGTCGGGTTCCACTGGATCATCTCTTCGCAGTTCATCGCCCTGGAAGAGGAGATGCTCATCGAGCGGTTCGGCGATGAGTACGACGAGTATCGGGGCAAGGTCCGCCGCTGGCTCTAGCAGCCCGTGGTTCCAGCACGGACTGCTAGTCGCCAGAGCACGGCGAGAATCGGCGGGTCAGTCGGCGCGCAGCGACTCGACCGGCGCGACCCGTGTCATTCGTAGCGCCGGGATGTAGCTCGCGGCAGCGGTCGCGAGGAACACAAGCACGGCGCCGACCGCGAGTCCGAGGGGCTCGACGGGGGCCACCCCGTGGAGATCGGCTCGCAGCAGTGCCGCCAGTGGCACGACGATGAGGGTCCCCAACACAAGCCCGCCTAGCGCGAGCCGCAGACCGCTGTGGAACACTTGATTGACGACCTGTTGCGGCAGGGCACCAATCGCCTGGCGGATGGCCATCTCTCGTGCGCGCTGGGCCACCGCGAAGGCCACGGTTCCGTACAAGCCCATCGTGGCGAGCATCAGGCCGAAGGCGCCCGCCGCGGCCAGGAATCGTGCCATTACCCGTAGGAAGGCGAATTGGAAGTCGCGCAGGTCCACCAGGCGGCCCGGCGGGATCATCATCACGCCGCGCGCGTCGGCCGGAATCACCTCGCGAAGACTCTCGATCGCCTCGTCGACGCCGCCGTAGGCACGCGCCACCACCATCGCGCGCGCCGGTGGCTCCTGCAGTAGAGCGGTCCAGAAGAACTCGGACTCGGTCCCTTCGAACCCTTGATACTTGGCGTCTGCCGCAAGGCCGATCACCGTGTAGGTGTTGCCGTCGGCGCGCATGCTGTCACCGCCTTCTTCGGCAAACTGCCCGATCTTGAACTGGCGGCCCAGAGCCGAACTGTCGGGCCAGAATCGCTGCGCGAAGGACTCGTTCACGATCGCAACCCGATCGGCGTCCGAGTGGTCGGCCGCCGTGAACGTCCGGCCTGACAGCATCCGGATCTGCAGGAGCTCGAAGTAGCCCGGCGTTACGGCGTTGACCGAGATGCGCATCGACTCGCCCGGCGCGCGCTCGTAGCCGAACGGCGCCACGTCGGCCCCGTTATCGAAGGCGAAGCTCGTACCCTCGACCGCCGAAGCGATCTGCACGTCGGAGATCTCAGGCCGCTCGCCGACCTGTTGCAGCAGGGTGGCGTACTCCGCGGCCCGCGCCTCAAAGGTGGTGTCGGCGGGCATGTCTTTGGTCATCACGGCCAGACCTTCCACCTCGACCCCCCAATCCATCGCCATGAGTTCCGTGAAGCTGCTCAGCGTCGTGCCAGCCCCGACCACGAAGATCATTGCGACGGCAACCTGACCGAGGACGAGGGCGCCGCGGAAGCTCAAGCGCCGGCGCGCTCCTGTTCGGGTGGTACGCAGTCCCTTCAGTGCAGGTACGAGGTCCGGCCGAGCGCCTCGCCATGCGGGCACCATGCCAAAGGCCACGCTCGTCAGCACCGCGGTCACGAGGGCGAATGTCAGCACGCGTCCGTCGATCCCGACGTCGAAGCGCACCACGAGGTTCGCGATGGGCAGCGATACCTGACTGAACCTGCCCACCAGCTGCTTTGCCAGCACGATTCCTCCGACGCAGGCCACGGCGGCGAGAATCAGTGACTCGACTAGCAGTAGTCCGGCGATCCGCCGGCGTCGCGCTCCGAGTGCCAGGCGAATGGCCATCTCCTGGCGTCGCGCGTCGGCTCTGGCGAGCATGATCCCGGCCACGTTGAAGCAGGCGACCGCCAGAAGTAGCCCCGCGGCCAGCACGAAGATCGTGCTCACCGCCGTCATGGCGGTGGCGGTATCGGGCGGAACTCGTGCGGCGCGCTCGTCGAGGAGCGTGAATTGCCGCGCCTGCGAGCGCTGATCTTCCCAGTCGTCGCGGTACTCGGAGTGAAGCCGGGCTGCGATGACGTCGAGCTGTGCGCTTGCCTGCTCCATGGAAGCACCCGGAACTAGCCGCGCCACGACGCCGTGGTCGCGGTTCCCACGGCCGCTCCATTCGGCTTCGTTCGAAATGAACACGCCGCCGGGAATTCCGATCGGCACCCATGCGTCGACCTCGAAAGCCATAAAGCGGCTACGCAACTCGACCGGGGCGACGCCGATCACCGTGAACGGCGCTCCGTCGAGGATGACGGTGTTGCCGATCGCCGCCGGATCGCCGCCGAACTGGTCGTTCCAGAGGCGCGCGCTGATGATGACAACGCGCTCAGCGGAGCCGAACTTCGTCTCCTCTGGCGTGAACCCACGGCCCATGCCGACACGCACGCCGAGGACGTCGAAGTAGTTGCCGCTGACGATCTCGATCATCGAGCTGCGGACCCAGTCTCTGCCCTCGATCTCCACTACCCCGATCCTGTGCGTGGCCAGACCCGAGAACGCCTCGGTTGCCGCGTCTACCTCCTGCGCGTCGAGCACCGAGTTGCGGCCGTACAGCCCGCCGGCGTTATCGCTCGTGAACATCGTGACCAGCTGGTCGGGGTCCGCGATCGCCGCGCTCGCGGGCCGCAGCAGGAAGGCGTTGGCCGCTGAGAACACGGCAGTCGTGGCGCCGATCCCGACCGCCAGGGACGTCACTACGACCAGGGCGACGACCGGCGTCTTGGCCAACGAGCGCAGGGCGAAGCGCAGGTCGTCGAAGGCGAGCGCGACCAGCCGTGGCCGACGTGACCAGCGGCTGCCCAGGGCTGGGGCGATCGACCGGAACACCTGGCGCCTGTACCAGGCGCCTGCGCTGCGGGCGTCAGTCTCGGCTGCGCGACGGGCGAAGCCGTCCTCGAGATCCGACAACGCGTAGCGGCGATCATCGGGATGCAAGACCAGTCGTAACAGGGCGGCCCAGTGCTGTGGCGTTCCAGGGGTGTTCATCGCTGACCTCCGACCGTCACTCCATCCATCATGCGGTGCAGCATCGCGCTGGAATGCTCCAGAGCCTCGCGCCCCTCGGGGGTCAAGTGGACGTACTTGCGGGCGCGTCCGGACCTTCCGCTGTCGGATTCTTCCTCGAAACGCACGAGTTGCTTGCTACCGAGTCGGTGCAGCGTGGCGTACAGGGCGCCGATCGACACGGGACGGCTCACGCGCCCCTCGATCTCGTCGCGGATGGCCGCGCCGTAGGCATCGTCGCCCAGACGGGCGACGGCTAGCATCACATAGAGTTCGAATTCAGCAAGGAACTTCCCGGGCATCGTGGCTTCCGTGTCCAGAGGTCGAAGAGTCAAACTTTACAATCGAATAATTCATACGGTGAATAGCCTCAATAAGTTCCATCGACGTCGACAATTCGAGTTCTCGAGGGTTCTAGACAAGTAGAGAGTCTCGGCGCGAGGAATTCCGCGCGTCAGGAGTGCGCGAAGTGGGCCGCATGAGAGAGAATGTCCAGTACCGTTCCCCGACGGATCCGGAGCGTTGTCGACCAGCCATGATCGAAACTAACTCCGGTGCCACAGTGCGCGTTCGATGCGCGCTCGCGATTGTGCTGCTCTGCGGCACGGTCGGAGCTTGCGCAGGTGAGCCGACGGTCGGTGCCGAACCCAGCCAGGGGCGCGAAGCGTCATCGCAGATGCGTGCGATCGGGCGCGGGGACTTCAGGCAGACGCTCTTGCTCAGCGGCACGCTGACAGCTCGCAACAGCGACGCGATAATCATTCCCCGGATGCCAGAGTGGGAGACCACGATTCGTTGGATGGTCGACGATGGCGCCTACGTGCTCGAAGGCGATCGACTCGTGGAACTGGACACGGCGCAGATCGCGAGCGAGATCGAGAACAAGATCACCGCACAGCAGCAGGCGATCGACGCGCTCGCCAGCAAGCGGGCGGAGATCAACGGGCAGCTCGCAGCGAAACAGTTTGGCTACGAAGGTAGTCGCATCGCCCTGCGCCGCGCAGAGATCGCTGCCGATGTCCCCGCGGACATCACCGACCGCAAGAGCTACGAAGAAGCGCAGCTCACCCTTCGGCAGGCGCAGGTCGAATACGACAAGGCTGTTGCCGAACTCGAAGGTCATGAAGAGGCTTCGGAGGCCGAGTTGGAGATTCTCCGGGTGGACATTCGTAAGACCGAGCGCGAGGTCGGCGAGGCGCGGCAGGCGATCGAAGCAATGGCGCTGCGGGCGCCGCAGTCAGGGATCGCGGTGGCCGCAGAGAACCGTCGCGAGGATCGCAAGTTCCAGGTGGGCGACAGCATTTGGATGGGAGCCACTGTCATGGAGATTCCGGACCTCCGCTCGATGTCGGTCGAGGCGCGATTGTCTGACGTCGATGATGGCAAGGTCACGCCGGGGATGATCGTCATGTGCGCACTCGATGCCTATCCCGGCCGGCTCTTCCGCGGCATCGTGCGCTCGATCAGCCCGGTGGCGCAAGAGTCCGGCCGGCGATCGGACCAGCGGCATTTTCTGGCTCGCATCGACCTTGACGAGGCCGATCAGGAAATCATGCGACCGGGTATGTCCGTGCTGGTGGAGGTCGAGACCGCCGTGCGTGAAGATGTCGTTCTCGTGCCGCGGCATGCGCTCGAATTCACCGATGACGGAGTGGTTGTCGTCCTCGCGGGAGGTGCGCGGCAGTCGGTCGAACTCGGCCCATGCAACGCCAGCGCCTGCGTGCTGCATGACGGACCCGAGGCAGGGGTGGCGGTAGAGGGGGGCCAATGAGTTCTCCCGGTCTTGGAGCCAGGACGGGGCGGCCGCAGCTTCTGCGGCTCGGCGTAGGCGTGCTGGCCGGCTTGTTGGCGGTTGGCTGGGGGCTCACGCGTGTGTTCGCGGCCGACTCGGAGATCACCTGGGCAGATGTCGTCGTGGACGATCTCGTCCTCGGCGTGGACGTAGAGGGGACGCTGGCTTCGCGCGACGCCAGCATCCTCACGCCACCCCAGGGGGTCAGCGTCCGGGACTTCCAGATCCGTTTCATGGCGCCGGAAGGGAGCGAGGTCGCTGAGGGGGCTCCCGTGCTCTCCTTCGACACCGCGTCGCTGGAGCGCGAGCTGTTGCAGCTGCAGACGGATGCTGAACAGGCAGCGAAGAACATAGAGAAGCTCGATGTCGACCTGCAGCAACAGCTTATGGCGCTGGACCTGCAACTGGCCGAAGCCGAGGCCAAGGAGCGGCGCGCCGGCTTGAACGACGAGGTTCCTGACGATCTGCGTTCAGCCAATGACGCTGAGATCGCGGGCCTGGACGTCGAACTGGCGACGCTCGAGGTCGCATCGTTGGACGGGCAACTCGAGGCGGCTCGCGAAGCGGGTGCGGCGCGGCGGTCGGCCCTCGTCGCCCAACGCGACCGCGCTCAGCGTCTCGTGCGGGAAACTGAGGATGCGCTGCGGCGCATGACCGTCACCGCTCCGCGAGCGGGCACGGTCATCTACATGACCAACTGGCGTGGTGAGAAGAAGAAGGTCGGCGATCAGGTGTGGCGTCGCGAACGCATCATCGAACTGCCGGATCTGTCCACGATGATGGCCAACGGAGAGGTTGACGAGTCCGACGCCGGAAGGGTCGCCGAAGGACAGTCGGTGTCGATTCGACTCGACGCACATCCGGACATTCTGTACCGGGCGAACATCGAATCGATTTGGCGCACGGTGCAGCGTAAGTCCTTCTCGCGTAACCCGATCAAGGTTGTTCGCCTCGACCTTGACCTGGAAGAGACCGATCAGGAACGAATGCGGCCAGGCATGCGGTTCCGGGGCACGATCGAGACCGCGCGGCTCGAGGCCGTTCTGGTGGTGCCGGGACACACGGTGTTCCCTACGGCCTCAGGCCCCGTCGTCTATCGCAAGACGGTGCTCGGCTACGAGCAAGTGCCAGTGGAGTTGGGGCAGCGCAATGCCGAGTCGGTGCAGGTAATCGATGGATTACGGGCCGGCGACCGGGTTGCTGAAAGGAATCCTGAAGCATGATGCGACTGCGGACCCCGTTGTTATTGGGCGCTGGGGTCATCGGTGCGGGCTGGCTCGTGACGACCACTTTCGCCGGGGCGATCTCCGGCGGCGACGCGGTTCCCACATTCCGCGCCGAGCGGGGATCGTTCGTTCACAGAGTCGATGCGGAAGGCATTCTCGTGGCGGAGAACGCGACACCTCTCGCGACCCCCCCCGCCGCCAACGGCCCGATGAGAATAGCGTGGCTCGCCCGCGACGGGTCGGCCGTCGAAGAAGGCGAGGTGGTGATTCGATTCGATCCAACAGACATGCAACACGAGTTGTTCGACGGCGAGGCGGAGCGCGACAAGGCGTTGAGCAGGGTGGACCAGAGGAACATCGAGCAGGGGACGACGCTCGACAACCTCGAGCGCGATGAGCAGCTCGCCGACCTGCAGCTAGAGCACTCGCGGGAGTTTCAGAGCACCAATGCGGATATCTACTCGCGCAGCGAGATCATCGAATCGCAGATCGACGAGAAGCTAGCCACGCAGCGCAAGGAGAACGCCAGTCAGGCGCGTGGCATCAGTGCCGAGCAGGGGCAGGTCGAACTGGACTTGCTCGAATTGCAGAAACGGCAGGCGCAGCTGACGATCGAAAAGGCCGAGTCAGGCCTGCGCGAACTCGAAGTGCGCGCGCCCCATGACGGCATCTTTGTTCTGCGTCGCGATTGGGGCGAAGCAGCTCAGGTTGGCTCGGTGACCTGGCCTGGCCAGTCGATCGCAGAGATCCCTCAACTCGACGTGATGAAGGCTCAGGTCTACGTACTCGAAGCTGATGCCGGTGGTGTTGCGGTGGGCATCGCGGCCGCCGTGGTTCTCGAAGCGCATCCCGGCGAGGTCGTCGAGGCGGAGGTCGGGCTTGTAGCCGCGGTGGCCAAGCGTCGCAACCGTTGGTCGCCAGTGCAGTACTTCGATGTTGATCTGACGCTGGCGATGACCGACCCGTCGAAGATGAAACCCGGCCAGCGGGTACGTGCAACGCTTCTCGTCCAAGATCTCGAAGACGTGATCGCCGTGCCGCGCGAGGCCATATTCCGCGACGACGAGGCCAATCCGTACGTATTTCGCAGGACCGGGCGCGAGTACGATCGGGTTGCCGTGACGCTAGGGCCGATCGCGCTCGGCCGTGTGGTGGTCGCCTCCGGACTGGAGCCTGGCGACGTCGTGGCTCTCCAGGATCCGACGCGCTCGCAGGCTGGGGCCGCTGCGGCATCCACCGAGATATCGACCGGCCCCACAGGGGGGCGTTGAGTGAACTTTCGGGAGTCGTTCGTCAGCGCGCTCAACAATCTCGCGGCGCACAAGCTGCGTTCATTGTTGACGATGCTCGGCATGATCTTTGGCGTGGGCGCGGTGATCGCGATGTTGTCGATCGGCGCTGGCGCCGAACTGCAGGCGATGGAATTGATCGATCGCATGGGTCTGCGCAACGTACTGGTGCGCGACGTCGATCGCACTGAGGACGAGCTCAACGAGATTCGCCGCAACTCCCTGGGCGTGTCCTTGCGCGACGCGAGCGTGATCCGCGACGGCATTCCCGGAGTGGAGTTGGCGGTGCCACGCGTCGAAATAGCCAGCTACAAGATCATGGCAGTCGGCGGCCGCACCGCGGCGAGTGTTCTCGGGGTGTCGTGGCATCAGCGACGGTTGTCAGACCTGCGGGTCGCGGAGGGCCGTTTCCTCGATCGTCTGGACGAGGACCGTCACGCGCAGGTGGCTGTTGTGGGCGGTGCCGTGCGGCGCGACCTCTTCGGCGTCGGTGCGGCTATCGGCGAGCGGCTGAAGATCAATGATGTCTGGTTCGAGGTCATCGGCGTCCTCGAGGATCTCGGTGGCGGCGGCCAGTTCGAGGGCGTCGATATCGGCACCACTGCGACCGAGATCTACATTCCCGTTACCACGGCGGTTCGCAAGTTCGATCGTCCACCGCTGCGGGCGCCGGTCGATGAGATCATCGTGCAGCTCGAGGCCGACCTCTCCGTGCAAGCCAGCGCTGTGGCCATCCGGCGACTGCTCGAGCGTATCCACGGGGGTGAAGACGACTTCGAGCTTGTCGTGCCTGAGGCGTTGCTCGACCAGAGCCGCGCCACGCAGCGGCTGTTCAATATCGTCATGGGCTGCATCGCGGGCATCTCTCTGCTCGTTGGTGGTATCGGCATCACCAACATCATGTTGGCTACCGTCCTCGAGCGAACTCGCGAGATCGGGATTCGGCGGGCCGTCGGAGCGCGCCGCAAGGAGATCCGCGACCAGTTCATGATTGAGGCCTTCGCCATCAGTCTCATGGGCGGACTGGCCGGGGTAGCGATGGGCGTGATCATCGCGCGAGTCGTTGCCGCGTCGGCCGGCTGGGAAACCGTTGTCACTCCTTCGTCGATCCTGTTGTCGACGAGCGTGTCGCTGGCGGCCGGCCTGGTGTCGGGCATCTATCCTGCCACTCGCGCCGCGCAGCTCGACCCGATCGAGGCCCTGCGCTACGAGTGACGGCCGGACCTGATTGGCACGTGGCAGACTGCGGGGATGAGCGAGCGCGCGACGATCACCGATCACGAGCTGTCCTTCGACGGCGGCCAGGACCTGCGGTATGCGTTGATCGACCCGCGCGCTCCTGGCGACGACCGCGTCTTACCGTTGGTCATCGGGCTGCACTACGGATGGGAAGGCGACATGTCGCCGCGTCACGGCCGGGATTTCATGCGCGCGTTTCTCGAGCCGGTGTTCAGGGGGCAGGAAGTGGTCCTCGTGGCTCCCAACTGCCCGCAACGAACCTGGCATCATCCGCGCAGTGAGGATGCCGTACTGGCCCTGCGTCGGCAGGTGATCGCGGAGTTCGAAACGGCCGCGGATCACGTGGTGTTGGCCGGATACAGCCTCGGCGGCATGGGAACGTGGTACCTGGGGTCTCGCTATCCGGATCGTTTCGCTGCGGGTATCGCGGTGGCTGCCGTGCCCGTGCTTGCTGCCGAGGATCCCGACGATCCGGGGCTCGTGCGATTCCGGGATCTCGTTGGCCGCGGGGCTGTCGGATGGCGCGAGGAACTCGCGCGGTTCCCACTGTGGGTCGTCAACAGCCGCGCCGACGAGTTGATCCCGTTCGCCGATGTGGAGAAGGCCGTCAAAAGCATGCAGCGACGTGGCGGACGGATCGTCTTCATGCCGCTGGACGAAGTCGGTCACTACGATTCGCGCCATTACGTCGAGGCGCTGCGACCTCTCGCCGCGGAGGTCCTGGCGTGCACCGCAACGACCTAGCCGGTTGACCCCGCTGGGCGCGTTGACGCCGCCCTCCGCGCTCACTAACCTGCGGAAATCCCTCACGTCTGTCCGCTTTCTTCTCGGAGGCCCACCGATGCTCGACCGCATGCGACCTGTTCTGAGTCTGGCCCTGACCTTGGTACTGCTGCTGGGGGCGGGTGGCCCGCTGGTCGCACAGGAGGCGAGCGAACAGACTCCCTCCGCGGAGCGCCTGACCTGGTACGCGGACCATGTGGCGAACGCTGACATGTCTCGCTTCCGCAACCTGCCGTGGCAGTTCGTGGGGCCGACGAACATTTCCGGCCGCATGACCGATGTCGACATCGTCACGCCCAAGGGCGACAACTACACGATCTATGTTGCCGGCGCGTCGGGTGGCGTGTGGCGCAGCAAGAACGAGGGCGTGAGTTGGGAGCCGATCTTCGAGCAGGCCGCCTCGACCTCGGTTGGGGATGTGACGCTGGCTCCGTCCGATCAGAGCATCGTCTGGGTGGGCACCGGTGAAGCCAACATCTTCAGGTCGTCCATGGCTGGCGCGGGTGTCTACAAGTCGACCGACGGCGGTGACACCTGGGAGCACAAGGGCCTGGGAGACACCCACACGATCCCGCGCATCGAAATTCATCCCACGAATCCGGACATCGTCTACGTGGCGGCCTCCGGGCACGAGTGGACCGAGAACCCCGATCGCGGCATCTACAAGACCACCGACGGCGGCGAGACCTGGGACAAGGTCTTCTACCGCGACGAGCGCACCGGTGCGATTGACCTGGTCATGCACCCGACCGACCCTGACACGTTGTACATCGCCACATGGCAGCGCGTGCGCGAGAAGTGGAATGACCCGCGCAACAGCAGCCACTATGACGGTTCCGCGATCTACAAGACGACCGACGGCGGCGCGACTTGGCAGGAGCTCAGCGTCGGACTTCCCGAGGCGAAGTTCCGCGGCCGCATCGGGCTGGACGTCGCACGATCGAACCCGGATGTCGTCTACGCGTTTATCGACAGCTACGAGACGGCGCGTGAGCCCGATGAGGGTGATACGGACGCGTACGGTCGCCCGGCCGGCCCGGTGATTCGGGGCGCGACCGTGTATCGCTCCACGGATGGAGGGGACAACTGGGAAAGGACATCGGAATACAACGACTACATGCTCAGCCTGGGCGGCACCTATGGCTGGGTGTTCGGGCAGCTCCGAGTGGACCCGAACGACGAAAACAAGATCTATGTGATGGGTCTCGCGCTCAACGTCTCCGAGGATGGTGGCAAGACCTTCCGGCGGCTGAGCGGCATGCACGGCGACCATCACGGTCTGTGGATCGACCCCGACAATTCTGACTACCTCGCCAACGTCAACGACGGTGGGCTGGCGATCTCATATGACGGCGGAGAGAACTGGCGCACCTTCTACGACAACCTACCGCTGGTGCAGTTCTTCAACGTTGCCCACGACATGGGCGAGGAGTTCTGGGCCTATGGCTCCATCCAGGACCACGGTAGCCGCCGTGGCAGGGTCGATCTGAGCCGCGGTCGTCACAATATCCCGGCGGTCGAGTGGGAAGGCGCCCCGGGTTTCGAGGGCAACAACCACGTCGTCGATCCCACCGACCCCAACATCGTCTACGCGGCGCGCTTCTACGGTAGCTTCCTGCGCGCCGATCTGGCGGCGGACGAAGAGGTCACGCTGATGCCGGAAGCTCCCGAGGGTGAGCCCCCGTATCGCGGTCAATGGCTGGCGCCATTCATCATCTCGCCGCACAACCCGCGCGTGATCTACCTCGGGCTCAACAAGCTGTTTCGTTCCATGAACCGGGGCGATAACTGGGAGATCATGAGCGACGATCTCACCTACAACGACATCGACAAGATCGGCGACATCCAGTACCAGACGATCTACTCGATCTCGGAGTCGCCATTCGAATTCGGTCTTTTGTACGTGGGCACCGACGACGGCCGCGTGTGGACGACCGATGCGAGTGGAACGGGCTGGGCAGAGATCACCGGTGAACTGCCGCAGGGCAAATTCATCTCCGAGCTGGTGGCGTCGCGCTGGGACCCCGACACGGTGTACGCGGCGCAGAACGGCAAGCGCGAGGACGACTTCCGACCCTATCTGTGGAAGTCGACCGATCGCGGCACGACGTGGCAGGACCTCGCGACCAACATCCCGAGCGGCCCGATCAACGTAGTCAAAGAGGACCCGAAGAACCCGAACGTGATGTACGCCGGTACTGACGTTGGCGCGTATGTGTCGATCGACGGCGGCGAGCATTGGGAAGCGTTATCCAACGGCATGCCGAACACCTTCGTACACGACATCGTGATCCATCCGGAGAACGACATCCTGGTTGCCGCGACGCACGGACGCGGTGTGTTCGCGCTCGACGTGCGGCCGATTCAGCAACTGAGCGAGGAGATCCAGGCCAAGCCGCTGCACGTGTTTGAACCGGAGGCGGTGCAGATGCCACGTGGCCGCTTCGGATTCTTCGGATCCCGTCCTACGGCCGCCCTGCACGTCTGGATGGCCGAAGCCGGCGACTACGAGGTGAAGATCGAGGACGCCGACGGTGAGATCGTGCAGACGTTGGCGGGCGAAGGAATTGGCGGTCACAACATGATCCTCTGGGACCTGACGGTAGAGGGCGAGGGCCGCAGCTTTGGTGGCCGCAGTTTCCCGCCGACGGCCTCCGCGGGCAGTTACCGCATCACCATCGCGGCCAACGGAGAGTCGGCCTGGGTGGCGATCGAACTGTCGCGCTAACGCGCGGCGGCTGAGGTTGGAGTCAACATGGTCGTGACACTGCCGGACAGCGAGGAGCTTCGTGGCGTACGCGAGGCCGGCCGGGCGGTCGCCAGCGCCATCGAGGCGATGGCGACCCGGCTGACGGCGGGAGTAACGACGGCGGAACTCGACGTGATCGGACGCGCGGCGCTCGCGGGCTGCGGCGCGAAGTCGGCGCCGGAGACCGTGTACGGCTTCCCCGGCGCCACCTGCATCAGCGTCAACGATGAGGCCGCGCACGGGATACCTGGCGGCCGTATCATCGAGAACGGCGACCTGGTGAACCTGGATGTCTCTGCCGAGAAGGCCGGCTACTTCGCGGACTCGGGCGCTTCTTTTCCGATTGGCGAGGTAAGCGATGCGGCGCGGGCACTGCTAGCGGCCACCCAGGAAGCGCTGACGGCCGCGCTGGCGACGGTGCGTCCTGGCGAGTTGCTCAACGGCGTCGGCAGGGCTGTTCAGAAGGTGGCGGATGACCGCGGATTCCTCATCGTGCGAAACCTGTGCGGCCATGGAGTCGGCGGTGGCCTGCACGAGGAGCCGCGTGCCGTACTCAACTACTACGAGCCCGCCGATCGGCGACGTTTCGCTGAAGGCCAGGTGCTTACCATCGAGCCGTTCCTGTCGACGAATTCCGATCGCGCAGTGGAATCCGACGACGGATGGACGCTATGCACCGCGGCTGGCGGGCTGGCGGCGCAGTTCGAGCACACGATCGTCGTCACCAAGGACGGCGCCGAGATCTTGACGGGCCGCGATTAGCTAGCGCCCAGCGCGGAACGGCAACAGATCGACGGAACCGATCCCGGCGGCACGCCGAGCTACCCTGCCGATAGGCGCCGGACAAGAAAGGAGCGGGACCGCCCTCGCGATCCCGCCCCGTTTCGAGTCAGTGGCCCGGAAGCTCTACTAGCCCTCGGCTGGCGCCGGCGTGTGCAGCGCGAACATGCCGCCCTGAGGGTCCGTCGCCTGCACGATGCGGCCCCCGCCCGGGACCTCCATCGGGCCGTGCACGATCTTGCCGCCGCCTGCGGTGATCGCCGCGGCGGATTCGTCGACGTCAGGGACATCGACGTAGTACAGCCAACACGACGCGGGCACCTCCGGCGGCCTGTTGAACATGCCGCCCAGTTGCTTGCCATTGCGACCGTAGAGTCGGTAGATCCAGCCGTCGCCCATGTCCATGTCGTCCATGATCTCCCAGCCGAACAACTCGGAGTAGAAGCCGAACGCGGCCTCATAGTCGGTCGTCATCAGTTCATGCCATGAGAACCGGCCCGGCGCGGCATCCTGTTCCGGCCCCGGCTCGTTGGCCGGCTGGAAGAAGGCGATCACGGCGTGCAGGGGGTCGTGCATCATGGAGAACCTGCCGATATCCGGGAGGTCCATGGAAACGAGCTCCGTGGCACCCAGCTCGATCGCGCGTGCCTTGGTGGCGTCGAGGTCGTCGCAGTGGATGTAGCCCACCCAGTGAGTCGGAGCGCCCTGCTCCTGGGCCTCGGCGGGCAACTGGAAGCAACCGGCAATCGGCTCCTCTCCCCTCATCCACATGTTGTACTCGACCGCTCCACCGTCGGCGGGTGGGGGGCCGAAGGGCTGGTGCGTCCAGCCCGTGATGCCGGCGTGAAAGTCGAGCGCCGCTTTTGGGTCAGTCGACATCAACTCGTACCAGGTGAAACGACCTTGATCGGACATAGGGTGGCCTCCAGAAGTCTCGGGGTAGTCGGGTGTGGGCGGTTCTTCAGCGGCTTGACTATAGCAGACAAATGTCTGGACTCAAGAGACGAAGTTCTCGCCGAGGATCCGGTCGAGGATAGCCAGGAAACGTTCGGCGTCGGCGAGCCTGAAGCACAGGGGCGGCTTCAGCTTGAGTACATTGTGGTGTGGACCATCGGTGCTGATCAGAATGCCATGGTCGCGCATGCGGTTGATCACGTAGTTCGCCTCGGCCGCCGCGGGTTCCCTGGTGTCGGGGTCGCGCACCATCTCGGCGCCGAGGTACAGGCCGATGCCGCGAACATCGCCGATGATCGAGTGGCGGCTCGCGATTTCGGCCAGACCTTCGAGCAGGCGAGTGCCAACTGTCAGGGCGTTGGCCTGTAGATCTTCCTGCTCGATGACATCCAGCACAGCGTTGCCGACAGCGCAGGCCACCGGGCTGCCGCCGAAGGTGTTGAAGTACTCCATTCCGTTGGCGAAGTCGTCGGCGATCTTGCGTGTCGTGACGACCGCGGCCAACGGGAATCCGTTGCCGATGGGCTTGCCCAGGGTCACGATGTCGGGCACGACGCATTGTGTCTCGAAGGCCCAGAAATGGGATCCAGTACGGCCGAAGCCGACCTGCACCTCGTCGGCGACGCAAAGTCCACCCGCGGCGCGAACGTGGTCGAACGCCGCGGCGAGGTAGCCGGTAGGCGGCACGATCTGGCCGCCGCAACCGAGCAGGGGTTCGGCCATGAGCGCGGCGACGCCTCCGTTCCTCTCCGCATCGACGCAGCAACGGCGCACGTCTTCGGCAAAAAGAGCGCCTGCGTCTTCTCGCCCGGCGAATTCGCCGCGGTACGGATCGGGCATGGTGGCGATGTGAGCCCAGTTCGGGGCACCGCGCCCGCCCTGGCCGGCGTGCTTGTAGGGGCTGATGTCGATCAGTGTCGATGTGTTGCCGTGGTACGCGCCATCAAGGGCAACGATGTCGCAACGCGACGTGGCGGTTCGGGCCATGCGGATTGCCAACTCGTTCGCCTCGCTACCCGAACAGACGAAGTAGCAGACCTCCAGCGGATCCGGCAGCCTGCCGGCAAGGCGTTCCGCGTAGCGCACGATGTTCTCGTGCAGGTAACGAGTATTGGTGTTTAGCACCGCGTTCTGGGCGGCCGCCGCAGCCACCACATGCGGGTGCGAATGGCCCACGTGAGGCACGTTGTTCACCGCGTCGAGGAACGGCTGCCCCTCCATGTCATACAGGTATTGCCGGTAGCCGCGCACGATAGTCAGTGGTCGGCGGTAGGAAATGCTCAGTGACGGCCCGATTACCCATTGACGGCGGTTCGCGATCGCTGCGGCCGCCATTCCCACCGGGGCGACCTGCGCCTGATCGAGACCCAGGACTCGGCCTGGATCCGGGCTGAGGCTGGCCCACACCTCACGGTCCTGCGGCGCGCAGACCCCCGGGAAGTCCGTGGTGTAGTCGAGTCTGTCGGCGATCAGCTGAAAGTGCAGATGCGGAGGCCAGTCGCCGTTTATCGGATAGTCGCCGATGGCGGCGATGCGCTGGCCGCCGGCAACCCGTTGTCCCGGCGCCATGTTGTCGAGTGAGTCCGCCGTCAGGTGTCCGTACAGGCTCCAGAATCGCGGCCCGGCCTCGGGCTCGTGCTCGAGAATCAGCGTCGGGCCGTAGTCGAGCCGACCCTCGTTGACGGCCGCACTGATAACTGTGCCGGCGAGCGGCGCGTATACGGCTGCTCCAGGTTCGAGGAACACGTCAACGCCGACGTGCACGGTGCGGCGACGGGGAGCTTCGTCGCTCGGTGCGGCAAATAACTCGCCGCCGTACCACGACCGCACCTCGTCGTAGCGACCGAGCCCGACTGTCTTGCCAGCGGCGCGCATATGGCCGAACAACATGTCGCTGAGGTCCGCCGTCACGAAATCGCCTGGGGCGCCGATTCCCATCTCCGTGCTACCGACGCCGAGATCGAAGACGTGGACGTCGTGGCCCGCAAGTGGGGCGTCGACCACGCTGGCGAACTGGAGCTCGGTGGCTGCGAGCCAGCTCTGCAGGGCCGCGCCGTTGGGGGAGGCTTCCAGCCCGCAGGCGGCCCGGAGATGGCAGGTGGCGAGCGTGGGATCGATCGCGGCCAGATGCGCGAGCGCGATCCACGCAGGCGTCTCGCTCACGGTCAGGTAGTCGTTGCCCGGCTCCGCCGCAGCCTGCTCGGCCGAGTTAGCGACGCTGAGTGCCAGGCGTAGGGAAACCAGCCCGGTCAGTGCTGCGATCTCGTCGTCTTCGAGAGGGAATACTCCGTGGTATGCCGCCGTTATGTCACGACTCACGCCGAGAACGTCGTCGTACCCCAAGATGGCGTAGGCGATGGCGATCGCCAGATCGGCCACCACCCATCCATGCAACGCGTCGCCCACGTCGATGAGGCCCGTGACCCGCCGTTCGGGCCAGCCGCCAGCCACAGAGATATCGCCCGTCAAGACGTTGTGATCGTTGATGTCGTTGTGAATCACGCCGGTTCGCAAGTCACCGAGAAGCGGCACGGTGCTCTGCTCGAAGCGCTCCAGCGTTGCCGTGAGCAGCGCGCGATGCTTGCCGGATGCGATCTGTCCCAGTTGCTCGCGAATCCGCCCCGGGGCGTGCTGTAGATCCCACTTGAGATGGCGCCTGGCAGCTGGGTGCTCGAACCCGGCGAAGGCTGCGGCGACCTGTCCTGTGAGGGCACCGAGTTGTCGCCGCAGGGTCTCGGTGTGAGGCCGCACCGCCGCCAGAGGAGTGCCGGGTACCCAGGTGAGCAGACGGACGAAGTACTCCGTGCCGTTATGCGCCGCGGCGACGATCGTGTCCCCGTCGGGTGTATGCAGAGCTTCGGGTACCAGGTAGCCGGTGCCCTGCAGACGATCGAGGAGCGCTCGCTGCAACTCGAGGGCATCGTGGCCCTCGTTGCTGTTGGCTATCTTCAACACGAAGCGGGCGGTGCCGGTGTCGACGACGAAGTTCTGGTCTCGCTCGCTGACCAACTCGACCGCCGAGCCCTGGGCGCCGAATAGCGTACTGGCCAGCGCCGCGGCGTCTTCAGCGACGAAGCTCGGCCGACCCGGAAGGACGCTCACCATTCCTTTGCTCCTCGATCCAACAGTCGCCAGTGGGCTCGGACGCGGCTGATGAATCGTTCGCGGGCAGCCGCGTCCGCGAGTTCCCCTTCTTCAACCACCGGCAGGTTCGGCATTCGTCGTCTCAGCTCTTCCGTGAACAACCCAACTCCCGTACGTGTGGGATCGCCCTGACTGTCTCGGAGTTCAACCCCGGTCAGGCCACAGCTTGGCGAACCGCTCTTGAACACGAACCCGCAGAGCCGCCCAGTCGCCAGCGCGTCGGCCCTTTGCGCGGAGTAGTTTCGCATCGGATCGGTCCAGTCTCGACCCGATCGCTCGCCGACCATCCGGACCCCTTCGGTCTGCGCCACGTTGTCGGCCTCGTCTATCAGTTGGACAGGTTCGCGTGGGATGCCCATACCCACCTCGACCTCCGGGCACACGGGCACCCAATCGAAGTGGTCGTCGAGGAACGCCAGCACGTTCTCGTCGCGCTTGTGGCCACCGTCGTAACGTACTGTTTCGCCGAGCAGGCACTGGCTGATCCCGACGGGTGGAAGGCGTGTCATCGCGTCACGTCGTCACCGGTCGGGCCGGTTGTCGTACGGCAAGGGGCGCTATCACGCATCCCGCCAGCAGCCCCGTCAGGGGGCCGGCGGGGTTTCCGCCGCTGGCGGCTCCAGACGGGCGAGGATCGCTGGCACCGACACCCCGAGGATGACCAGGATCACCGCCCACCATGACCAGCGCGATCCCGCCGGGAACATGCCCCAGGCGGCCAGATTGAGAAGCGCGCCGACCCAGAACACATAGCGGGTGGTAGCGGCGAAGCGGGGGAGTCCTGGACCGCGAAAAACCCATACGTAGATCCCGAGAATCGCGAGTCCGATGATCAACAGCTCGCCGGCTTTGTGCCACAAGAGTGGATCGATGAACGCTGACAGACCCTCTATGCGCAGCCCAGCCAGGAACGCGATGAGTAACTCGAACGCCATCCAGCCGACGATCACGGTGACTATGGCGCCAACGATGAAGCCCAAGCAGCCGAGTAACTTGTTGGTCGCCATGTCTTGCAGTCCGTGGTGAGAGTCTGATGGTTTCCTTGGGATACGCTTCGGACGCGCACAGAGTTCCCTTGGGCACAGTATTTTCGCGTGCCCGACCGACAGATTGTTTCACGCCCGGGCAGCAAGCAGGATCATATGGACTTCCACGGCAAGAAAGTGTTGGTGACAGGAGCCTCGCGCGGCATCGGTCGCGCTATCGCACAGGAGTTCGCCGCCGGTGGGGCGCACGTGGCGGTGCACTACTGTTCGAATCAGCAGGCCGCCGAAAAGACGCTGGCCGATCTGCCGGGCGCGGGGCACGCGGTTGTGCAGGCGGATGTTGCGGGTGCCGACGCGTGTCGCGGTCTGATCGATGACGCTGCCGAGGCTCTCGGTGGGCTGGATGTGCTGGTGAACAACGCGGGGATCTACGACCTGCACAACGTGCTGGAAGTCGACTATGCGGACTGGCAGCAGGCATGGCAGAGCACGCTCGCCACGAATCTGATCGGCCCGGCCAACCTCATGTATTGCGCGTCGCGCCGCATGGTCGAGAACGGCGGCGGCAAGATCATCAACGTCTCCTCGCGCGGCGCGTTCCGTGGCGAGCCCGACGCCTCGGCGTATGGCGCCAGCAAAGCCGGACTCAACTCGCTGAGCCAATCCTTTGCCAAGGCACTGGCGCCGCACGGCATATTTGTCGGTGTCGTGGCTCCGGGGTTCGTCGCCACGGAGATGGCCGCGGACCTGCTCGGGGGCTCGGAAGGAGACGGGATTCGTGCGCAGAGCCCGCTCAACCGCGTCGCTGAACCATCGGAGATCGCGCGCGCGGTGGCCTTCCTGGCGAGCGAAGGAATCGGCTACCTGACGGGCTGCGTGATCGATGCCAACGGTGCCTCATACCTTCGCACCTGAGAACTCGGCGGATAGTCAGGCCGTTCTTGCTGTCACGAACCGCTAGCGCAGGTTCTTGATGGCGTCGCGGGCGCCGTCGTGCTCGGGGTCGAGCTTCAGGGCTTCTTCGAAAGCCAAGCGCGCCGACTCTGGGTTGCCCTGGTGCTGGCGTACCTGCCCCAGTCGGTACCAGGCCCACGTGAGACTCAGCGGAGGGCTGCTACCAGCCGTCGCGAGGTATCGCTCGAGCGCCGCGCCGCCATCCTCCAGATGCTTGCCCGACAGCGCGGCGGTACGACCTTGCTGGTACAAGACCTGGGGGTGGTCGGGGGTTGATGCGAGCGCCGCAGCGAGGTTGCTCCACGCTTCCTCGAAGCGTCGGGCCTGGTGCAGCTGGATCGCGAGCCGCAGCCGTAGCCCGACATCGTCGGGGCTCAGCTCGATGGCCGCACGCAGGTCATTACGGACCAGGTCGAGTCGCTCCGATGATTCGTGAATCTGCGCCCAGGCGAGGTGGCCCTGCAACGGGTCCTGGGACGCGATCTGTTCGGCTAACTCGCTGGCCTTCGCGATGCTGCCACCTGCGATTCCGGGAGCGAATACGTAGAACTCCATCAGCATTCGGCGTGACTCGAGGTTGTCAGGTTCGAGCTCGACCGCGAGCAGGAACGCCGCACGCGCCTTCTTCGCCCAGCCGAGCTTGCTGAACATGCCCACCGTGTCGAGTTTGCCGACATAGGCCTCTCCTGCGTACGCATGTGCGCTCGGTCGCACCGGACCGAGCTCGATCGCTCGCTCGAGACTCGCGACCGCGACGTCCCATTGGCCCATCTCGATTGCGATCCGTCCCACGTACAGGGGCGCCCAGCCGTCACTCGGATCGAAGCCTGCCAGTGTCTCGAACAGATCGAGAGCGCGCACCAGGTCGCCCGCTAGGAACGCCGCCACGGCTTCTTTGTGCGTTGCCGGCGGTCCCTCTGTCTGAGCCGCATGCGTCGAGGTCGCAGCTGCGGTTGCGAGCAGCGTCACCACGGCCAACAGGACCATGGGGCGCATGGTCAGCGTAGTGGGGGACCTTATCGTTCCTTCCATGGCAGTCTACTTTGTAGGCTCTGCGTTCCATGATCAAGACGAACGTGTGACCCAACTCACGAGTGGCTCAGGGAACCGACAGACAGAACCGTCGAGCTCGGGGTCGGTCCAGCATCGGGTAGTACACTTCGGCCGGCAGCCGACCTCGGATGCTCAGTCAGCTTCTGCGGGCACAGCGGCGCGCTTCGGTGTAGAAAGAAGAGCGGTGTCGGGATGCCCGCCACCCCAACCAGACCTTCAAGTGGACGCGATCGTCACACTAAACCCGGAGTCTCACGAATGGCCCAGATCACATTGAAAGGCAGCCCGATCAACACTGTTGGCGATCTTCCGGCGGTCGGCGCTGCGGCGCCCGCGTTCACGCTTACCAGCGCAGAGTTGGGCGAGAGCGGGCTGACGGATTACGCAGGCAAGACCGTTGTGCTGAATATCTTCCCCAGCCTGGATACGCCCGTTTGCGCTACCTCGGTGCGACAATTCAATCAATTGGCCGCCGACCGGAATGCCACGGTGCTGTGTGTTTCCGCCGACCTCCCCTTCGCGCAGGCTCGCTTCTGCGGCGCAGAGGGCATCGAGAACGTGAAAACGTTGTCGTCCTTTCGCCACGCTGAGTTCGGCGACGATTACGGCGTGCGCATCGTCGACGGGCCCCTGGCTGGCGTCTTGGGCCGCGCGGTGGTCGTCATCGCCGGAGACGGGACGGTGAAGTACACGGAACTCGTACCGGAGATCGTTCAGGAACCGAACTACGACGCCGCGATGGCGGCCATCTGACACGCGGGGCGCTCGGGCGCTTGTCGGGGCGCGCCTCTCAACCGAGGTCGAACATGGACAAGCTGGCGAGAACGGGAATCCTGCGTATTGCCAACCTCGGGTTGCTCGCGATCCTGTTGCTGGCCGGTATCGCGGGCTATGCTCGATGGGACACAGCCGGTGCCGCCGAAACTGGGCATCGATCTCGGGTCAAGGCGCAACGGCGCGGACCGCGTGTGCCGGTAATCCCGGACGGGCTCATCGCCGGGTTCGAGGACGGCGAGATGAGCGCCACCTTTGGGGCCGGCTGGCACATCGCCACTGACAGCAGCGCTGGTGGCGCCTCCGTAGCCGAGGTGACGGTCGTCGAAGATGGCGCGGCCGATTCCAGCCTGTCGCTGCGGGTTGTGGGCACGCTCACTCCGCGCCCGGGTGAGCCCTCGTGGGCCGGACCCGTGTTCTCGCCGGGTCGACGGCAGTTCGCGCGGGCCAACCTGTCGGCTTACGAGGGGATCTCGTTTTGGCTGCGTGGCGACGGGGCTCAGGTCGCCGTCGGACTATTCTCACTGAATCTCCAGGACGCACCCTCGAGGTTGTTGCTGCCGACCACCGACGCGTGGACGGAGCACAGGGTGGCTTTTTCCGACTTCGACATGGTGGAAGCCGATGGGATAAACGCGATCTCCTTCTCAGGCGCGGAGCCCGGCGACTTCGAGTATCAGATCGACGAGTTGCGAATCTGGTAACAGATTGATCGTGGTCGGCGCGGCGCTTCTTCCGCCGCGGGGTCGTGAACGAGGCCAGGAGCCGCTGGCCGACGTGTCCGCCGCTCGGTGCCAGTAACGGACCGCTCACCCGCCGCGCCGCCCGGCCGCGGTTTTCGCCGTTGCCGGGACACGCCGGTCGCCCGGATAATCGCGTCCTTTCTTCCCTTGGAGATTCGGCATGAACGCTCAGTCCGGCGACTACACGCTTCGCAGCCTTGGCGGGTTTCTTCTCGCGCTCTTCCTCGTGCTGGGCTCAGCCGACGTGGTGCGCGGCACCGCTGGCGGCGCGTGGTTCAGCACCGCCACCGCCGAGGCGACGGTTCGCGCGGTAGACGACCCCGCGCCGACGCTGTTCCGCGGCGTGCGCGTTTTCGACGGCAAGACGACGCTCCCCGCGACCGATGTGCTGATCGCCGACGGAAGGATCGCCGCCATCGGGCAACAGTTGGAGACGCCAGCGGGTGTGCGCGTGGTCGATGGCGACGGGAAGACCCTCATGCCGGGGCTGATCGACGCGCACACTCACGCATTTGGCCCCGTCCTTCGCGCAGCGCTGATGGTCGGCGTCACCACTGAGCTGGATATGTTCACCGGGCCCAACGGGGCGGCCGTGCTGCGCGCCGAGCAGGAGCGCGGCGAGGCAACCGGACGAGCGGATCTGTTCTCGGCCGGCGTCCTGGCAACCACGCCCGGCGGTCACGGTACGGAGTACGGGATGGAGATCCCGACGCTGACCTCGCCGGAGGAGGCCGACGCCTGGGTGCAGGCGCGGGTCGACGAGGGGTCCGACTACATCAAGATCGTCTACGACAACGGATCGATCGGACGCCAGTTCACCACTCTTGACCTGCCGACCATCGCTGCGCTTATCGAGGCCGCTCACGAACGCGACCTTCTGGCGGTGGTTCACGTCGGTCGCGAGGCCGACGCACTGGCGGTGATCGACGCGGGCGCCGATGGCATCGCCCACGTGTTCTATGACCAGCCGGCGAGTGATGAAGCGGTAGCCAGGATCAGCGCCAGCGGCGCGTTCGTGATTCCGACGCTGTCGGTGCTCGAGAGTGTCGGCGGCGGTGCCGGCGGCGCGGAGATCCGCGCCGACGAGCGCCTGGCCCCCGATATTGCGGGCAGTGAGCGCACCGGGCTCGAGAACGGGTTCCCGTTTGCCGAGGGGCGCGCACAGTTGTTCGACAACGCGCTGACAACGATTTCGAGATTGCACGCGGCCGGTGTCCCGATTCTCGCCGGTACGGACGCTCCGAATCCAGGCACCGCGCATGGTGCCAGCATGCACCGCGAGTTGGAGTTGCTGGTGCGTGCAGGGCTGTCGGCGGAGGAAGCTCTGACAGCGGCGACCGCGGGTCCGGTTGCCGCGTTTGGAATCGACGACCGTGGTCGGGTCGCCGTGGGTCTGCGCGCCGACCTGGTTCTCGTCAAGGGCGAACCCGACTATGACGTGACCGCGAGCCGCGAGATCGTCGGTGTGTGGAAGCAGGGGGTCGAGGCAGCTCGTGATGACTACCGGGCCGAGGTGGAGGCGTCGAAGGAGCCGGCGGAGCAGGCGCAGGTGAACGAGGACGGCCTCATCACCGGCTTCGAGGACGGCGAGATCGGCGGCAGCTTCGGAGCCGGCTGGATGATGTCCACCGACTCGATGATCGGCGGGTCTTCGACCGGCGAGATGAGCACCGTCGAGGGCGGCGCGGCCGACACGAATATGTCGATGCGTGTTGCGGGGACGATAGTGAGCGGCGCCGGGCCGGCGGCCTGGGCCGGGCCCATGTTCTTCCCCGGTATCCAGCAGTTCGCTCCCGCGGACATGTCTGCGCACGAGGGGTTCTCATTCTGGGTTCGTGGGGATGGCGCCACCATCGCCATCATGCTGTTCGCGCAGAGTCTCGGGCAGGCGCCTTCTTTAAAGATCGTGCCCGTCACGACCGAGTGGACCGAACACACGCTGGCCTTTGCAGACTTCGCCGGCATCGAGGCGAGCGGACTGCAAGCGATCTTGTTCTCGGGCACCGATCCCGGAGATTTCGCGTTCCAGGTCGACGAGCTCCGCGTCTGGTAGCCACTTTCGGTCCTGCCTCGCCCGGCTACTGCCGGGCGGGGCGGCGGGCGAAGCCGACTGACTTGAGGGCCATGGTAGCTCCGGAGGTAGGCAGGCCGTGAAGTGAGCGGCCAGGCGCGACCGTTTCCGGGGGGCAACTCAGGCTAACCTAGCAGGCCAGCATGCTCGGTCGTGATTCGCTGCGGCCGAAGCCTCAGACCCCTCCCCCTGGGCCTCATCATCGTGGATAACGACGCTCTCATCAGCTTTACCCGTGATCTTGTGCGGCTCCCGAGCGTGCTCGGTGACGAGCATCGCGTGGCCGAGCGTGTGCTGGCGGAGATGCGGCTCCTGGGATTCGACGAGGTTGATCTGGACGAAGCCGGTAACGCGGTGGGTGTCCTTGCGGGGGTGGCGGAGGGCCCGACGCTGTTGTTCGACGCGCACATGGACACCGTCGACGTGATGCCGCGGGGCGAGTGGAGCCACGACCCATTCGGGGGCGAAGTGATGGGCGGGAGGCTGTACGGCCGCGGCAGCAGCGACATGAAAGGGGCTCTCGCCGCGATGGTTCACGCCGCGGGGATGCTGGATCGTGAGACGTTGGCTGGCCGCATCGTGGTCTCGGCCTCGGTGGGCGAGGAATTGATCGAGGGGGCGGCGCTGCGCGCCGTGATGCAACGGCAGGGCGCCGACTTCGTCGTTATCGGCGAAGCATCGAGCCTCAACCTTGTCCGCGCCGGGCGCGGTCGCGCGGAATTCGTGATCACGACGCGAGGCACTCCGGCGCACGCGTCGAGCCCTCACCGTGGCGTGAATGCGGTGCACGTGATGCGGGCGGTGATCGAAGAGGTCGAGCGGCTGCCCATGGCGAACGATGCATTCGTTGGCGAGGGCGTCATGTGCCTCACTGACATCATCTCGATTCCCCACCCGGCGCACTCCGTCGTGCCGAGCGCATGCCGCGCAACCTACGAGCGGCGCCTGCTGCCGGGTGAGACGCAGGAAGACGTGACGGCCGCCATGCACGATGCGTGTGAACGGGCGGGCCACCCCGAAACCGAGATCGAGTTCGCGCTTACCGACTACACCTCGTACACCGGTGTGCACTGGCGCGAGCCGAAGTGGTTCGCACCCTGGCAGATGGAAGAGGATTCCGAGCTGGTGCAGAAGGCGCTGGCAGGGCTGCGCTCCGCGGGTCTCGATCCGGTATTCAGCAGTTACCAGTTCTGCACCAACGGCGCCTACAGCGCGGGTTACGCGGGCATCCCGACGATCGGTTTTGGGCCGTCGCACGAGGAACTCGCCCACGTCATCGACGAGTACATCGAACTCGACGAGCTCGCCAGCGCATGTCGCGGGTATGCCGGCATCGCCACCGCTGTGCTCGCTCGCACATAGCGCACCTTCCGCGTGCCGCCCCGCCGCCGCCTCGATGGCCGGGCCGTGGCAGAATGCGCCGAACCACCCTTCGAAGGAGACGCCCAAGTGAAGAATCGTGCTCTCGGCCTGCTCGCCCTCGTCGCCCTTCTCGCGCCGCTCGCGGCAGTGCCGACCGGGCCCGGGCCGCTGGCCCAGGAAATGGACCTCGGCGTTGTGCCGCCGGCCCGCTTCGGGGCGCTCCAGTACAACATGGTGGGCCCCTCTCGCGGCGGTCGCGTTACCTCAGTAGCAGGGCACCGCGCCCAGCCCGGGACCTTCTACATGGGAGCCACCGGCGGCGGGCTCTGGAAGACGACGGACTACGGACAGAACTGGAGGCCGATCTCCGACGGCTTCTTCGCCACAGGTTCGATCGGCGCGATTGCCGTGGCGGAGTCCGACCCCGACATCGTCTATGTGGCCACCGGATCGGACGGCCTGCGCAGCAACGTGATTATCGGTAAGGGTGTCTACAAGTCGACGGACGCGGGGACCAGCTGGGAGCACGTCGGCCTGGAGAACACGGGCAATAGTGGCGCGGTGCTGATCCATCCAGACAACCCGGATCTCGTGTACGTGGCAGCGATAGGCAACCCTTTCGCGCCCAACCCGGAACGCGGCGTCTACCGAACCGAGGACGGCGGCGGTACGTGGGAACTGGTGCTGCATGTCTCGAACAAGACCGGCGCTGTGGATCTCGAGTTCGCCCCCGACGACCCGCGCCGTATCTACGCCACCATGTGGGAAGCGGAACGTAAGCCCTGGACGATTCTCTCGGGCGGCATGGAAGGCGGTGTCTTCCGTACCACCAACGGCGGTGACAGCTGGGAACAGCTGACGGACGGTCTGCCGACGGGACTCCGTGGCAAGGCAGACCTGGCGGTTTCGGCCGGCGATCCTGATCGTGTCTACGTGTTGATCGAGGCGCCTGAAGAGCAGGGTGGCGTGTATCGGTCGGATGATCGCGGCAACAGCTGGAGCCAGGTCACGGACTTCCAGCCGATCCGCAATCGTCCCTTCTACTACACCAACCTGCATGCTCATCCGGTCGATCCGGACACCATCTGGGGAATGGCCGAGGGCTTCTACGAGTCCACCGACGGCGGCCAGAATTGGCAGTCGAGGCGAGTACCGCACGGCGACAACCATGACCTCTGGATCAACCCGGACAACCCGATGGTCTGGGTGCAGGCCAACGATGGCGGCGCCAACGTTACGCGCGACGCCGGCGCGACCTGGTCGACACAGAGCAACCAACCCACCGCCGAGCTATACCAGGTAGACATCTCCGACGAGTATCCGTATCGGCTATTCGCGGGACAGCAGGACAACTCGACGATCTCGGTACCGAGCCGGGCGCTGAGCGGTCGACCTGGCGGCCCCGCCGCGTACTGGGAGTCCCACGGCGGATGCGAGACCGGTCCCGCGGTGCCCAAGCCTGGCGACCCCGACATCGTCTACGCCAATTGCAAGGGTCGCTTCGGGTTCTACAACCGGCGCACCGGCCAGGAGCAGCAGAACTACGTCGGCTACTGGAACATCTACGGGCGTAATCCCAAGGACCTGGCCTACCGTTTCCAGCGGGTCTCGCCGATCGCGGTATCGCCGCACAGCCCGGTGCGCGTGTACCACGGTTCACAGTATGTGCACATGACCGAAGACGGCGGCCTGACCTGGCAGACGATCTCGCCGGATCTCACCGCCTTCGATCCGGAGACGCAGGTCATCTCGGGCTCGCCGATCACGTTGGATGTTACGGGCGAGGAACATTTCTCCACCCTGTACGACGTGCAGGAGTCGCCGCACGAGCCCGGCGTGATCTGGGCTGGAGCCAACGACGGTCCGATCCACGTGACGCGCGATGGCGGCGCCAACTGGACCGACGTCACCCCGCCCGGCATCGGGCCGCACGGCCGAGTGCAGAACATCGAGGTTTCGCCGCACGATGCGGGCACGGCCTACGCCACCATCATGCGCTACCAGGTGGGCGACTTCGCTCCCTACGCCTTCAAGACCGCTGACTATGGCACCAGTTGGACGTTGCTCACGTCCGGCGACAACGGCATTCCGGGTGACCATCCGGTACGTGTGGTGCGTGAAGATCCGACGCGCCGGGGGCTGCTCTACGCCGGCACCGAGTTCGGCATGTTCGTATCGTTTGATGACGGCGCCAACTGGCAGTCGTTGCAGCTGAACTTGCCAGCGACGCCGGTGAGCGACATCAAGGTCGTCGGTGACGATCTCGTGCTCTCGACCATGGGCCGGGGCTTCTGGATTCTGTACGACGTGTCGCCCATTCGCGACGCGGACAACATCGCCGGGCTGGCGCATCTGTACCCGGTCAGCGACGCGGTACGGACACGCGGCCGCGGATTCTTCTTCCGCGCCCCGGGCCCGGCCGATCCGCAGTATCCGGCCGGCGGTGCCAACATCGACTACTACCTCGAGGCCGTCCCTTCAGCGGCTGTTCAACTCGAGATTCGCGCGGCCGACGGCGAGCTCGTGCGGGCCTTCAGCAGCGAAGACCTTGGCCAGGTCATCGAGGACGCGGAGCCGGGCATGCGGGAGTGGCAGATGGCTGCCATCGGCACCCCGAACTTGCCAGCCGCCGTGGGCATGCACCGCTTCACCTGGGACCTGCGCTACGCGGGCCCCTGGGCCGCGAACGAACGCCGTTCCGGCCAAGGCGGTCCGCTGGTGCCGCCAGGCACCTACACGGCGACCTTGATGATCGACGACGTACGGCTGTCGCACGACTTCGAGGTAACGATGGATCCCCGCGTAGCAAGCGAAGGCATCGGTGTCGCCGATGTCACGGTGCAGGCGGAGTTCGTCAAACGCGTACGCGACGCCTACAGCGCAGCCCAGCACGCGGTGGTCGATCTCGAGGCGATCAGTGAGGCCAACGGCGGAACGCTGCCGAAGGCGCTTCAGGCTGTCCACGACGCCATGATCACCACCGGCCCGCGGTACTCGCCGCCAATGCTGGTCGACCAGCTCCAGTACCTGTACTTCAACATCCAGAGCGCGGACCAGCGCCCGAGTGGCGACATGAAAGCGCGCTACGAGGAACTGGCGGCTGAACTGCACGGGTACCTGCAGACGATCGCCGCCAACACCAGCAACTAGTTTCCGAGCAGGGGCGCCGCACACATAGTGCATGCGGCCGCCCCGCTCGGTGTTGCGAGGTTGCGGAGCGCCCAGGCAGCGAAGGGCGCTCGCATGCACTATGTGTGCGGCGCCCCCGTTCCACTGAGCATGGCCGGGACCGGGCGCGGGTACCACGGCACGGTGGTACCTGGAAGCGCGGGGAGGATGTTGTGAGACGCCCTTCGCCGCCCTACCAAGGTCCCACTACCGACACAAACAACCGCGGGGCGCTCGAACAACGTTCTCCCCGCGCTTCCTCTCTCGGTACTCCTAGCCCTGTTGGAAGGCTCGTGCGCGGTACAGGAAGTCGACGATGTTGCCTTCGTGTGGCTGCAGCCAGTTGAGGCTGATCGTCGGCACCGGCCCCAGGTTCAGGCGGTCGATATTGCCCGCGTCCAGAAGTTGCTGGCGGAAGGCGTCGTCGTTGGTGATGCCCGTGCCGACCAGCGTGTCGCCGATGGCGCCGATCATCTTGTCCTGCGGACACTGCACGACCGTGGCGAACGGGAACATGTATTCCTTGGCTGCCATCGGGTGCTCCGGTGAGTCGCAGTGGACGATCGTCGGCAGCATGTAGTCGCAGAGTTCCTGCTCCACCCAACGATCTGCGCTTCGGAAAGCGGCGGTCATGTCCTCGGCGCCCGGTGTCTTGAGTGTTTCGTCGATGTCCCCGTTGATGGCCTCAGCCTGCCCCTTCACCGTGAAGGCAGCCAGTTGTGCGGCGTCGTTGTCGGGCGGTAGCGCCTCGACCCCGGCGAGACGCTCAGCCAGAGCGGCCGCGATCTCGCGCGTGTGACGTGGCGCCCAGATCCCGGAGCAGTTGATGCAAGATCGGCCCGAGTTCACCAGTACGGAGTCGACCATCAGGTCGAGGTGCTGTTCCCAATCATCGACGCAGTCCTCGCCGATGAGGATCTTGCTGAAGCCGGGGCCGTGCACCTGCACGCCGGGATTGCCGCGATAGGCGTTGACCGTCGGCAATCCGCCGAAGATCAGACTTCGTGGCGTGTTCTTGAGCACGGCAGCGCCGACATCGGCGCCGCCCGGATAGATCGAGATGGACTCGGACGGCACGCCGGCCGCGAAGAAGGCCTGCGCCATGCGCCATGGGGTCCATGGCTCCTGCGGGCCGGGTTTGAGCACCAGGCCGATCTGCATCGGGATGACCGGCAGCCATAGGGTGTGGACGCCAGGCGAGTTCGAGGGCAGCACCATGCCCAGCGCCGGTGTGGTGGCCTGGTAGGAACGCATCAGGCCGCTCTCTTCGCCGTAGCCGCGCGTGAGGATCTCCAGATCGAGTCCGCGGGTGAGCGAGTCGAGGATCTCGTCGAGATGTTCGAGGACGAAGCGCAGCTTGTCCATATTCATCCGCGCCATGTGCTCGGATAGGCCCGTTGTCGCCGACTGCTGACGCACGAAGTCCTCGGGCGACTGAGTCCCATCGCCGAGCGGCAAGTCCGCGGTCATGAACAGATCGGCCGCCTTCCGCACTCGCTCCAGAAGTTCGACGGCAGGCACCGCGCGCAGTGCGTTGCGCGCTTTCTGCGCTTTGCGCAGGTCACGGGCCACGATGCCCGGGTTGGCCTGGCTCACTCTGGCGATCGGCTCGCCGGTGGCGAAGTGAAGGACTTCCTCGGTCTCGAGGCTCTCGTACGGCTTGCCCCAACGAAGGGCCGGAAAGTGAATCAAAACAGCAACTCCGAGTGGATCATCGCGTTGGTACTCCCGGGCTACCGGAGGGAATCCCCCCTCCTAGTACACGCCCACGGTGGTCGATTTGGCGAACTTCGCGAAGGGCCGCACTCCACTCACGCCATCCCACGGATACGCCGCGTAGGGCATCTCGCGCTCGCCCTCGTCGCGCTCCAGGAAGGCGGGCATGAAGAACTCCTTGGTCAGAGTCGTCAGCTTCACGCGCCCGGTCGTGCCGTAGTCGACGAGCGTGTCCGGGTCGTCGGGGTCGACGACCTGGATGACGGCGCGCGGCTGCGGTGCGTAGTAGGTGATCTTGTAGCCGTTCTCGGGGGTGCTGGGCGAACTCGCGGCCAGGCCCATGAGGGTGGTGCCGGAGGTTGGCGTCATGTAGGCGCCGTCGAGGAGTTCCTCGTGGGCGAAGCGATTCCACTGCGGCGTGAATTCCGTGCCCCCCGAGAAGATGCCGGTGATACCGATCTCGTGGAGAGTGGTGTCCATGTCATCGAGGCGCAGTGCCAGCGCTTCAAGCAGCTTCGGGGTCGTGAACATGCAGCGCACGTCGTGCCCTGCCTGGAGGATCGTGACGGCCTGGTCGACGACGTGTTCCTGGTACGCCTCCAGGTGCTCGGTCCAGCCTTTCTTGATGAGCTTGATCACCCAGCGGGGATCGAGATCCACACAGAAGCTGATGCCGCCGCGGTACTGCGCCAGATGCTCCACCGCGAGCCGCAACCGTCGCGGGCCGCTCGGTCCGAGCATCAGCCAGTTGGCCCCACGGGGGAAGTACTCGTCGGGCAGGTTATCGGCGAACATCTCGTAGTCGATGCGGAAGTCGTCGACGCTGATTCGCGACTTGGGCGTTCCTGTGGTGCCACCGGTCTCGAACGTGTAGATCGGGCGGTCGGCATAGGCCTTGGGAACCCAGCGGCGCACGGGTCCGCCGCGCAGAGCCTCGTCCTCGAACAGTCCGAACTTGCTCAGGTCGTCGAACCCCTGGATCTCTACGCGCGGGTCCCAGTCCGCTCCTGCGGCCCAGTCGAGCCAGAAGGGGCATCCGGTTGCCGGATCGAAGTGCCAGGCTACGATCTCGCGCACGTGGGCATCGAGCGCCTCACGCGCGGCATGGGCATTTGCTTGCAGGTCGCCTTCAGAATTCGTCATTCGTCATCGAGTGGGAGGTTCACGCGGTAGCGGGCACCCATCATGCTACCGCTTCCTGTGCCCTCCGGCGATGACGTCGGCGACCAGCCCGAGGCCGAGGCCCCGGAGTGGTCGCCCTTATCGCCTAGCGGACTCGGAGGGTGATGTCGTCCGTTACCGTCGCCGGGCTGTATCCAGGCGGGCAGGTGTAGGTGACGGTCACGACGATGGTCCTCCTCGCGACACTGGTCCACCGGGCCGACGACCCCATCCCTACGAAGGACGCGTTGGTGGCCAGAACTCCGTCCTCGAGCGCGGGCGTCGTGTACTTGAAGGACCACGCATAGGTGCCGCCCGCGGGCTTGCCCTCCGCCACGAGTTGGACCGAAGCGAGCCTCGGAAAGGTGATGACGGAATCGCCGACAGGGGCGGCCAACTCACCACTCGACATCTGGGCGTAAAGGTCCACAGTGCACATGCCGACGGGTGGGGGGGGGAACACCGGTACCGGTGGGGGACCAGTCACCGCGGCTGCCCTCCCCATATTCGTCAACGCAGCAAGTGCGGCGGACACCTTTTTCTTGTTCTTCTTGAGGATGCCGTTCTCTTGGGCCCCAGCGATCCCGGCGGTCAGGCCTTTCAGGACGCCGTCGACGGTGCAGAAGTCGCCCGTGTTCGCTGCGTCTCTCAGGACATCCGTGGCCCTGGTCAGCTTGCTCTTGAGCTCGGCGTTCTTGGTGATCTTCTTGTAGGCTTTCGCCCACTTGTCGAAGTATGTGTCTAGCGTATTGGCCAGCGGCGCGACGCAACCGCGACCGCAGCCAAGGTCATCCGGGTCGTCCTCGCCGGCATGCTCGATGTGGGCGCTCCCATTGGTCGTGCGGGCGCGTCCGCGTTCCTGCGCGTCTGCTATACCTCCGTGCAGAAGGAGCAGCGTTACGAAGAAGTAAGCCAGTAGACGAACGTTTCGCTCGCTAGTGAATCGGATCGGGAAGTCGCGTTGTTGGCGCTGTGGTCGCATGGTCGCTCCCTTTCTGGTGTCCGGGTGGTCACCGCGCGTGCGGATACGGGCGCACAGTTGCCGCAAGCTGCGCCACGCCACGCGTCGATGTCAAGGGATTCGTCGATGGCGTAGTGTGCTGGCCCACAGAACGAAGACGAACTGCGGTGGGTCTACGGCCCCAGGCTGCCTTCCCTGGGGACGAACTGCCTCACTCGGCTTGGCTTCGCCGCCATGCGCCATAGTTGCAGCGCGCGCACCGGGAGTGCCTAGGCCGATCTGTCGCCACCCCCGGCGAACTCGGGATGGTGCCGCGCTACTCGTCGCCGAACCGCTCTATGATCCAGTCTCCGATTAGCTGCAGGGCTATCGGAGAGAAACTCTCGTCGAGCTGTCCATACTCTGCGATCCCTCCCTCGACAGCGGTCTGGAACACGTGGTTCAGGCCGGGGACCTCGATCACTTCGAAGTCCGGGTTCCTTGCACGGACGAGCGCACTGCGAATGGCAGGCAGATTCTGACTCGCGAGGTTGGTTCTGTCCTTGCTGCCCGTGAGCGCGAGTACCGGGACCTGGACTTGCGCCAGTATGGCGCCCCCATCGAGCGATACCTGGGCGTGGTACCAGGAACCGGCAAACAGCGCTATGCGGTCTTCCACATCGGCAGGGAGGAAGGGATCAGCCACGCCTGGGGTGGCGGCGATGTCCGCCAGCCGGGCATAGAGAGCCGGGTCTGTTCGTTCGAGTTCGCTCGCGCCGACCCCACCCGCCTCGAGAACCACGCTCACGAGGGCATCGAACGGGGCGATCAGAGTATCCGCTTCGTCCTCGGAGAGGCCGGAGCGGGACGCCATGTCCAGCAGTCGTTCGCGAATCACATCATCGCCGCGCGTTCCCACTCCGCCCAGCAATACAACGAATGCGGCGTCACCATTGGCGGCTGCTATGGCACCGACGACGGAACCTTCGCTGTTCCCGATAATCCCGACAGGACCGATGCCGTCCAGGTCCGCGAGATACTCGGCCATCGCGCGGGCGTCGGCGACCATTCCCTCGATCGGTGTTGGCAGGAGTTCGTCGCCGGACCCTCCTACTCCTCGGTCGTCGCACCGGAGGACGGCCAACCCTCGCCTGGTCAGGTTGTCCGCCAGAACCATGTAGGGTTTGTGTCCGCTATGGGTCTGGTCCCGGTCGTTCGGCCCGGCGACGGTGAGAAGCACCGCGCCGGCGACGGGATACTCGGAGCCGTGTGGACGAGTGAGCGTGCACGCCAACGGCACTTCTCCGGCCACGACAACTTCCTGCACCGCATAGGGGTGCGGCGGCTTTGGCGTCTGATGGCGCGGGCGGACAACAGGTTGCGCCAGCGTTTCGCTCGTCCGCTCGAATTGGATCGGGATTCGCTGACCTGCCTGGATCCACTCGCCGATGATCAGGGTGCTACCGCGGAGTTGACCTTCGAATGCCGACAGGTCAGCAGGCACCTGGAATTCCAAGGATCCGTCTTCGCGGATGGTCACGTCGGTGACGGGAATCCCCGCGACGCCCCGGGCGGGCACAGCAATCGTCCCGCCGGAGCTCCCATCCAAAGACAGCACCAGGGTCAACGCGCCCGCTGGCGTGTTCAGGTCGCCCCGCCATGTGCCAGCCAGCGAGCTTTGGGCCTCGCTGCGGCCCGCCCAAAGGGCTGCCGCGAGCACGCAGCACACCCCGATTCCCACAAAACGAGTGTTGCGACTGACACCCGCGGTCTTCACTTTGGCACTTCCTTTTCGTAATCAGACTGAGATAGGCAATTCAGTCTAGTTTAAGGCTGCACGGTATCACGATGCAAGGTCTCTACCAGGAGCGGGTCGCCTGGCCTCAGGGCTTGGCGTCCCTCAGACCCAGGTAGCGCCGAGCGAGGAGGCGGAGTTCGTTTTCCAACTCAGCGTGGCTCATCGGCTCCGGCAGGAGCTCCTGCGTCGGCGAGAGAAAGAGAGGCGGGAGGAGCGTGATGAGCGCTGTGATCAGGAACGCCGTCGCTCTCTCCGGGTCGGGGTGCTTCAGTTCCCCGGCGTGCTGGCGAACGATCTGCCGAAGCAGTTCGAGGACGTGACGGTTGAGCTGAGCGGTCTGGCCCCGGATCTCCCCCTCGACGACGGCCGCCTGGGCGGCGTACGCTCGCATGAGCGTGGGGCGGCGCCGATAGATGCGCAGCAATCGATCCAGAAACGCCTCGACGACTGCCTCGAGCGAACGGTGACGCCAGCGCTCGGGCGCGAGGAACTCCGACCATTCTCTGATCGCGGCGTCGTGTTCCTGCCTGAGGATGAGGACGAGCAGACTGTCCTTGTTCGAGAAGCGCTGATAGAAGGACCCCTTGGAGGAGGCAGCTCGTCGGACGATGTCGTCGACGGAGATATTCGCGAAGTCGCGCTCTGCCAGGAGGCTCCTCGCGGCGGATACGATGCGCAGGAGCGTTTCGCGACTTCGCTCCTGCTGCGGCGGCTTGAGAGGCTCTGGCTCTTTCAATCTTCTGGTGCCTTCTCGGCAAGTGGAGCTGCACTTCTTCCGTGAGGCGCTGCCAAGTCGAGCGACAGGGCTAGCAGGACCCGCTGAGGCGCACTGTTCCGCGCAGCTGCACTCGGCACCAGCGCGCTCCCGAGACTATCAGCCGGTCCCGGTGGCTTCGGCCGTCTCGTCTTCAGCGTACGCCGCGCAGGGTCTCCCGCTAGCCGGGGCGGCACTCGCGATCGATCGCGGTGCTAGCTGCCTGACTATTGCTGCTTCGTATCAGTCGGCGCGCATGGTCACGATCGGGTCGATCTTCGACGAGCGGCGCGCCGGTAGCCAGCACGCGATGACCGCGGTAGCCAGGAGCAGCGCGGCGACGGAGACGAATGTGGCGGGGTCAGTCGGCGCGACCTCGAAGAGCAGGCTGGAGAGAGTCCTGCTCAGCGCCAGAGCGCCAAGGACGCCCACGCCCAGGCCGATGAGCACCGGCGTGAGAGCGTCGCGGATGACCTCTTGGCGTACCCGCAGAGGCGCAGCCCCCAGCGCGAGCCTGATGCCGATATCACGCTGCCGGCGGGCGACGGCGTACGAGACGACTCCGTAGATCCCGACCGAAGCCAGTAGCAGGCCTACCAGGCTGAACACGCCCAGGACCGTCACCGTGAAACGGCGGTCGTGGAGCGACGCCGAAACCAGTTCGCGCATGGGCGTCAACTCCGCCGGAATCTGCGGATCGAGTGCCGTGAGTCGGTCGCGGACGACATTGATGAGGCCGGCGGGGTCGCCGTCCGTTCGAATCGTGATTGCCGAGGTCCTCGCGCGCATCGGGCGCTGGAGGTAGTGCACGTAGACCTCACGCGAGGAGGTCCGCGTTAGCGAGCGGTGCCGCACGTCGCCTATTACTCCTACGATTCGCATCCAGTCGTCACCGTAGACCCAGTTGTCGTTGGCCAGACTGCCGATCCGTTTGCCCACTGCGGGTTCCTGTCCGAACAACTCGCGCGCCAGGGTCTGGTTGACGATGACCACCGGTTCCGCTCCGTCGGCATCATCGTCGACGAAGAAGCGGCCGTCCAGCAGGGGAATGCCCATGGCAGAGAAGTACTCGGCACTCGCCACACGATAGTCACCATACCCCGCCTGAGGCTCGCGCCCTTCGACTTCGAAGGCGCCATTGAGGCCGAACCCGCCGAGCGGTAGATGGTTGATCATGCCGACGTCGGTCACCCCAGGGAGGGTGCGCAGATCTGTCATTGCAGCGTCGAGGAACTGCGCCACCTCTTCGTGCTTGGAGTAGTTCTCCGCGGGCATTTCGAGGTCAACGGTGAGGACTCCGGCCGGCTGGAACCCCGAATCGACATCCAGCACCGCCTGGAAGCTACGGATGAGCAGGCCGCAGCCGATCAGGAGGACTACCACGAGGGCGACCTCCGCCACCACGAGCGCGGACCAAACGCGGCCGCCTTGCCCTCCTGCCACCGAACGCGTGCCGGCGCGCATGGCTTCGCTATCGCTCTTGCGAGTGAGGCGGAGCGCGGGGAGCAGACCGAACAACAGCGAGGTGGCAAATGCCACCAGAACGGTGAAGGCCAGAACAGCGATGTCGAGGTCGGCTGTCGCGTAGCGCCACACCTCGCCCGGAGCCGCCCGCAGCAGGGCCGCGGTAACGAACTGCGCAGTGACCAGTCCGGCCACTGCACCGAGTGTGGTGAGAAGGATCGATTCGGTGAACATCTGACGGACCAGTCGCGCCCGCCCGGCGCCAAGTGCCGCCCGCAGCGCGATTTCCGAACTGCGACGGGTGCCTCGCGCCAGGAGCCCGCTCGCCAGGTTCGTGCAGGCGACGAGCAGGACCAGTCCCGCGGCGCCCAGCAGAATCGCCAGCGGCCGGCTCGCATCACCGACCAGTTCCTCCTTGAGCGGGTAGACATTCACGCCCACCGCGTCGGTGTCTTCACCGAACTGCTCGTACAACGCCACCCCTACGGCGTCGATCTCTGCCGCGGCCGCTTCGAGAGTCGTGTCCGGGCGCAACCGGGCGATCGCCGACTTGCCGTGTGCGGTGCGGTGCTCGTTGCTCGGGTACAGCTCGAACGGGAACCAGATCTGCGTCTGGCCGGGGTAGTTGAAGCCCGCCGGCATGACGCCGATGACGGCCGCCTCCGTGCCGAGCATGCTCAGGGTCACGCCGGTGAGATCGTTCACTTCGCCGAGCAGGTCGCGCCAGACCGAGTAGGCGACGACGAGAGTCGGCGCGACACCCTCCATGGCTTCTTCCACGCCAAACGTGCGCCCGAGGAAGGGCTCGACCCCGATAGTACGGAAGAAGTCGATGGTCACCGCGCCCGCGTATACCCGCGCGGGCGCACTCCCGCCGAGCACCGTGGTGCGACCGCTGAAACGATGGTCCGGAACCAGTGCCATCGATTCGAAGAGACTCGTCTGAGCCTGCCAGTCCCAGAAGTTGGCGGCGGCGATGCTGTTGTCCCGTCCGTCGGCAGTACGCTCCCATAGCGCCACGATTCGATCGGGCTCGTTGTAGGGCAGCGGCCGCAACAGGATGCCGTTGATGATGCCGAAGATTGCCGTATTGGCGCCGATGCCGAGCGCCAGCGTGAGTACCGAGGTGACCAGGAACGCTGGGCTCTTGCGCAGCGTGCGCCAGGCAAAACGGGTGTCTGCCAGGATGGATTCGAGCATGCTGGCGAAGGCCTCGCGCGGGGTGGGGGATGCGGCGATGTTGCGGCACTGTCTGGAGATGGCGGGGTAGTTGCCAAACGCTTGCTTGGCCCGCTCGCGGGCCTCGAGGGGGTCGATGCCCTCGCGCATGAGGCGCTCGGCGTGCAGGGCTACGTGGGCGCGAAGCTCGCGTTCGACATCCTCGTCGGTAGACACCGGAGCGGGGCGGCGGCCCGTGAGATCACTCACGATTGTGGTCCCTTCAGGACGAGGCCCATGGCCTCTACATAGCGATCCCAATCGCCGACCGCCTTGCTCAGTTGGCGCTGGCCCGCGGTGGTGAGGCGATAGAACTTGGCGTCTCGCCCGGTGTCGGTCTTGCTCCACTTCGCGGTCAAGAGACCGCGCTTGTCGAGCCTGCGGAGAGCGGGATACAGCGCTCCTTCCTCGACGATCAGCGCTTCGCCCGACTGCTCGAGGATGGCCCGTGCGATGGCGTAGCCGTGCGCCGGCCGGTCGGCGACGGTCTTCATAATCAGGACGTCGAGCGTGCCTTTGAGCAGGTCCATTGAATCTCCACAATCGCCGGGGCCGCCGCGGATCGGGGTCCCCGCGGACGATCGATACGTTGTACCTGTGAAGAGTTATGCATAAGAATCTTATGGGTGCAAGGACGACGGCCCGGAAGATGGATCGAGCGGCGTGCCCAGGTCACTCGCCAGCGGCGTCGAGGAGTCGTCGCAGCGGCCGGTCGTAGTGGAGCGCGAGGCCGGCGAAGGCGGGGTGTCCGTCGAGCTGAGCTGCCGTTTCCCGCATCGCGTTGAGCAGTGCGTCGAAGCCGAGATCGTAGAAGGTCTGACGGCTGGCAGGTACCTCGACGGCGTGAGCGGACCAGTGTCTGGCATCGCTCGCGTCGATGGTCTGCATGCGATCCTCGAGCCTGCGGATCGCGTCACCGCGCACTGCCCATAGGGTCCCAGGCGTCTCGACAACCCACCATTCTGGTCCGACAGAGTCGGGGAGCCCCGCACGTGGCTCTCCGCGGAAGCGAACGAACGTCTGATCAGGTAACCACGTGGTCTCGAGTCCGATCCAGACGTCGCGGTCCTGCTCGGCCGCCGCGGCGAGTTCACCAGCGCCAAGGGCGAGGAGGCCGTTGCTGCCCGAGGTTTCTGTGCGGTAGTCCATCACGGCGATCGAATCGACCCGCGTGAGGACCTCGTCGGTGAGCGACAGCCGTTCGACACGGTCTCCGCGCTGGCTATGGACCGGGACGGAGTCGAACCAGAAGGGCACGGCGACGTCGAGTTCCAGGCCCGCTGCGGCCGTACGCGAGCGAACGGCATCGAGCATGCCGAGATAGCCGTCCACGACGTCTGCACGCGCTTTGCCCCAGTCCTCGAGCAGGTAGGGCTCAACGTCAAGATGCACGCCGACAAAGCGAGCCCCTGGCGGGACGCTGCCGTTGTAGTCGAGGACCTCGGCCATGGTGTTGAGGAGATCATCGTGCTCACTCGGCAGCGCGTACTCGGGCGCGCCATCGAGGGCGAGCAAGTCGATGCCGGAGGCGTTGAGTCGAGTGGCTGCTCTCTGCAGCGCCAGCCGCGTGTCGGCTTCGTCGAAGCTGCCGGGTACCTGTAGGTAGATCCTGCTGATGTCGGCCTGCTCGGCAAGGTTGGCGAGTTCGTCGACGGCCTCGTCACCGCCTGCCAACAGGTCGGAGGTATGCCATACCCACAGCGAATTGGTCGTGTCCCGGCGGCCCGGTCGCGAACGCTCGGGCGTCGAGTTGGAGTCGCACAGATAGATGTCGTCGACCTCCAGAGCGCCGGATCCATGGCCGCGCAGTTCCAGTTGCGCGAGATGGTGGCGATGGACTCCTTCCATTTCGGCGGTTATACGCACACGGCGCCATTCGTCTTCCAGCGACTCGTCGGACAAAGACAGGTCAGTAACGCTGCTCCGCCGTCCGTGCGCGTCGGCGAACGTTGCGGTGACGCGGCCAGTACCGGTGCCGCGTACACGCAGTTCGAAAGCGTCGAACTGGCGACCATCGAGGTAGTAGACGGTGTCGCCGACAGGCTCGTCATCGTAGAGGGCGAGCTCGACGCGTTGCGTCGCCGGGCCATCCTCGAACTCGAATCGCAGCGCGTGGCTTGTGGTGTCCGTGTCGGCGTTGACGAGTTCCTTCCTGGCCCGGCCCGCCACCCGACTGCCGCCGCCGAGACGGTTGCTCATCGTGTGCTCGAATGGGGCAAGAAGGAAGCAGCCGTCGATAGGCGGCGCCGCTGATCCTTTCTCGTACTCGCGGTCGGAGTCGGCGGGGGTTCGCAGTTCGCCCACGCTGAGAACAGGTCCGTCCTTGCGCCAGGTGATCCTCAGTTCACCCTTTTCGAGATCGTCGAGTCGAAGACTGGCGTTCGCATCGATGTCGAGCTTCAACAGCCCGTCGTCCGTCGCTCCGCGGCCGGGTTGGCCGGTGGCCAGTACGCACGCCACAGCTGCGGCCACGGTGACGGCGCGGTTGATCGATCGAGGTGCTCGGTTGTTTCGCATACCCGTACAGGTCAGCGCTCGGCGAGCGCACTTCAGGCGCGTCAGGCTCTCTTTGCAGGGTAGCCCGGGCGGCGGCGCGATCCGAAGCCGATTCGCGCATCGTCACATTGACAACTCTTTACAGATCTTTGCCCCGTTTCGACGGCGAAACGCCTCGCAGTTTGTTCCAATCAAAGAGGACTTGCTACGCAAGTTTTTCCGGCGGAGGCCCCTGGGCCAACCGACCCGGAGCATGGGGCGGTCGCCTTTGGCTCAGGGGTTTCCAAGCCGGTTAACGCGTAGCAGGCTCAGAGAGCAACTGCCCCGGCTAGGTCGTCACGACCGCGGTCGGGGCGGTCGCGCTTTCGCCCCCTGACTCTGCGGTGGCGATCTCGTATTCGGGCACTTCCAGCCCGGCCTCTTCCAGAAATCGGCTCGGCGTATAGCCGCGGTTGCGGTAGAGCGTGGCGCTGGTGAGCATCAGCTCTTTCTCGGCCCGCGTAATGGCCACGTAGGCGAGGCGGCGCTCCTCCTCGACGTCCTCGCAGCGCTCGTGCGGGAGGATGCCCTCCGCGCAGCCAGCCACGATGACGCAGGGAAACTCCAATCCCTTGGCACCGTGGATGCTGGTCAGCACCACGCCTTCCTCGGAATCGTCCTTCTTGGGAGCCAGCTGCTCGGCGTAGAAGACGAAGTCGGCCGGATCAGGGTGCTCCTCTGCAGCTTCAAACATCTCGTCGATGTTCTCCTTGCGGTTGCGGAACTCCGCAGGCTCGCATTCTTCTTTCAGCCAGGTGAGGTAGCGAGTGCGTTCGAGTATGTGCTCGATCAACTCCACCGTGGTGCCCTCGAACCGCCGCAGCCTCTGTACGAGAACGTAAAGATCCATGGCCTTATCGCGCATGTACTGCTTGGGCCAGCGCAGCCCCGGGTCGGAGATCGCGGCCAGTCCGGGCATCTCGCGCTTCAGGGCGTGTCGTTCGATAGCGCGCCAGGCGGCGGCGCCGAGGAATCGGTTGGGCACGTTGAGGACACGCTTCAGGGAGGCGTCTTTGGTGGCGTCTACCGACAGCGTGACGTAGGCCAGAATATCGGCGATCTCGCGGCGGCCGAAGAAGGCAGGGCCGCCGACGACCTGGTAGGGAATGCGGTCCTTGAGCAGACGCTCCTCGAACCCACGTGTCAGCCACCAGGCGCGCACGAGGACCGCGATCTCACCGGGCTCGTGGTCGGCCAGCCAGCGGCGTACCTGCTCGACGCCGCGCGAGGCCTCGACGCCAGCATCTGATTCGATGCGCACGATCAACTCCGTGCCCTTCTTGCCGGCCGCCTCGAGCACCTTGTCTTCGCGGCTGCCGTTGCGGGTGATGAGCGTATTCGCGGCGGCTACGATGTTGCGCGTCGAACGATAATTGGTCTCGAGCGTCACGGTCTTGGCTTTGTAGTCTTGGACGAACTCCAGGAAGCTGGCGGCGGCCGCGCCACGCCAGCCGTAGATACTCTGGTCGTAGTCGCCGACCACCGTGAGTTCCGACTTTGGCGGTGGCGCCAGCTTGCGCACAACACCCCATTGCACCAGGTTGGTGTCCTGGCTCTCATCCAGGAGAATCACGCGATGCTGGTCGCGGACACTCTTGATGGTGTCCTTATGGACGAGCAATTCGTTGGCCAGGATCAGGAGGTCATCGAAGTCGATGACCCGCATGCGCTCCTGCCAGCGCTCGTACTCGAGCCACGCGTCGCAGGCCCGCACCACCTTGTGATCGCTGCCTTCTTCGGCCGTGGCCCGGAGGGCTTCCCGCGATACCCCGTTGTTCTTGGCGCGCGACACCGTGTGCAGCGCGAACGCCGGAGCGATGTCGACCTTGGCCGCCTGCACCGACTTCTGCCAGGCAAAATACTGCCGCGCGTCGGCAAGGATGGCGTTCTTGGCGTTCGGGTTCCAGGTCCCGAGGATGCCCTCGGCGTTCTTGCCGCGGTGAATGCACAGGAAACGGTAAGCCCACGAGTGGATCGTCGCCGCGCCGATGGCGATCTCCTCGCCCAACAGGCCGGTCAGTCGCTCTTTCATCTCGCCGGCCGCTTTCTTCGTGAAGGTCAGCGCCAGGATGTGTTCCGGGGCTACACCGACCTCACGAATCAGCCACGCGATGCGATAGGTGAGCACGCGAGTCTTGCCGCCGCCGGGGCCACCCACGACACGCAGCGGCCCCTTCGCGTGCGTCACCGCACGGAATTGCGCCTCGCTCAGCGATGCTTCGAAATCGAGCTTGCCCACCATTCGCCCCGTCGAAGAGGTCCCCACCTCAGAGAGCGCACATAGGTACCACGGGACGCCCTGCTGCGTTTCCAGCGGGCAGCGGATGGTCGGTGTCGCTACGCCGGTCTCATGTGATCTGCTAGCTGCCGGTGTGGCCGAAGCCGCCGGCGCCGCGGGTCGAGTCGGGAAGTTCATCGACAACGTCCCACACGATGCGCGGGACCGGAGTTACCAACATCTGTGCGATGCGCATGCCGCGCTCGATCGTGAAGGCGGCTTTGCCGTGGTTGATCATCGGCACTCGGATCTCGCCGCGGTAGTCGGCGTCTATCGTCGCTGGAGTGTTCGGCAGGCTCAGGCCGTGTTTTACCGCCAGGCCCGAGCGTGGCCGGACCTGTGCCTCATAGCCCGGCGGTAGCGCGATCGCCAACCCGCTCGGGATCAGCTTGATGTCGCCGGGCTGCAACTCCACGGCTTCGGTGACCGCGGCGTGCAGATCTACCGCCGCCGAATCGGCAGTCTGGTATTCGGGCAGCGGTAGGTCTTCCGAACCGGCGAGACGCTTCACCTGGACGCAGACCTCGGGGCGACTCAATCCATCTTCTCGATCGCCCACAGGTGGTCGAGCGTGCGGATGTAGATGCGGCCGTTGGCGATCGCGGGACTCGCCCAGATCCCCTCGCCCATCGAGTTGACCGACAGGACCTCGAATTCCGGGCCGGCCTGGATCACGAACACGTCGCCGTCGTTGCCCGACATCAGGAACTTGCCGTCGAAGGCCACCGGCGAGGCCGAGAAGCGCTGCGCCACCGGCATGCGGCCACCCTCGTAGATAATCTTGCCCGTGTCGGCATCCAGGCACGTGAGGATGCCCTGGTCGTTCAGCAGGTAGACATAGCCGTCGTAGGCGAGGTTGGAGGGTATGTACGCGGTGCCTTTGTTGTAGGCCCAGGCCAGGTAGTCGGTGTCGGTGAGATCGCCACTGCCACCGAGCTTTACCGCCTTGATGGCCTTCTGCGGGTAGCCGGCCGTGGCGATGATGGTGTCGCCGTGGATGAGCGGCCGATGGATGGCGTTGGCTTCCAGGCCCTGCATGCGCCAGAGTTCGTCGCCGGTCACTGGGTCGTAGGAGATGATCCATTCGTTGCCGATGGCCACCAACTCGTCACGCGCGGTCCCAGTCACGAGTGTCGGCGTGGCCCATGTGACCGACACAGGCCGGCTGACGCGCCACGCCTCCGCGCCGGTCTTCTTGTCGAACGCGACGATCGCCGAGTGGTCGCCGAGATCCTCATCGGCCTGGATGATTACGAGATCACCAGCGAGAACGGGCGAGGTGCCGACACCCATGCCGAGGGTTGGGATGTCGCCGACCTTGGCCGACCACACCATGCTGCCTTCGAAATCGTACGCGAACAGCCCCGGCGTGCCGAAGTACGCGTACACGAGCTCACCGTCGGTTGCCACGGTTGGCGCCGCGTAGGAACTCATTCGGTGGCGATCGTCGTAGGGGAGGCCTTCGCCGGCGAGCCGGTCCCAGACGATGTCGCCACTGCCGACGTCGATCGCCAGTACCCGGTACTGGTGGCTGAACTCGGCGTCGACCGCGTCCGGGTGCAGGAAGGGGTTACCGCCGAGGATGTGCTCGGCAGGCTCGTGGCCCGGGCTCTCTTCGCCCTTGATCGCTGTCGTCAGGAAGATGCGATTGCCCCAGACGACCGGCGATGAGTAGCCACGCCCTGCGATGGGTGTCTTCCACGCGACGTTCTTGGTGGGGCTCCATTCGATCGGCAACCCTGTTTCGGACGAGATCGACGTCCCTTCGGGACCACCCAGCGCGGGCCAGTTGTTATCCGGCGCGGCCCGCAAGGCGGTGGTTGCCGCTGGTGCCAAGAGCGAGACAGCCAGGAGCAGGCCTAGGGCGTTGCGATGTCGAATCAACGGGAACTCCATCTGATCGGGGAACGCGGTCAGAACGGTCGTGGCTCGTGTGCACGAGGTCTGGTCGCCACGCTACAGGCGCCCGCGGGCTTCATCAAGGATTCCTCCGACAAAGCGAAGGTCTTCATCAAGCCTTGCACGCCGGGTGCTTCTACCGTGGTGGCAGTGGAAGCGAGATTACTAAACACCTCGACCCAAGAAGCGCTCTCCACTGGCGGGAGGCCATTCCTGCCTGCTCGCAGCGGCGGTCGAAATCGGTGGCTGAATCGTGAGATTGGCCAGTGGACCCGATTTCGGCCGCCGCTTTTCATGATCAAAGTGATCATTAATGGGCAGAAATCACTAATTCTGGCTATAAGAGAGGTTTTGAGGCTTCGAGAAGCTACCGTGGGCCGCGCATAATTAGTTGTGGGCGTAAGCTGCATGACAGGAGGACCCCGTATGCGGGCTGGTGACGGCCAACGTGTCTGCCGACGCGGGGCACGCGAGGAGGGGATGTCCCTTCTTGAAGTGCTCGTTTCGGTTGTGCTGATTCTGCTGACAGTGCCATTCATGGTGGCGCTGGAAATCGGTGCGCTCAAACTCAACGGCGACGCAGGTGAACTCGACCACGCCATGTGGGCCGCACAGGCCAAGGTCGAAGAACTTCGCGCGATCGGCTACGCGGGTGTCGCAGCCGGACAGGACGAATGCATGCTTCCGGACGGTCGGGTCGTTACGCGCGAGTGGACCGTCCGCAACGCCGAGCCCGTAGTGTCGACCAAGACCATCACGGTGGTGGCCTTCGAGCGCGATAGTGTCGACGCTCGGCGGGCCGGGATCGACTTCGTGCTTGCCAGTCGGACTGCCCTGTCTGGCGGTGGAGGTGGCGGTTGATCACACGCCCGCCCCTACGTCGCGACGAGAGGGGCTTCTCCCTCATCGAGATGATGATCGCCATCGGGATCATGGCGGTGATCTATCTGGCCGTAACCCAGATTCTCGTACGCGTGCACCTCAGCCACGCCACGATGGCTTCGACCATGTCGCTGCGCCAAGAGGCACGCGTGTTGCTGATGCGCATGGGCGACGAGGTTCGCGGCGCCGGTCACGGCATCGTCGGTTCGCTCGAAGGCATCTCTCAGGCCAGTGCGACGGAGCTGACGATCGCGCTCGACCTGGATCGCGGCAGCAGCGACCGGCCCTGCACGCTCGAGGTGGGCGACGACGGTGTGGAACAGGTCACCTACCGCGTTGCCACCGGGCGGATCGAGCGCCGTGTCCAGTGTTGGGTTTCCGGTGTCTGGGTGCAGGAGATCCCGTACACACCCGTGGCCCAGAACGTGACCGCGGCCTCTTTCCGGTACTTCGATGCGGCGGGCGCCGAGATCACCGCCGGCGGAGGAAGCCTTGCCGAGGCCCAGCGCGACCAGGTGCGATCGATTCGTGTCTCGGTGGCGCTCGCCGATGCGGCCCGGGCGATTCAGGGCGAGGCCACACCAAGTTACCAGTCTTTCGCTGATGTTCTGGTGCGCAACCAGGACGCCTTCCTGACCAAACTCGTGGACGGGGGCTGAGATGTTGCCGTCGTCTGACACACGCCTTCGCGCGCGCACTGATTGCCGCGGCAGCATCCTGATTTCCCTGCTGCTGGTCATGTGTCTCACGGTGCTCACCTTCTCCAGCATGATCGTTGGCAGCGTCGAGTGGTCGCTGGCCAACAACAGCCTGCGCCAGGCCCAGGCACTGGCGCTGGCAGAGTCGGGCATCGAACATGCGATGCTCGAGATCACTGCCGCTGAGGGTGATCTTGCCGGTCTGCTGGCCGGTACCGATGGCACCGCGGGCACCACCGACGACGGGCTCGTGATTGGCGCCAGCGCGATCGCCATAGGAGCTGCTGGCGGTTCGTACACCGCGGTGCTAACCGACAACGACGACGGTGACAGCGACACCAGCGTGGACGCTGACGGCCGCTACCATCTGCTCGCAACCGGGGCGATACGCGGGGTCACGCAGACGGTCAGGGTCGTGCTCGAGGATGGAGCGGGCGCTGGATGGGCTCCGCCTTACGGAGTCCTCACGAACAACGACGTGACGATCGACGCGGGCGTCGAGTTGGTTGGTGCCCTGTCGTCCGTGTTCTCCAATGACAACGTGTCGATCAACAACCGCCGTGTCGACGGCGGCGCCTGGTCGGCTGGCCTCTTCGACATCTACTCCAGTAACCCCGAGATTCAGGGCAGCGTTCTGGATGCCGCCGCGGTCAACGACTACGAGATGGCCCACGACGGTCAACCGCCCACGGACATCTCCCCTGTCGACCCGGCTGAGTTCGCCCAGTACGCCGAGTACACGCTGAGCGTCGACGGCAAGATCTGCCTTCCCGACGGGACGGTGCAGTTCGACACCGTTGGCGGCACGAACCCGTGGGGCAATTGGCACTATCAGGGCTCCGGCGACTGGCTGCTCGATGACCCTGCCAGCGGCGATGCGGGCGCATTCTATGTGGAAGGTAGCGTCAAGGTGGCCGGCTCTGGGGGCACGGCGGGCGCCCCGGTCGAGCTGTCTCTGTTCGCGGAAGGATCCGTGGAATTCGCCGGCGACTTCCATCTGAACTCGCGCTACGGCGGCCTGCTGGCAGTGACCGGCGGGGACGTCTTCGTCAGCGGGGTATCGGACTATCGGGGCAGCCTCATCGTTCATGAGCAACTGAAGATGCAGGGCGCATCGACGCTGAACGGAGTCGTCGTGGTCGAGGACGCGGCCGATAACTTCAGCCTGCTGAACCGGGTCGCCGAAGGGACGCACTTGACTGACAACACGGTCATCTGGCCCGATCTCGACACGGCGCTGGCCTGGGGCGGTAGCGGCGGCGGCCTGCTCGCCATCGAGTGGCGCGAGGAGCACTGATGATGGCCAGACGCGGCTCCTGTTTCTACCTGGCAGGGCTGATCCTCGCCTTCGGCCTGCTAGCGAGCGGCTGCGCGACCCCGAGCGAGAATCTCCCGGCGGAGGTCCTTGGTCGCTGGGCGACCACCGAGCCTCGTTATGCGGATCGCTTCTTCGAGATCCAGACCGAGATTCTCCGCTTCGGCACCGGTGGCGATGGCCTGGAGGTGTACTCGATTACTCGCGTCACCACGGAGCCCCATCCTCGCGGGCGCCTGTTCAGAGTCACCTATCTCGTCGATGGCGCGGACATGCAGTTTGCCTTCCACTACGACGCATCCAACTCGACGATTCGGCTGCACAATCAGTCGAGCTTCGAGTGGCTCAAGGCGGGCAGGCCATGAAGGCGCCCGTGGCCCGCGCGAGCCGGTTCTCGAGATGGTGCAACGAAAGCTCGGGTTTCTCGCTGCTGGAAATGATGATTGTCACCGCCTTGATCGCGACGCTGTCGGCGATCGTGGTCCCGTCGCTGATCGACGCTCGTGAACGCGGCAGGGTCACCGAGGCCTCGATGGTCATTACCGCGATCAGCCTCGATCTGCAGCGCTATCGGGACCTGAACGGGCGTTACCCTACCTCGCTGGCGGAGGCTGGACTCGATGGCCAGATCGACCCGTGGGGTGGCGCGTATCGGTACCTGGTGATCGAGGGTCGCAACGGCGTCGGGGGTCTCAGGAAGGATCGCTTCCTCGTGCCGTTGAACTCCGACTATGACCTCTACAGCATGGGCCCCGACGGGCAGACTCTGGCACCGCTCAACACTCCCGTGTCGGCCGACGACATCATCCGCGCCAACAACGGCATCTATGTCGGCCCGGCCTCGGAGTTCTAGATGGCCTACACGGGAACGCACTACCTGACCAGCCGGCTTGGCCGCCGCATGCTCGGCGTGTTCGCGCTATGCGCTGTGCTGCCGGTGACCGCGCTGGCAGTCGTGTCTTATCGGGCAGCGCGTGCGGACCTCGAGGGGCAGGCACGCGAGCGGCTGCATGACGCCACGAAGAACCTCGGCATGTCGATGCTCGAGCGCTTCCTGTTTGTTCTCGAGGAGCTCGAGTTTGCTGGCGAACGGCTCGATCAGGGTCTGCCCCTGACGATGGTTCAGGAGTTTCCGGACCGCCTCGTCGGTATCGTTCACGTCGATGGCGAGCGACTCGCTGCGCGCGTGGGTGCCGAGTTCTCCCTGGCCGGACTACGCCCCGTCGACCAGGCGCGGCTGGCCGCCGGCCTTCCGGCGATCACCTTCCCTCGGGCGCTGGAGTCCGAGTCGACGGCAGCCGTCATCTGGTATCCGCTCGCCGACGGTACGCACCTTGTGGCCGCGATAGAGCCCGGCTACGGCTGGGGGGCGGGCCTGCAGGCTGTTCTACCGAGCAATACCGACGTCATCGTGCTCACCCCGGCCGGTGCGCCGCTGTTGTCGACGTTGGCGACTGAGTACACGAACACGCTGTCGATCATTGGCTCCAGGGCCGCCGGCAGGCAGTTCGATACCAAGATTCTGGGCATGGACTACTTCGGCGGACGCTGGTCGTTGCCGCTGCGGCACAACTTCGGTCATCCCGGTCTGGTGCTCATCTCGCTAACCGAGAAGACCACCGCCATGCAGCGGGCTGCCGGCTTCGGCCGCGAATACGTGCTCCTGGGGCTCACCAGCCTCTGGATCGTACTGTTGCTCTCGATCAGCCAGATCCGGCGCAGTCTGACGCCGCTGGACGACCTGTTCGCGGCGACGAAACGGATAAGTGAGCGGGACTTCACGCACCGCGTCCAGATCAACAGTAATGACGAATTTCGCGAACTGGGAGAGTCGTTCAACTTCATGTCGTCGCGGCTCGAGAGCCAGTTTGCCCACCTGTCGACTGTGGCGGAGATCGATCGCGCCATTCTGTCGTCGGTGGAAATGGACACGGTCCGGACCCGCACCCTGGGTGCCCTGCAGAAGACCTATCCGGATCTCGTGTTCGGCGTGGCCATGGCCGGCGAGTCGCCCGAGGAGGCCACGGTGTACGTGGGCGGCGAGATGGGTCTGTTGCACAGCGAGCGTGTGATTGGCGAGATGGAAGCGAAGCTGGCAGCCGGACATGGACACTGGGTCGTGTTCGGTGATCCGGCAGCCATGCCCGCCTGCGCTGCGCCGCTGCTCCACCATGGCGCGCGCACGGTCGTAGCGATGCCCATCGAAACCGACGGCCATTGTGTCGCCGCGCTGCTCGTGGGCGACGCCTCGGGCGCTGCGCTGGACACCGATGACCTCACTCAACTGCGACAGGTCGCCGATCAGCTTGGTGTGGCGCTGGCCAATGCCACGCTGGTGACTGAACTGGACGACATGAAGCAGGGCGCCCTGCTGGCACTGGCTGGGGCGGTCGATGCCAAGTCCACCTGGACGACCGGCCATTCGGAGCGTGTGACCAGCCTCTCGCTGAGACTCGGTACGTACATGGGCGTATCCGCCGTCCGACTGGACATCATCAACCGTGGTGGCCTCCTGCACGATATCGGCAAGATCGGCGTTCCCAACGCGGTCCTGGACAAGCCGGGCAAGCTCACCGACGAGGAGTACGACGCGATGAAGGCGCACCCGGTAATTGGCGCCCGCATCATCGAGCCCATCCGGGCCTACGCCGACGTTCTGCCCATCGTGCTCCAGCATCACGAGCGCATGGATGGGCGCGGCTACCCCTACGGCATCGGGCCGGAGGAATTCGACCCCAACGCCCGTATCGTGGCCGTGGCCGATGTGTTCGACGCGTGCAGCTCAGACAGGCCCTATCGTGAGGGCATGCCCATCGAACGCGTGATGAGCATCATCCGCGAGGGTTCGGGCAGTCACTTCGACGCACATGTCGCCGAAGCGCTCGAAGGTCTCGTGGCGGAGGACGCGGAATTCTTTCACAAGCTCCACCGCGCCGCCTGATCCGCTGCCGCCGGCCGTCCACGGTCGCGCCTAGTTCATCGGCTCCGACTGGGCGCCAACCTCGAGCGCGAACAGGCGGTTGCGCGACAGCACGTACAGCACACCGTCTTTCGCGTACGGGGTGGTGTAGACCGAGGCGCCCATGTTCATCTCGTTCAACTCGACCATTTCCTTGCCCGCCTCGAGCACGATGATGTCGCCGTCCTCGTCGCCGAGGTAGACCTTGCCGTCGGCCACGAAGGCCGATCCCCAGACCGCCGCAAAGGTGTCGTAGGTCCAGTAGTGCTCGCCCGTCTGCGCATCGAGCGCGTACAGGAAGCCGGAGAGGTCAGAGATGTAGAGGATGTCGTCCTGGATCGCGGCTGTCGAGATCGTGCGATGGAACTCCTCGCCACCGCGATGCCACACCACGTTGTCGGTGATGTCGCCGGTGCCGTTGATGTCGACGACCCAGAAGTGCCCAGGTGCCTCACCATGCTCGGGGTCCTGACCGACGCCGATGTACATCTTGTCGTCGTAGACCACGGCGGTCGAAATGATGTTGTTGCGCGTGCCGCGGCCGCCCAGGGCCCATTCGGAGTCCTTGGGGTTGGCATCGAACGTCCAGATGACCTCGCCCGTCTCAGGCACAAACGCGCGCACCCATCCGTCGCCGCCCGGGAAGATCACCATCGGTGTTCCGCCGACCACCGCGTAGGTGGGATTGGTCCATGTCCCGTGCAGGATGTCCTCGCCGGCGTCGGAGTTCTCCCACACCAACTCGCCAGTGTTCTTGTTGAGCGCGAGGAAGCTGGGCGAGAACGGCGAGGGAACGTTGATGTGTCCCTCATCCACGCCATTGCCGGTCGATACGAACACCAGGTCGCCGACTATCAGGGGCGAGCTGGTTGCGAGGTTGTGCGGGAAGGCATCGACCTCGCCGATCATGTCGTACGACCAGAGCACGTCGCCATCGATCGGCGAGTTGTGGACCTCGTCTTTCACCGCGCCGTCATTCTCGCCGTCGCGGTGTCCTTCGGTGTCGAGGGACACGACATGAGCCTGGTTGGACACGTACCAGAGGCGGTCGCCGTCCACGTAAGGGGTCGAGCAGACACCCTGCAACGGCCAGTCGTTGACCCGGCCCGCCGACAGCTTGTCGGTGGCGTACTGCCACAGGAACTCGCCGGTCTCCGCGTCGAACGCCATGACAACACCACGGTCGTTGGGCAAGTCGGGGTTACGGAGCCCCTCATTGTTGGTGCCAACGAACACCTTGCCGCCAGCGACGACCGGGCCCGCATAGGTCTGCGAGCCGACGGAGGCTGACCACTTCACGTTCAGGCCCGAGCGCACGTCCCACTCGTCCGGCAGTCCCGTCTCGGACGAGACCATGTTGCGGCTCGGCTGCCCGGCGAACATGCTTCGTTCCTGCTGTGCGGCGAACGCCGGCGCGCCGGCGCGTACGGCCATGCTGCCCGCGAGGCCGAGGGCGGCGGTCAGAGTCAGGATCGAGATCCCCTTGAGAGACGTCATTCGTTCACCGTCACCTTGTAGTTGTCGTAGTAGATATCAACCGGAGAGTAGCCATAGATGCCCGGCGCGCCGTTGCGGACAGGGAACGGATCTTCGACTTCCAGCGTCCAATCGGCGGGCTCCGGAGTGCCTCGCTGCCAGACCTTGGCACGAATCACGGCACGGTCTGCCTCCTGGTCTACCCGTAGCTTGACGGTGTACCAGGTGTGCATCTCCCATGCGAACGGCGCGCGTTGCATCATGCGCAGTTCCGAGGCCCACGAACGGATCTCGAGGCGTTGATGGTTGCCGGCCAGATCGAGCGTGTAGCCGCTGTTCACGACGCCGCCGTCAGGGCGCCGACGGCCTTCCTGAGTACCGTAGAGGTCTACCTGCACCGTCACGCCCGTTGCACTGTCGCGACCTGTGAAGGCGACGTGGCGGTGGATGCCGCTCGGCGACTGGGGCTTCTGCAGTACCGGCTCACCCTCGAGTTCCGCGGTATTGAAGCGTCCCCCGCCGATCCAGTATCCGGGTCGTTGGCCGGAGGTGAAGTCCTCGGAGTAGGGCAGCGAGCCGGTGACACGAATGCGAGCGCGCGCCGTCAGTTCGCCGATCGTCGCGACGAGATGACCCGCCTGGCTGCCGGCGTTCGCGTCGGCGACGAAGTGCCCGTCGCCATCGACATCGCCGGTGAGGCCCTGCAGCGACCACTCGGCGGTACGCGTGCCGATGAGGTTGCCCGATGCATCGAAGGCGCGAACCTCGAAGTCGATGGCCTGGCCGGGGTCGGCGTTCACGTCGGCGGGTACCACGGTCAGGGTGGCCGGTTCAGCTCCGACAGGCGCGATCGGGCGCGCCTGTGTCGCCAGCGGGGCCGGGACTGCCGGCACGGAGCCGTCGCCGATGGCGAAGATCCCAGCTTCGGTAGTGAAGAAGATTCGACCGTAGGCAATGGCGGGAGAGCCGTAGATCTCGGCATGTCGCCCGTCGGGCATCTCGACACGTTCGCTGTCGAGAACCTCGGCGCTGTCGGCGCCGGGGCGCAGGATCACGAAGGTGCCGTTGACCTCCGTAGCGTAGATCTTGCCGTCGGCCCACACTGGCGAACTCTTGCCCACGTTGCCGATGTTCTGCTCCCACCGCTGCGTGCCAGTGCTGGCGTCGAAAGCGATGAGGTTGGCCGAGTTGTCGAGCACGTAGAGTGTGCCGTCATGCAGTAACGGCGAGCCGAAGCCGATGGGGACCTCGGTGGCGCGCCACAACTCGTGGGTGCGGGTGATGTCACCTTCGCCGCGGCCATCAATAGCGACCACTCGCCCGAGGACGCCTTCGTCGAGGTTCTCCTCGCTGTGAGCGGCATAGACGATTCCGTCCTGCTCGACGACAGAAACATTGATGCCGCGCTTGGAGAGCTGGAACCTCCACACCAGGGCGCCGGTGCGGGCCTGGAGCGCATAGATCCAGCCGTCGGCTGCGCCGCCGATCATCAGGCGCTGGCCGTCGATCTCAGTGACGATCGGGACGGCCTGTGTATTGCGGTCCTTGACGTTCTCCGTGGTCGGGTTGGACGTCCAGATCACGCTGCCATCGTGCTTGTCGAAGGCGTAATAACGGTGGCGCGGCGGTCCGAACGGGCCCCAGCTGTTGGCGATGATGCCCAGGAGCACCCGACCCTCGTCGATCACCGGGGTGCTCGTGCGCCCGCCGTAGCCCGAAGCGCGGCCGAAGTCCTCGTACAGGCGGATCTCCCAGACCGTGTTGCCGTGGGGATCGAGGGCGCTGAAGTGACCGTCGATGTTGAGCACGTAGACGTTGCCCGTCTCCGGATCGCCCGCGATGCTGCCCCAGCCAACGCGAGTGAAGGGCACGGTGGTGTTGTAGACGCTGTAGAAGCGTTGCCACAGCAGATCGCCCGAGGCCGCGTCCCAACAGGCGACAGTCTCGCGCATCTCGACGCCTTCGCCGGCGCGCCCGTTGGCGCACACGCGGCCATCGAACACGACAGGCGTGGAACGTCCGATGAGTTCCGCGCGCCAGAGCTGACCCGGCCCGTCCACGGTCCATTCCGACAGCAGCCCGGTCGCTGGAGATACGCCGTTCTGCGACGGGCCACGCCATGAACTCCATTCTTCGGTGGCGTCGGTCGCGGCCGGGGAGGCGGCGATCGCGAGCGTGGCGCAGAGAGCAGCCATGCATATCGCCGTGGTTCGGAACATCGAGGCAGAAGAACGGCTAGGCATGGGCATCATCTCGGGAGCGAGAAGGGAATCGCGCTAGGGAGGACGCGCGAGCGTGTCGGCGTCCAGAGGGTTGATCGTACGTGCGACGGCGCTACGCGTGCAAGCTTGCTCGGCGCCAGGCCATGGTGCCGGCCGCTGCGATCAGGGCCACAGCCAGGAGCAAATAGCCGAATCCGGTTGCTCGCTTCCGTTGGCCTCGTTCGGGGGCCGATCCAGCTCCTACCGTGAAGTAGGAACTGTCCTCGCCTCGGGGCACGAACTCCTCGAGCAGGATCTCGCCGTTCGCATCGATCACGGTGAGTTGTGCCGAGGGGAACGCGCGCGACAGCCGGAAGCGCAGGGTCTCGTAGCTGGACGGGAGGGCCCCTCGAAGCCGGGCTGAGAGACCAAGAAAGGTCGGCGGCGTCATGCCGAGTGTGTGGCCGGCTTCGCGGTCGGGGAATTCCACCTCGAAGTCGATGCGCGCGTCGCCCGCGAACAGCCGCACCCTGCGGGCAAAAAGCTGGCGCAGGTCGGTGATGGTCTCGGCCAGGCGCGCACCGTCCATGGCCTCGAGGGCCGCCAGCAACTCGGCATCGTCGGCGGTGGGAGCGGCGCCGAGGGCGAGCGCATCGAGGTCGCATTCCATGACGATTTCGAACCGTTGTTCACCCAGCGTGATCAACGTCTCGGTGGTGCCGAGATCGTGCGCGAGGCTCGGTGTCGCCGCGATCGCCAGTGCGGCCATGGCCACCAGGGACGGGCGAGGACGCATGGTTCTGGAGGAAAGCGGCATGAGGGCATCCGTCAGGGTGTCGTTGGCTGGAGCCATCGTATCGTCCGCGGGACAAAAGCGAGGGGCTCGGCGAACAACATGAAACTAATGGCCGCTTGCCACCGTTCTAGTAGGTAAGTAACATCCCTAGAGTTTCTAAGTATAGGAAGCCTAAGGATTGGCGGCGCCGGCCGAATCGACTCCTGGAGACGATGGAATGGACCTGCTGAGAGGAACCCTGGATTTGCTCGTGTTGAGGACGCTCCGCGGCGGCCCGGCGCACGGCTACGGCATCGCCAAGGCGATCCATGCCGCCACCGACGAGGTGCTCGACGTCGAGGAAGGCTCTATGGATCCGGCGCTTTACCGCATGGAAAAGCGCGGCTGGATCGTCGCCGACTGGGGGGTCACCGACACGAAGCGTCGAGCGAAGTTCTACGAACTGACGCCTGAAGGGCGGACGCAGTTGGACGCCGAGAGCAGTAGTTGGAGCGAGTTCTCGAGCGCCGTGGGCAAGGTACTGGAGTCGAACTGATGCTGAGCTTCCTGCGGCGGCAGTTCGCGACCGGTGCCGGTGGGCGCCGTCTCGAGCACGAGATCCGCGAAGAGATGTTGGCTCATATCGCCCTGTGCGCCGACGACAACGTCGCGGCGGGCATGGACCCGGCATCCGCGCGACGCGACGCCGAGCGCCGCTTCGGCAACCTCGATCACATGGTCCTGGAGGGAGGGCACGCCAAGCGCGATCGTCGAGACCCCCTGGGCCAGTTCCCCAACCGAACCGACCGATCCCCCGGTGCGAGCCTGATGACCGATCTTCTTGCCGACATTCGTTTTGGCCTCCGCATGCTCGTGAAGAGCCCGATGTTCTCGACCGTCGCGATCGTGTCGCTGGCGGTGGGCATTGGCTTCAACACGACGATGTTTACCCTCGTCGATGCCTTGTTGTTCACGCCCCTGCCGGCCGCCGATCCGGACTCGGTCGTGCGCCTGGGCCGCGACGGAACGGAATTCGGCGACATGTTCATGTCCTATCCAGACTTTCTGGATGTGCGTGAGAACGCCGGGTCCTTCACCGGCCTGGCCGCCGTGCGCACCGAGATCGCCACGTACAACGCCGACGGCGAGGTTGATTTCGTATTCGGCGAGTCGGTGTCGGCGAACTACTTCGGTGTCCTCGGAATTCCGCCGCTCGTGGGCAGGACGTTCGCGCCGCAGGAAGACGTCGCGGGAAACCACAACGTGGCGATGGTGAGCGAGAAGTTCTGGCGCGATCGCCTTGGTGGTACCGAGGCGGCGCTGGGTAGCGAACTGCGTTTCGGGGGCAGTCCTCACACGCTCATCGGCGTCGTGGACGACCGCTACACGGGGCTCGTCCCGCCGCTGGAAGTCAGCTTCTGGCTGCCGACATTCGCGGGGGAGGCCCTGCGGCCGGTTACCGGCGCGACCAGTGGCCTCGAGCGGCGCGGCTCGCACTCCTTTCATGTGATCGGCCGCCTGGGCGCGGGCACGACGATCGAACAGGCCACGGCGGATGTGGTATCGATCGGTGTCCAGCTCGGCCAGGACTTCCCCGACACGAATGGCGAGATGGGATTCACCCTGTTCCAGGCCTCGGATCTGCGCATCGAGCCTGGGATCGACAAGGCAATGTTGCCTGCTGCCGGCGTGCTCATGGGACTCGTTGGGCTGGTCCTGCTGCTTGCATGCGCGAACGTGGCCAACATGATGCTGGCGCGCGGCTCGGTGCGAAGGCAGGAAATCGCCATCCGCCTGGCCCTGGGAGCCGGTCGCGGCAGACTTGTTCGTCAGTTGCTCACCGAGAGCATGATGCTGTCGCTCATCGGAGGCCTCCTGGCCGTGGTGATCGCCAAGTCGGCTCTGCAACTGCTGCTGGCAATACAGCCGCCGATCATGGTGCCCATTTCGCTGGCCGTGGATGTTAGCGGGCGGGTGTGGCTGTTCACCGCCGTCGTCGCGATGCTCACAGGGCTCGCGTTTGGCCTGGTGCCGGCATTGCGGTCGACGCGCGCCGATCTTTCACAGTCGTTGCGTGGCGACGAGGCGGGTGATAGCGGCCGACTGAGAGGGTCGCGTTTGCGCAGCAGCCTGGTCGTGGCCCAGGTGACGCTCTCGCTCGTGTTGCTGGTCGCAGCCGCCCTCATGGTGCGTAGCCTGCAGAACGCGCAGTCGATCGACCCGGGCATCGCTACCGAGTCCGTCGTCAATATGGGCGCCGCCCTCGCGTTCCAGGGCTACAGCCCGGACGAGGCCCAGGACTTCTATCTCCGCGCCATGGACAGGATCGCGGCGCTTCCCGGTGTCACGCAGGTGGCATTCGCGGAGCGGCTGCCGCTCGAGTCCACCATGGTGACGAGCCGCGACGTATACCTCGAGGGGCAGCAACTGGCGCCCGGCGAGGACCCTCCTTCCGTGATGACGACGTCGGTGGATCCCAACTACTTCGACGTCATGGGCATCGGCATCGACCAGGGACGACGCTTCACCGCGGCGGATGTCAAAGAGGCGCCGCCCGTGGTGATCATCAACGAGGTGCTGGCGGCCGATCTCTGGCCCGGGCAAGCCCCCATCGGCAAGCGACTCTCCGTGAGTGGCGCCGACGGTCCCTTTGCCGAAGTTGTTGGCATCCATAGCGAGCACAAGGTGTCGACTCTGGGCGAGGGACCGACACGGAACATCTACGTGCCCTACGCCCAGGACAACGCCAGTGGCTTTGGCAGCCTGCTTGCGCGTACCCAGGGAGACCAGGCGGCCGTACTCACAGCCATGCGTCAGATCCTCCGGGAGATGGACCCGGGTCTGGCCGTCATGGAGGTCGAGACCATCAGCGAGCATCTGGCTCTGAGCCTTTTCCCGGTTCGCCTCGCGGCCGCGGCGCTGGGCTTGCTCGGTGTCATCGGCGCTCTGCTGGCATCGGTCGGCGTCTACGGAGTGATCGCTTTCGCGGTGTCCCAGCGGACACGCGAGATCGGCATACGGATGGCGATCGGCGCGGATCGTCGCAGCGTCGTCCGGATGGTGCTCGGCCAAGGCATGCGCCTGATCCTGATCGGCGCGGGAATCGGCATCGTGCTGAGCCTGGCGTCCACGCGCATGCTCGGCGCGCTGCTCTACGGCGTCAGTTCGGTCGACGTGCTGGCGTACGTGGCGGCCGCCGCGGCGCTGTGCATGGTCGGCGTGATCGCCAACCTGGTTCCAGCACTGCGCGCCTCACACGTGGAGCCCTCGTCGGCGCTGCGCACGCGGTGAGTTGAAGGGCCGCGGGTCAGGGTGACGCGGTCGGTCGTTGCAGCCGATACCAGGTCAGGTTGGGGTTTCCCCCCGCGTCGAGGGTGACAGCGAGAATGCGGTCGCCTTTCGCGGCGGGGCGCGGGTGGAGGCGTAGCCCGTCGGGCAGGTTGAGCGGGCCGAGGAATCTACCTTCCTCGTCGAAGATATCGACCAGCACCGGAGCTTCCCAGCAGGGGCGCTGCCGCCACTCCGAGAGCGGCTCGCCCGCGGTGGCGCAGTCGCCAAGTGGCTGGCCGTTTCCCTCGCGAACGACCCAAATCCGCCCGGCCCCATCGCTGAACAAGGAGTCAAAGGCGCGCTTGGAAGCTGGTGCGTCCGGACCATTCCACGGGGACGCTCCTCCTCCGCAGCTGGCTCCGCTGCGCGCTAGGCGAGTTCGCCACTCACGCTCTGCGGCGCTGGCGAGGACCGGTGTCCAGTACCTGTGCACCGTCCGCGTAGAACCGTCCGCCGAGTGGATGACGAAGCGATACTCGTCCGACCTGCCGAGTGCGTACCCGCCGTGGCGGAACAGCAGCCACTGGACTTCGGGCGCGAATGGGATCGGTATGGCGATAGCGCCCCCACCATCACAGGTGGCTGTCCAGATCGCTGACAATCCGGCGCCCTCCAGCGGCACACGCGTGGGATCGAGCGTGTCGAGAGGTAGCCACTCGAGGGCGATACTCCGTTCGAACCGCCCTTCGGCGCGCTCCAGCACGACGGCACGGGCAAGACCGGCGGGCGTGAGCACCATGTCCGCCTCGGCCGCGGGCAGTTCGACCTCGAGGGTGCCGGGGCGGCCCCCGTTGGTGCTGACTCTCGCGAGCCTCCACGGCTCTCTATGCTGGACGTAGACCTGCTCTTGTGTCGCGTCCACCGCTAGCCCCGCCGGCCATTCGAACTGCCCCGGCCCCTGGCCGCGACCGCCGAGGTCGGCAATCCAGTTGCCGTCGTGATCGTACTTGCGCACGAGTGGTGGTTGGGCCTCGAGTACGTAGATGTGCTCTGCCGTAACTTCAAAATCCGCGATGCGGCCGAACATGAGCTCGCTCGGGCCATCCGTAGAACCAATGGTGGCTTCGGGCACGAGCCGCGCGGGCCCTTGCCACATCGAGCCGTCCGTATTGCGGATCACGGTGCCTTCAGCAAGAACGTCGATGTCCACCTGCAGCGCCGAGTCGGGCCCGGGGTGGGGCGGCTCACTGCTGCACCCGTTCGCGGCGAGGCTCAGGCAGAGGCCAAGCCCAAGGCCGAGAGCACGCGCCGCTCGGCCCGCCCGCGCGGGCAACTCAGCGGCGCTGGCCGATCGCATAAAGGGCGCTGGCGGTGCGGATGAAGATCTGGCCGTCGGAGATCGCCGGTGAACTCAAGGTGTAGTCACCGAGGTCGTTCTCGGCCAGCACCTCGAACTCCGGTCCGGCCTTCATCACGCTGGTCAAGCCATCCTCGTTGGTGATGTAGATCTTGCCGTCGGCCAGCACAGGAGAGCCACTGTAGGTGGCTACTGCCAGGCGGACCGGACCGTAGATGTTCTCGCCGGTCCTGGCATCCAGGCAGTAGGCGATGCCCTTGTCGTTGATGCTGTAGAAGTACTTGCCGTCGGTCACCGGCGTGGGCACATCCGGGCCGTTGTTGAACGACCAGAGCCTGTGCGTCTCGGTGATATCACCGCGCCCGCCCGCCCGGATCGCGAGTAGAGGTCGCTCCCGCGTGGGCGCGTAGATGATGTCGTCGTGGATCAACGGTGAAGCGACGATTCTGTAGTTCCGTTGGTTGTCGGGGTTGAGGCCGTCCAGCCGCCATAGTTCTTCTCCGCTAGCCGGGTCGTGACCAGTAACGACGTCGCCACCGGTAATGATGATCTCGTCGCCGTCCTCGTGCTCGAGCAGCGCCGGGGTCGTGTAGGAATCAGGAGATTCCATGATCGCCTCGGTGGGGCGCTCGACCTTCCACACGGTCTTCCCGGTGGCCGGATCGATTCGTAGCACGTACGGCGTATCGTCCGTCTTCATCCCGTGCAGTACCTGCACGTACAAGGCGCCGTCGTACAGCAGGGGCGAAGAGGCGTACCCCCACTGGAGTCCAAAGTCGCCGTAGTCGGCCGGGATGTCACGGCTCCAGCGCTCGTTGCCCTCGAAGTCGAACGCCTTCAGGATGCCTGTGCCGGTCATGATCCAGACGTGCTCGCCATCGGTCACCGGCGACGGCGAGGACATGTTCTGCTTGCGCTCCGTGTGATCTCCGTCAGAGAGAAATCCCTGCCAGAGCTTCTCGCCGCTATCGCGATTCAGGGCCCAGAGCCACAGGCTCTCGCCGTCCGCGACGCTCAGGAAAACCGTCTCGCCCCAGATGATCGGCGTGGACCCGCTCCAGGAATCCAACTCCAGACTCCATGCGATGTTTTCGGTGGTGGTCCATTCCAGTGGGAGTCCCGTCTCGGCGCTGCTGCCGTCGCGAGAAGGGCCACGCCAGTTAGGCCAGTTGTCGCCTTCGTCGGCAGGGCCGGCGACCGCCTGGCTCAGCGTGGCGGAAGCGAGTAGCATGGCGGCCGAAAAGGCGAGCAGTCTGCGCATGTTGGTCCTGGTGTCGGGGATTGGGGGATGCCGCCGCGTTTCGCTGGCTGATTCCAGGGGACGATACGCCACCGCCCGCCGACAGGGCAACGTGTGCGTCCAGGGGAGGGGAGCTTCTTGATCGCGCTCGTGCAGGTGGTATGTACGGCACTGGCGTCCTGGTACGTCGGTAGCAGGCTCGTCAGGCCGCGGTGGACTCTGCGCCACGTTGGTCTTCAGGTCGCTGTCGAGACCGCCCTGGGCATCCTGGTTTTTTGCTACGCGCTCTATGGCGCGTCCATGTTCGGGTACCTCACTGGCGTGCCGATCGTCGGCCGTCCGCTATTGCTGGCCATGTTCGCCGCGGTGATTCTGCTGGCTGGCCTCGCACTGCCTCAGGCCCGGAGCGCCGTTGTAGCAGTGCTGCGCGAAGCGCGACAGGATCGTGCCCTGGCGGTCGGTCTGGGCGGGGCAGTCGCCTATTTCGTCGCCATGGGTGTGTGGTGTTACCTGCCAGCGGTGGGTATCGACGCGATCGTCTATCACCTCGAGGTTCCGAAACGAATCCTGCAGGTAGGTTTCCTGCCGCCGTTTACCGACAACGTGCTGGCCTACTACCCGATGAACGTGCAGATGCTCTACATGTTCGCTCTGGAGTTCGGGGGCGAGGCCGCGGCGCACCTGTTTCACCTGTTGTTCGGCTTCCTCGGCATGCTGGCGATCTACGGCTACGCGCGCACGCTCGCCGATCGACCAGCGGCCGTGCTGGCAACCGCTACCTTCCTGACGATCCCGCAGATCCTCATCGTGGGACACCTGGCTTACATCGACCTGGCGTACACCCTCTACGTCTTCCTTGCTCTGGTGGTGACGATTCGTTACGTCCGCGAGCGACAGGAGAGTGAATGGGCGGCGTGGAAGTGGGCGGTCCTCGCAGGGTTGCTCGCCGGGGGAGCCTGGTCGCTGAAGTACACGGGCCTGCAGCTAGTGCTCCTGCTGTCTTTGATGGTGCTGGTGGAACACCTGGTCAGCCGGCCACCCACGGTTCCGTTCGGATTGGTGGCGCTAGGTGGGGTCGGGTTCGTGATGTTCCTGCCACACCTGGCACGCACCTGGTGGATCACAGGCTGGCCCTTCTTCCCGTTCGAGGTCTTGCCCCTCGAACTCACTGATGCGGTGAACTGGAGCGGGGAGCAGGCCAGGCTCGCCATGGCCTGGCAACAACAGTACGGCGCCGGGTACGAACGTACGCTGGGCGAACGCCTATCCTCGATCTACCGCGTGTTCGTGGATGCGAAGTTTGACTACCGCTTCTACGACGGCATCCTCACCCCCGTTTATCTGCTCGCGCCATTGGCGCTGCTGCGCTCGCGAGAGCGCGACCTGCGCATGATCGCGGTCTTCGGAAGCGTGTTCGTGTTCACCTGGGCCTTGACCACGACGCAGGTGCGCTTCATGTTGCCGATTCTCCCGGCGGCCTCGGCGTTGCTGGCCGTGCTCGCCACCGGCCGGCGTGGGCGATTGGCCCAGGCGGCGATGCTGGTGTTCATCGGTCTCAGTCTGAACGAGGCCTATGCCGAGGCGTACCTGGACAAGGACCTGGCGTACTGGCGTGGGGAAGTAACGCGGGAGGAGTACATCATCAGCAGGCTGCCACCCTACGGGGGGATTGCGGAGGCGAATCGTGTCCTTGGCCCGGGCGACCGACTGTTCCTGGTGAACGGGCAGACGTGGGGCTACTACTACGACATGCCTGGCGACGGCGCGATGACGCCTTTCCCGAACGGCTGGCGCGCAGACTATACGTTCGGGCACTTTCGACTCGAAAAGGTCCTCACCGCGGCATTCTCGCCCGCGGACATCGTCACCTTCTTCCGCGACATGGGCATCACCCATCTGCTCGTGAACGAGTTCGCGACACTCGAGGCGAATGGCCTGGGCCCGGCGGAGCGGCGGAAGTTCATCGACTTCATGCGCCGCTACGCCGTCGAGATTTACCGCAACCCGGCAGACCAATCTCACAGCCTGTGGAAGCTGGAGTTGGATCGTCCCGTGTCGCGGCCGGTCCAGTGAGCGCGATGAAGCGAACCCTGCAGCAGGTGCTCCTTCCCGCGATCATCTTCCAGTCGGTGTTGATTGGCGGCGCGTACGCTACCGGCCGGGAGATTGTCGAGTACGGCGCCCAGTTTGGCCGCGGCGGCCTCTGGAGCCTGGTGGCGATCGGCGCCGGCTTCTCGGTGATTACCGCCGCGTGTTACGAGTTTGCGCGGGTGACGCGCGCCTTCGACTATCGCAGCCTGGTGAGGGAACTCATCGGTCCGCTGTGGCCGTTGTTCGACGTTCTCTACGTGACGATGGTCGTTGTTGTCATCGCGGTCGTCAGTGCTGCGTCGGGTGCGATCGGTGAGCAGGTGCTGGGGCTTCCGCACGCGGTTGGGGTCGGCCTGATCATGGTGTTGGTGGCGTTGATCAACGCTTCCGGCCGCCGCGTGATCGAGCACTTCAAGTCGATCGGGTCCGTGGTCCTGTACGCGGGTTATCTGCTCTTCGCGGGATCCGTCATTCGCGCGACCTCTGCCAACATCGGCCCGGCGCTAGCCGGCACGCACGACCCGGTCGACGGGCCGGGTATCGCCGCTCTTCTCGGTATCGGCTTGCTCTACGCGGGCTACAACCTGGCGGGATTGCCCAGCACCCTGTTCGTGCTCGACCGGCAGACCGCGCGCTGGCAGGCGGTCACTGCGGGGATCCTCACCGGCGTGCTGTCGACCGTACCGTTTCTGCTGACCTACCTGGCGGTGCTCGGCTTCTATCCGGACCCGGAGGTTCTCGGCGCCGAGGTGCCGTGGCTGGTCATGCTCGAACGCACCAACGGCGGGTGGCTGGTGGCGCTCTACGCGATCGTTGTGCTCTGGACCCTGGTCGAGACGAGCGTCGGCATGATCCACGCGATCACCGATCGGATCTCGGCCAATCTACGCGAGGCTGGTCGCGAGCCGTTGAGCGGCCGGCAGGCCGGAGCGCTGACCTTCGCGGTGCTGCTGCTGGCCGCCCTGCTCTCGCGCTTCGGCATCATCGCGCTGGTGGCGCAGGGATATACGCTGATGGCCTATGGATTCCTGGCGTTGTTTGCCTTGCCATTGCTCACCTACGGTCTGTGGCGAATCCACCGCTCCTCGGCAGCGGCGGGTGCGGGCCAGCAACCCGTGCCGTAGTCCGGGCACTCATGCCGGCAGATTCCAGAAGAGGCGCGCCCACCGCCGCCAGGAGATCGCTCGGGCACGCAAGCAGGGACATGGATGCTGTTTCATGTCTATTGCTGACCATTAGTTGCCACGATTATGCAGGGTCAGTGTTTTCTGTTTGAAGCTGGGCGTTCACGCTGGGTACGATGAAACGCAGGCTTGGGGCGCGGAGTGCCGCTTGGAGTAGGAGTGCCCCTTGGAGTAAGGGATCAGTGATGCCGAGAACCCGACAACGTGTGACCGCCTGGATGATATCGGCCGCGGTGTGCCTGCTGCTGGCCATCGCCACCGTGGTTCAGGTGGCACCGGCGTCGGCACAGACCTTGGTGTACGACGTTGGCGTTGATTTTCCCGACTACGTCGTCCTGTGGTACTGGGATCAGATTACCTTCGACCTGACCACGGCCGAGTTGACCAACTACATCGTGGGGAAGGAGCCGGCCAATGTCGGCCACCAGTCGGCCACCGTGGGCCTGGCCGGCAGTACGCTGGGTGTCGATGCCGACATCAGGAGCGCGACCGGCAATCCACTCACTGGCGGTCCGCGTTTGTGGCTAACCGTGCCGGACGCGTGGGCGATGCGCTCGGTGTCGGCATCCGGTGACACCCAGGTGTCCATCAGCATCATCGAGAGGGATGCGACGATCGCCGGTCCCGGCAACAACAGAATCAGGGTGCAGCGTGCTCGAGTTGCCGCTGCCGGCAGGGAAGGCACCAACATCGTCGTGCCGTCAACCGGAGCGAGCGGGCACATCTGGGGCGAGATCCTGCTGCGGGTCAACATCAACAGAGCCAAGGTATCCGGCACCTACTCGGGAATCGTGGTTCAGCTCACAGCTGAGAACATCTGACTCTGGCTTGACTTCACGAGACGGTTGCATCAGTTTATCCGCATGAACGGATTAATTGCACGGAGCGCGCCGGGACGCATCCTGGACCGGATGGGCAGCCTGGCCGACGTGACACGGTCGCGGCTGCTGCTGGTTCTCGAGGGTCAGGAGTTCACCGTGTCTGAGCTCTGCACCGTGCTGCAACTGCCGCAGTCGACCGTGAGCCGCCACCTCAAGCTGCTCGTGGACGAGGGCTGGTTGACGTCGACGCCCGACGGCACGAGCCGTCACTACCGCATGGCGCACCGCGAACTCGACGCGGATGCCAGCGATCTGTGGGGTCTGGTGCGCGATCGGATCGGCGGTTTGCCGGCGGCGCGCCAGGACGTGCTCCGAGTACGCAGCGTGCTGGCCACAAGGAAGTCGCGTTCGCAGGAGTTCTTCGCGGAGACCGCTGCCACGTGGGACGACGTGCGTCGGGATATGTTCGGCGACCGTGCCGATCTGCAGGCGCTCCTGGGCCTGCTCGACAGTGACTGGGTCGTGGGTGATCTGGGTTGCGGTACCGGCCGTATGTCGGAGTCGCTGGCGCCGTTCGTTGGCAAGGTGATCGCCGTGGACAGCTCACGGGAGATGCTTGCAGCCGCCCG
>JAJCXT010000007.1 GCA_029263295.1 Acidobacteriota bacterium | reverse complement strand
TTGATCGCGAGCTGGATGATCGAGACGTAAAGCTGACGATAAGCTTGGTTGTCAGTGAGATCTTCTAGTGCGACGTCCGGCACGATGCCGGCGTTGACCTTGACAGGGATAAGGTCAGAGGACATAGAGCGCGCCTCCCGGGTCTTGGTATTTCGGGACTGCAGCCAAGAAACGACGGCAGTCAATTGCGGGTGTCGAGGAGTCGCCCAACCCCTCAGTATCCAAGCGATGCACAGTCATCTAGCAGCAGAGTCTCGGGAGAATAGCGGGTTGATCCACGACGTCGCAATGGGTCGTCGCCGGAAAATCGGTGTTTGTGTTGGTATTCTCACTCTCCGGGTCCTATTTGCATCGTTGATTGCCCTGAATGCACCGTTTGTGGTGCACGCCCGGAGTGATGAACGCACCGAGGAGATGGCCGAAGACGGCGAGGAGATCATCGGGGCCGGGGCCAACAACAAGCCCGGCGGCGGGCGGTCGGTTTTCATGCGCGGTATCGTCCCTCCTGATTCGCTGACTACTTCCGATTGAAACCCGATTGAGGCTGCACGTGTCGCTGACCGAAGATAACGTCCGCCAGGCGCTCACCGCCGTGAACTTTCCGGGGCTGTCCCGCGACATCGTGTCGTTCGGGTTCCTCGAGTCCATCAGCATCGAAGGCGGCAAGATCACGCTGCGGCTGAATATCCCGACCGGTTCGCCTGCGCACCAGGAGCGGATCGCCGAGGACGCGCACCAGGCAGTATCGAAACTCGAGGGCGTCACCGAAGTAGGCATCGAGATCGCAGCGCCGCAGTCGAAGGGAGCCATGCCACGGCAGGTCCCGGGCGCGACGCCGCCGGCCGACGCCGCGGTCGCTGGCCCGCCTGCTGGCGGTTGCGGAGATCCTGGCTGTGGAACGGGTGCGCCTCAGGCAGCCATGCCGCCCACGCCCGGAATCGGTCCAGGTCCCGCTGGCGGTCCTGATCGCGTGGCGAGGGCCGCGGCAGGTCCTCCGCGCACCGAGGCGCTCTACGACCGCACGCCGATTCCAGGCGTGAAACACGTGATCGCGGTTGCCTCAGGCAAGGGTGGCGTGGGCAAGTCCACGGTGGCGGTGAATCTGGCGGCTGCGCTGGCCCAACTGGGCGAGAACGTTGGCCTTCTGGACGCAGACATCTATGGCCCATCGGTACCAACGATGCTTGGCACCCACGAGCAGCCGAGCGTCGAGGATCGTGATGGCAAGCGAGTATTGCTGCCGGTGAACAAGTTCGGCATGAACCTGATGTCGTTGGGCTTCATCCAGCCGGAGGACGAGCCGGTGATCTGGCGCGGCCCCATCGTGATGAAGGCGATCCGGCAGTTTCTCCGCGACGTCGACTGGACTGGTTCTGATGTCCTGGTAATCGACCTGCCGCCAGGCACCGGAGACGCGCAGCTCACCCTGACGCAGTCATCGCCTCTGGATGGCGCAGTCATAGTGACCACGCCGCAGGATGTGGCCCTCATCGATGCCCGCAAGGGTCTCCGGATGTTCCAGGAGGTGGATGTGCCTGTCCTGGGTTTGATCGAGAACATGTCGGTCTTCTCGTGCCCGGAGTGTGGCCACCGTGCCCATGTGTTCAGCACGGGTGGAGGGCAACGTACGGCTGAGGAACTGAACGTACCGTTCCTGGGCGCGCTGCCGCTCGATCCGCAGATCGCGATCGCCGGCGACGCTGGTATGCCTTATGTCGTGGAGCATCCAGATAGCGACGTCGCTTCGATCTTCCGGGAAGTGGCGCAGAGTGTGCTCGACGCAGTGGGTGCCACGGGGGACGCCAGCGAGACGGTTTCCTAGCTGACTGGTCTCTAGCAGTCCGACGTCCCGTCCACGTGCACGTCCATTTGCGGGAACGGGATGCCGATGCCGGCGCCATCTAGTTCGACCTTGACCGCGCGGGTGACTGCCTCGCGCACGTCCCAGTAGTCGCCGCTCCTGCACCAGACCCTGATGGCCCAGTCGATGGACGACGCGCCGAGCTCAAGCAGGTAGATCTGGGACGCGGGGTCGTCGAGGATACCCTCGACCGAGACGAGCGAACGCTCGAGAACGGCGCGCACCTCATCGAGGTCGGCGCCGTAGTCGGTTCCCACCGAAACGTCCACGCGCCGCGTCTCGTGGAACGTGACGTTCTCGATCGTGCCGCCGAAGATCAGCGCGTTGGGTACGAAGATGCGCCGATTGTCCGCAGTATCGAAGCTGGTCGTGAACAGACCGATCTCGATGACCTTGCCCGTCACACCAGCAGCGTTGATTACGTCACCGACTTTGAACGGCCGGAAGATCAGCAGCATCACGCCGGACGCGATGTTCGAGAGCGTTCCCTGAAACGCCAGGCCGATGGCGAGACCGGCGGCACCGATGACGGCGGCGAAGCTGGTGGTCTGGATCCCGAACATCCCGAGGGCGGCCAGCACGGCCATGATCAGGATGGCCCAACGGGAGGCGTTGCTCAGGAAGATTCCGAGCGTGTCGTCGACCTCGGCCCTGGCGAAACCGCGGCGAACGATGCGCCGG
>JAJCXT010000006.1 GCA_029263295.1 Acidobacteriota bacterium | reverse complement strand
CGATGAGGTGGCCGCCGCGCGCGACGCTGCCGACGCCGAGAAGGCCGAGGCGGAGGCCGACGCCGAGACCGAGTCGACCGAGTCGGGTACCAGCGGCGAAGCGGGCGGGCAGTAGTGCGACGTCTGACCGTCTTGGCGACGCTGGGTGCAGCCGTGGTGCTGGCCGGCTGCACCCAGCCGGCGCCGGAGCGGGCGCCGGAGCTGCAGGCATACGATGCAGCGGCCCATCGCGCCAATGTCGAGGACTGGCGTGCTTGGCGCCACGGCGAACTCGTGAAGCCGGACGGGTGGCTGTCGCTGTCGGGCCTGTACTGGCTGACCCCGGGCGAATACACGTTCGGCTCCGCGCTCGAGAACGACCTCGTGTACTCGCGGGAAGGCGTGCCGCCCGTGCTCGGTCGCTTCAGCGTCACCGAAACCGAAGTCGAGTTCTTCCCGACAGAGGGAGTCGACGTCGGCATGCCCGGGGGCGAGTGGGGGCTTGTCCCGCCGTCGGTCTACGTAGTCGGCATGGAAGGGGAGACCCCGGTCATGCAGTGGGGCGAAATGCAGTGGTACGTGATCGAGCGCGAGGATCATCTGGCTCTGCGGCTCAAGGACGCCGCCAGCGAGCTCGTGACCGGATTTGAGGGGATGGACAATTTCGAACTCGCGGCCGAATGGCGCCTCGACGCGACCTTCGAGTTCCTCGACCCTCCCGGGACGATCAAGATCCCGAACGTGTTCGGTTCGCTGGGCGACGAGGAGTTGCTGGGCGCGGTCGTGTTCGAGTACGGCGGCGAGACCTACCGCCTCGACATGTGGCGAGACTCGGGTGATCCCGACAACCTCTTCACCGCCTTTGGCGACGAAACCAACGCCGCGTCGTCGTACGGAGCCGGCCGGTTTCTGTGGGTCGACGCCCCCGACGAGTGGGGCCGCACGGTGGTGGACTTCAACCGTTCGTACAACCCGCCCTGCGCCTTCAGTCCGTTCGCTACCTGTCCGTTGCCGCCGACGCAGAATCGCTTGCCGCTGCGAATCGAGGCAGGGGAGCGGGCTTTCAGCAAGAAGGTGGAACTGGCCACGGGCCCCCCGGGGGTCGAGAACTAGCGGCACGCGATCAGTTGCCTGATTGCCGCTAGACGCGCTGCGCGGGGTTGCTACGGGTCGTGCTTGTACGCGATACGTCCATCGACGATCGTGGCAACGACGGTCGCGGCGCGAATCTCCGTTGGCGGAATCGAAGTCAGGTCCCGGTCCAGAACGACGAGGTCGGCGAGCTTGCCAGGCTCGATCGAGCCCTTGTCGGCCTCCTCGAACGAGGCGTAGGCGCCGCCCATCGTATAGGCCCGGAGCGCCTCCTCAACGGTGATCTTCTGCTCGGGTACCCAACCGTCAGGGTTGGCATCATCGAGGGTGCGACGCGTGACGGCCGCATAGATGCCCATGATCGGCGTCGGTGGGGCGACGAACCAGTCGCTGCCGAAGGCGAGCACCACGCCGGCGTCCAGAAAGGAACGGAACGCGTAGGTGCTACGCGCACGCACCGGCCCTATGACTTTCTCGGCCCAGCGGCCGTCGTCGATGGCGTGGTAGGGCTGCATGCTGGCTATCACGCCGAGTTCGGCGAAGCGCGCGATGGCAGAGGGCGTGGGATGCTGCGCGTGCTCGATTCGGGAGCGGCGGTCCCGGGCGCCGTTCTCGGCTGTGATGCGTCTGGTCATGGCGAGATGAGAATCGATGGCGCGGTCCCCGATCGCGTGCACGTTGAGCTGTAGCCCGGCCGCGTCGGCCCCGGCTAACGATCGGTACAGGCTATCCGTGTCGTCGTACATCAACAGGCCGTTGTCGTCCGGGCGCAGCGCGTCGGTGTATGGCTCATAGAAGGCGGCGGTGTGCGAGCCGAGGGAGCCGTCGAGCATCGTCTTGAGGCAGCCGATACGCAGCCACGAGTCGCCGCGCCCGGAGTCTGCGATGCGGTCGCGCAGTCGTTCCCATCCTTGCAGCTGGACACAGGCGTACATCCTCACCTTCATCTCGCCCTGCCCGAGGGCGCGCTCGTAGGTCTGGAGATTCGTCCAGTTGCCCATGTCGTGCACCGAGGTCACACCCTGCGCCAGCACGTGTGCCATCGCCGCCTGCAGCGCGCGGTCTTGCAATTCAACCGGCGGCATGGGCGGCACGATCAGCGCCATGGCGTTGTCTTTCAGTATCCCCGTGGGACGTCCGTCCCGATCGCGGACGATCTCCCCACCGGCCACCTCGAGGGTGTCACCGTCCACGCCGGCCGCTGTCAGTGCGGCCGAGTTGGCCAGCAACATGTGCCCGTCGAGCCGCCGGACGGCAACCGGGTTGTCGGGGGTCAGCGCGTCGATCCAGTCGCGGTGCGGCAGATCACCACCCCAGTTCTCGTGATCCCATTGACCGTTTTCGATCCATGAGCCCGCCGGCATATTGGTGGCGAACTCACCGATCCGACGCGCGAACTCGTCGGGTGTGCTGGCATCGCGCAGTTGCACCGAGGACAGACCGAAGCCACCCGTGAGGAAGTGCACGTGGGTGTCGATAAATCCCGGGGTTACCAGGCCGCCCGCGGCGTCGATACGCTCGGTGTCGGGCCCGGCCATGCGCTCGATCTCGTCGCGGCTGCCCACAGCCGAGATTCGATTGCCGGTGATCGCGATCGCCTCGGCCCACGGTTGGGCGGAGTTGCCGGTCCACACGCGGCCGCCTGTGATGACCAGGTCGGCGGTGGGCTGGTCTGCAGGGGCGCACGCCGGCACGAGGAGCAAGGCGGCTGCTAACAGTCCGATTGAGATCGGGAAGCGCATCGGTCCTCCCAAGAGGGTCAAGGCGTCGCTTTCGCCGTGGCGGTGATTCCATGCTTGTCGAGGAAGGTGAGAATGGTACGCCAGTGGTCGGGCCAAGACGGCGGACAGTCGTTGTGGCCACAAGCGAGTACCACCAGTTCCGAGTCTGGATAGGCAGCGTGGAGAACCTCACTCTCGACGAGCGGGACGATGTCGTCGCGGTCGCCATGGACGAGAAGAAGCGGGCCGCGATACTGCTGTAACGCACCGATGGTGTCGAATCGGTCGCGCACCAGGAAGGCCGGCACGAGGAGACGGCGAGACATGTGCACGATGCTACGAAACGTCGACTGCAGGATCACCGCAGCTACCGCCCTCTGTCCTATCAGCGTGCCGATGGCCCCGCCGCCTAGTGAACGGCCGAACGCGACGATCCGTTCGGGGTCGATCTCCGGGCTCGCCGCCAGGTAGTCGAATCCCGCTACGAGCGTCCGGCGGATGCTGTCTTCGGTTGTCTTCCCAGGCGAGCGACCGTACCCCGGATACTCCACGAGAAGCACGGCGAACCCGGCCGCGCGCGCGGGCCCGAATCGGTCTGGGAGATAGTCGATCAGTTCGCCATTGCCATGCGCAAATAGGATTGCCGGTCCCGGGGCGGACGATCCAGGGTTCTGACCTAGCGCCGGCAGCAGCCAGGCCTCCGCGGGGCCTTCGGGTGCCTCGAGCCAGAGCACTTCGGCGTCGTGTGGCGGTCGCATCGCCGCCGATGTCGGCGGTGCCGGGTACAGGAGATTGCGCTGGGCGAACCAGATGAGAGTCCAGTAGCCAACCGGCAGCAGGACCAGAATCAGCAACGCGGTGAGCATGCGGGGCACGACGCGAGTATCTGGCCGGGCTACTCGGCCTTCCAGAAAACGATGCCACCGGCCTGCTTGCCGATATCGATATTGCCGACGCGTCCGAGTGTCTCGAGCGAGTAGGCCTCTACCGAACCGGGCTCACCACCGATTCCTTCGATGGTCACGAACGCGTACTTGCCGTCGGGCGAGATTACGACACCGTGCGGGATGGGTCGCAGCGTATCGATGCGCGCCAACTCCTCGCCAGATTCCGTGTCCCAGATTCCGACCGCGCGGGCGCCCTTGTATGTGCCTACGAGGATCTTGCCGTCGGCCGTCACATCAAGGTTGTACACACCCTTACCGGTGCCCTCGAAAGTACGGGCGACCTTCCACGCCTCGACATCGACCTCGTAGATCGTCGTGTTGCCGTTGCCCGCCACGTAGACCATGCCCTGGGGAGTCACCTGGGTGGCCCACGTGGGCTTCACTAGCGGCGGCTTCATCTCGTGATGACCGTCGTGATCCATGCTCGCCATGGAGTCGTCGCTCATGGCGTGGCCCTCGTCAGCGAGGCCGTTGCCCGTCTCCTGATAGTGCTGCCACGAGGGAGCATTCTCGGAGAGGGGCAGGACGCGGCTGGTGCGGAGCTTGTAGGCGTCGATCTCGCGCAGTTCGTCGTTCATCATCGCGACGGTGTACTGGCGGCTCCCGCGCGCGTTCATTCGCGAGCCGTGCGGCATCACCCCCGTGGGGATCTGCGCCACCTCGGTCATCGATTCCGTCTCGACCACCGAGATCGTGCTCGGCACATGGTCGCCGTGGAGATTGAAGTTGGCTGCGAACAGTAATCCGGTGCTCGGCGAGACAGACATCGTCGCGGGGAAAAGCCCCAGCTTCGTGTCGGCCACGTATGCGTCATCTTCGGTCGCGTACTTGAACAACAAGCCGAACGGGTTGCCGTGCGCGATGCTGACGAACCAGTAGCTGCCGTCGGGTGAGAGCGCGAGGCCATGCGGGCCCTCGGTCTCGGCGGGCCAGATGCCGACGCCGACACTCTTGACATGCCGAAATCCGCTGCCCGGCGTGAAGGCGAGCTTCTCGACGACATCGTCGGACTCAGCAGCCACGTACATCCAGTAGGTGTTGCCCTGGGCGCTGGCCTGGCCGGAGCCGCCCACTCCGAGGGCGATCACCATGAGAATCGCCGCCATGGCGAGGCCCGCCGTGACTACGCTCGGTCGCGAGCCTCTGGCGTTGTGTCGCTGTCTGATCTGGCTGCTCTTCACCGGGCTGGCCTCCCTCAGTTCTGGTTGGCTGCGGTCGGCTCATCCAGGGGCGGGTTCAACCGCACCGCCCAAAGCCCCGAGTTGTGGTCAGAAAAGAAGATGTTGCCCTTGTACGGCTGCGGGCCCCAGACGAATGGCGCGTTGGGAACGAAACCCTCGGGGTCGAACGGCAGGAAGTACGCGATCTCACGCCCCTGACGATAGAGATCGCCGAGCAACTCGCCGGAGATGTCCACCACGCGCAAGCCACCCTGGTAGTAGGCGATGTAGAGGACCTCGTTTTCCTCGTCCACCCACAGGTTGTGCGTGCCGGCCTCGGGAACCTCGTAGCGCGCCACCTCTACGGGAGCATCCCACTCGTCCCACTCGTAGATGTGGACCCATCCCTGCATGCGTTCGGGCTCGCCTTCGTAGCCCGGTGTGCCACCGCGCAGGCCAGCCTCGTCGCCGCCAATCATGTACGCCTTGCCGGTGGACTTGCTGCGGAACGGGAAAGCCGCGTGATTCCAGCCGCTGGGGTACTTCGTGCGACCCAGTTCTACGGGGTTGCGCGGTGTCCCGCCCTTGCCGCCCCCGCCGATGTCCACGGCGACAACTCCGTCGCCCCAGTTGGACGAGTAGGCGATGCCATCGGTGATCCAGACGTCATGGATGGAATGCCCTGGCGTGTCGAGTTCGAAGGTGCCGACACGGTGCGGGTTGGTGGGATCCTCGATGTTGATGACGTCGTAGCGTTGACCCGCGGACAACGCGTAGATGTGGTCCTGGTAAATGAAAATGTTGTGCACGCCGCCGGTGAGCTGGTCGTCGTAGCGCGCCAGCACCCGTGCCCCCTGGTCCGGCAGGTTGGACACATCCAGGATCACCAGGCCGTTGCGGCGGTTGGACGCGCCCTCGCGGCTGATCACAGCGATGCGGCCGTCCTCGGACACCTTCACGTCGTTGACGGTGCGGGCGTCGACCTTGATCATGGAGATGATCTGCATGTTGCCCGGATCGGTGACGTCCCAGAAGTACGCGTGGCCGTCGGCGCCCCAGGTGCCAGTGGCCGCATAGTCACGGCCATCCGGTCCCTCCCAGACCCACAGGTCGGACGTCGCCCGATCGGAAACGCGTCCCTGACCGACCACTTCGATCTGGCGCTTTACCTCGCGCGCTTCGATCGCGACGGTCATCGATGCGGTGTGATTCCCGGTCGCGGCGACGATCGTGTATTCGCCAGCAAGGTCGGCGACGAAACGGCCGTCCTCGGTGATGAGGCCCGAGCCGGGGTCGCCGATGCCGTGTTCCGAGTTGCGGCCCTGGAACGCGTACTGAATCGGGAGATCGGACACCGCATTGCCGTTCGCATCGCGCGGTGTCGCGTCGAAGTGGATTACGTCGCCGGTTCGCGCCGTCTCGCGGCTTGCCGCGATGTCGAGGACGGCCGTCGGATTCGCCCGAACGACCACGGGCAGCTCGGCGCTCACTTCGCCATCCGCGCTCACGGTGATCACGCTGCTGCCGACGGAGTGTAGCGAGAGCGTGCCGCGCGAGTTCACCGTTGCGACATTCTCGTTGGTGCTGGAGAAGGCGAGCGCTGCGTCGTCGCGCTCGGCGCCGGAGACGTCGGTGACTGCCGCCTCGAGGCGGATACGCGTGTCCGTGTAGAAGTTGCCCGGAGCGCCTTGCAACTCCACCGCTGCCAGGTCTGGCTTCGGAACGTGCACGGTGAGCATGGTGCGGACCATGTTCTCGGCGTTGCGCCGGCTGAACGCCTGGCCGGGCTTGGGTACGAGCAGCATGATCTGAACCACGCCTGGCGCGTAGGCCTCCACGATGCCCGTGCTGCTGTCGACTCCGACCCGGCGGCGGGACATGGAGTAGTAGAGGACCGGCGCTTCGATGACGTTGCCGTCAGCGTCGGTGATCACCGGCTCCAGCGTGAGAGTCTCGCCAACTTCCAGGGTGGCCTCGGTGACCGAGATCGCGATAGCGGCGGCCTCCGGCTCGGTAGCTTGCTCCTGCACCGCGCTTGCCGGCAGAGTCAGGGCAAGGGCCAGCAGGATGCTCGTCGTGGTCGTCCAGCGCTTCATTCGTACTCACCCCAGATTTCGGTGTGGCCATTCCAGGACGGAACCTGGCCGGCAGGCAGATGCCGCGAAGGCTGCTCCGCGGGTCGAGATCGACGCACTAGATTGCCACCCTCCGAGGTTGCGCTCAACGGGCGGCGGTCGCACGCCGTATGGTAGACAGTGAGGACGGCCCACACACACCAGGGACACAGAGCAGATGAGCGCTCCGATAAAACCGACCATCGAGTATGACGACTTCGCGAAGCTGGACGTGCGCGTAGGCCGGATTGTCGCGGTGACCGAGGTCGAGACTTCGAACAAGCTCATGCGCCTGCGGGTGGATTTTGGCGACCACGAACGCACGATTCTGGCCGGCATAAAACAGGAACGCGAGGACCCCGGCGAGATCGAGGGGCGGCAGGCGCTGTTCGTCGTCAATCTCGCGCCTCGCAAGATGGCGGGCGAACTCTCGGAGGGCATGCTGTTCGATTTGGGCTACGAGGACGGGATCACTCCATGCTTGTCCGTGCCAGAAACGGAAGTGCCGAACGGCACGAGGGCAGGGTGAAGATGCGCAAGGGATACAGGTTTCTCGCCTTGTTCGTGCTGCTGGGCCATGTCGCGTGTATGGAAAACGAGATGGTCGCGCCCGAGGAGATCGAAGATCCTGACGTCTACGGGACGTACTTCCCTGGCCGCGGGCCGAACTGGCAGGAGAAAACCGCGCGCGATCTCGGTTGGGATGAGACGGCTCTCGCTGAGGCGGTTCAGTACGCCATCACCAACGAGTCGGACATCCCGACGGATCTGCGTGGGTATCTGGAGTCTCGCTTCGACGGGCTGCCCGACCAGGAGATTCTGGGTCCGCTCAAGGAGCGCGGCAAGGCGAGCGGCATGATCCTGCACCGCGGCTACATCGTGGCGGAATGGGGCGATACGTCGCGGACCGACGTCACATTCAGCGTCACCAAGAGCTTCCTGGCCACGACCATCGGCCTGGCACTCGACCGCGGGCTGATTCGCTCCGTGGATGATCTCGTCGCGGAGTACGTCGATGACGGTGGCTATCGTTCAGCGCACAACGCGGCGATCACCTGGCGCCATACGTTGCAGCAGACCAGCGAGTGGGAGGGCACCCTATGGGACAAGCCTGACACCGCTGATCGCCGCGAGGGTAGGGACCGGACTCTGCAGGCTCCCGGCATGTTCTGGGAGTACAACGACGTGCGCGTGAATCGGGCGGCGCTATCCGCTGCCCGCGTCTGGGGTGAGGCATTGCCGGATGTTCTCGACCGCGAGGTCATGACGCCTATCGGCGCGAGCCGTTCGTGGCGCTGGCATGGATACCGCAACTCGACCGTCGAGATCGCTGACCAGGAGGTCGAGTCGGTCGCCGGCGGCGGGCACTGGGGCGGTGGCATGTGGATCAACACGCGCGATATGGCGCGTCTCGGACTGCTCTATCTGCGTGGCGGAATGTGGCGCGAAGATCAGATTCTCTCGGCGGAGTTCATCGATGGTGCGCGGACCCCGTCGGAGCTCAACCCGACGTATGGATTCATGTGGTGGCTCAACACCGACGGAGCGCTATGGCCGTCGGCGCCGCACGAGTCGTTCGCAGCTCGCGGCGGGGGCGACAACATGATCTGGATCGACCCGTCGCACGAGTTGGTGGTCGTAGTCCGCTGGATCCAGCGCGGCACGCAGGACGGACTCCTGCAACGCATCCTCGCAGCTGCAGAGTAGCGCAGCATGGTTCGCGTCCAGGGACTGGGCAAGAGCTACGTGGAAGCGGGCGCGGAGCACGTCATCCTGGCTGACGTCGACGGCGAGATTGCCGCGGGCGAGTTCGTGGCGCTCGTTGGACGCAGTGGTTCGGGCAAGTCCACGCTGCTGAACCTCATCGCAGGGATCGACCGGCCCGATCTCGGCGAAATCTGGGTAGGTGGCAGTCGCATCGACACGCTGAGCGAGCGTGAGCGCACGCTCTTTCGGCGCGCGCGCGTTGGCTTCGTGTTCCAGTTCTTCAACCTCATTGCCACGCTGACCGTGGCGGAGAACCTGCAATTGCCGCTCGAACTCGTGGGCCGCACGCGTGGTGACGCGGATGGAATCGTCGCCGGTCTTCTGGAAGAGATCGGCCTCGCGGACCGCGGGGCTGCGTTCCCAGATCGGCTGTCGGGTGGCGAGCAGCAGCGTGTGGCGATCGCGCGGGCCCTGGTCCATGACCCCGACTTGATCATCGCCGATGAGCCCACCGGTAACCTCGACCTGGAGACCGGGGAGCAGGTACTGGGCATGCTGGGGCGCATGGTTCGTGAGCGCGGGCGGACCATGTTGATGGCGACCCACAGTCGCGAGGTGGCGGCTAGGGCTGATCGCCGCTGGCGCATCGTCGAGGGGCGGCTGCAGGACGAGCAGGGCTGAGATGGCGAGGCTCCTGCGGCGCACGGGCATTCGTTATCTCCGGCGCCACCCCTGGCAGTTCGTGCTCGCTGTTGGTGGCGTCGCGCTGGGGGTGGCGGTTGCCGTTTCGGTGGCGCTCGCGACCGCGTCAGCGACGCGGGCGTTCGTCCTCACCAACGAGGCGCTGACTGGCACGGCGACGCACCAGATAGTCGCGGGCAGCGAGGGCCTACCGGACGAGTTGTATCGGCAGTTGCGGGTCGAGGTTGGAGTGCGGGCCGCCGCACCCGTGGTGGAAGGCTTCGTCGCACTCGCGGCGAATCCTGCGCGTAGCGTTCGCCTGCTGGGAATCGACCCGCTCGCCGAGGGCTCGATTCGCAACCAGTTCGGCGCGGATCCGGCGACTCGCGACTTTCCGCTGGGCGAACTCCTCAGCGAATCGGGCGCTGTGCTTGCCGCGGCTGGCGACGAACGATTTGCCCTGGGACAAAGTGTGCCGGTTCTCGTTGACGGCCGTCAGGTGCAACTTCACGTTGTTGGCGCCGTGCGTGGAGCCGAGGACAGCGGGCTCGGAGATGTTCTGCTCGCGGATATCGCGACGGCGCAGGAGGTGTTGGGCGTAACAGGGCGCCTCAGCCGTATCGACCTGCGTCTGGACGGCGTCGATGAAGATGACCTCGTTCGTCGGGTACAGGGGATATTGCCTGCGACAGCGCGCCTCGTGGCAGCCCAGGCCCGCGCCGACACGACCGTTCAGATGACTCGCGCCTTCGAACTGAATCTGCAGGCGATGAGTCTGCTCGCCATGCTCTGCGGGCTCTTTCTGATCTACAACACGATGACCTTCTCGGTAGTCCAGCGCCGCGAACAATTCGGGGCGCTGCGTGCCCTCGGGGTCACGCGCGCGGAGATTCTCAGACTGGTCCTCGCCGAGGCCACGCTGATCGGAGCGGTCGGGACTGTGCTGGGTGTCGCCGGAGGCATTGGCCTTGGTAACGGCCTGGTGCGTCTGGTGACCCGGACGATCAACGATCTCTATTTCGTTGTGACCGTCCGTGAATTGGCGCTGCCGCCGCTGACGATCGTCACTGGGGTTGTGCTCGGCATGGGCGGCACCCTGTTGGCGGCGTTGATCCCGGCGGCCGAGGCGACCAGGGTTTCCGCGCGTCTCGCGCTGACTCGATCGGTTCTCGAGGAGCGAGCCCTGCGAACCTCGCCGCGGCTGGCTGCTGTCGGGGTGGGAGGCGTGGCAGCAGGCTTCGCGCTGGCAAGGTGGTCTGGCGGTGGCCTGGCCGGTGCGTTCGCTGGTCTCCTGCTGATCGTTCTCGGGGCAGCGCTCATGGCGCCCGTCGCTGTGCGGCTGGTAGCGGTGCTTGCGGCACCTCTGGGCCGGTTGGCGGGGGCCCCGGGCCTCATGGCCGCGCGGGCGATGACGGCGGGGCTCAGTCGCACGGCGGTTGCCGTGGCTGCCCTGGCGATCGCAGTGGCGGTAATTGTCGGTGTCGGGGTGATGGTCACGAGCTTCCGGATGACTCTGGTCAACTGGCTCGGGCATACGCTGCAGGCGGACCTCTACGTGTCACCGGTATCGCCACGCGGGCAGGCCGCTACGTTGCCCCTGGATCCGGCGCAGTTGGCCGCTGTTCGCGCGGCGCCCGGCGTGCAGCGGACACGGTCCATCCGCGCGGTGTCGCTTGAAACCGAGGGGGGCGCCACCCAGTTGCTCGTGGTCGAGCACGACGAGCCTGATCGTCAGGCGTATCGGCTTCGCGGCGACGACCCTGATATCGCCTGGCAGAGTTTTGCCGATGGCGCCGTGCTGGTGTCGGAGCCCTACGCCGAGCGGCGTGGCGTCGCGGCCGGCGATGTGGTGACGCTGCCGACGCCCTCCGGTGCCAGAGTGTTCGCTGTTGCCGGAGTGTTTTACAGCTACGCCAGCGATCGCGGCGCGGTGATGATGACCCGTGGCGTTTATGACCTCTGGTGGGACGACCCCGGCATAAGCGGCCTGAGTGTTTATCTGGATTCACCCGAGAGTGCGCAGGCGGTGGCGGAGTTCACGCGCAACGCCCTACGGCCGGCGCTGGTCAGCGTGATCTCGAACCGTGAACTGAGGGAGCAGTCGCTGCGCGTTTTCGATCGCACCTTTCTGATCACCGGGGTGCTGCGGACCCTCGTAACGATGGTCGCCTTCGCTGGAGTGTTGGGCGCGATCCTCGCCCTTCAGCTGGAGCGCGCTCGCGAACACGGGATGCTCCGAGCCACCGGATTCACTCCAGCGCAGTTGTGGCAGACGGTGCTCTGGCAGTCGTCCCTCATCGGGATCGCCGCCGCGATCCTGGCCTTGCCGCTGGGGTGGCTCCTCGCCTGGGTGATGATCCACGTCATCAACAAACGCTCGTTCGGCTGGACGCTGCAGATGACGGTGCCGGCTGAGGTTCTCTGGCAGGCGCTCCTGGTGGCGGTCGGGGCCGCTCTCATTGCTGGCATCTACCCGGCAGCCCGCATCGCCCGGACGCCGCCGGCGATCGTCCTGAGGGAGGACTGAGTGCATAGTTGGCGGCGTAATCTAATCCTGTCGTTCGCGCTGGTCACCACAGCCTGCGGTGGCGACGTGTCGATTCCCCAGTCTCGGGGGGTCGCCATTACCGAGGTGCTGGCTGGAGACGCGACGGGGTTCGCCCGTGCTGCTGGGCCACATGAGTTCGTGTTTCCGCGGGATCATGGAGTCCACTCGGATTTCCGAACGGAATGGTGGTATTTCACTGGCCATGTGCAGGACGAGAGCCGCCGTGAATACGGCTTTCAGCTGACGTTCTTTCGCTCAGCCCTGGCACCGCCCTCGAAGCTGGAGGCTGCGGGCGACTCGGCGTGGCGGGCGAACGATGTCTGGATGGCGCATCTGGCGATCGGCGACTTCAACGGCGGCGAGTTCGTGTCCCGAGAGCGTTTCGCGCGGGGCGCGCTGGAGCTGGCCGGCGCGAGTGCCACGCACCTCGACGTGTGGCTCGAAGACTGGCAGGCGACGGCGCTGCGGCCGGATGATCCGTCTTCGCCAGTACGGCTAGTCGCCAGTGAAGACGGCGTGGCGTTGGACCTGGTGCTGCAGCCGTTGCGGGCGCCCTTGCTGCAGGGTGACGAGGGTCTCAGTCAGAAGGGTTCACGACCGGGCAACGCGTCCTACTACTACAGCGTGACGCGTTGGCAGACAGAGGGGACGCTCGGTTTGGCAGGGGAGACGCTCGCTGTCGATGGCACCGCATGGCTGGATCGTGAATGGAGCAGCAGCGCGCTCGAATCCGGCCAGGTCGGTTGGGACTGGTTCTCATTGCAGCTCGACGACGGTAGCGACCTGATGCTCTACCTGATGCGCCGCGCTGACGGCAGTATCGACCCGACCAGCAGCGGCTCCTGGCTGTCTCCTTCGGGGCAGGTGCACCGGCTCGACAGTTCGGAGTTCGCGGTGCTGCCAACTTCCACGTGGATGAGTCCTGGCGGTGTCGAGTACCCATCGGCTTGGCAACTGGAGGTGAGCGCCCTCGACCTGGAATTGGAAGTCGCGCCACAGCTCGCCGATCAGGAGCTGCGAGGCACGTTCCGCTATTGGGAGGGCGGCGTACGGGCCGTCGGCACGCGCGGCGGGCAGCCCGTCGCCGGTCGCGGCTTTGTCGAACTGACGGGCTACGAAGACCGCCCGCCAGCTGTCCCAGATCGTTAACGCAGGCCCGCGGCGACCCTGCGGATCCGTGGCAGAGTCTCTGGCGTTAACCCCTCGATCGCGTTGTCATACTCGGCGAGCCTCGATCGTAGGTCTTCGATCAGCATGTCGGCGATGTCGGCCTTGCGGCGGTAGGCCGAGCCGACCCGTGACCTTTCGGCCGCTTCGTCAGCGGCGTCTTCGCCACCATCCTCCCGCGCGCCCGACTCCTGCTCGTAGGCGTGTTTGAGCGTCTGCGCCTGGCGCAGGATCAGGTAGCACCCGTAGGTCTTGAGCATGGTCTCGGTAACCGTCTTCGCCAGGAGGGAGAGATCGTTGTCGCCGCCCTTCGCGGAGCCGTCGCGCTCCATCGCCTGAGCCTTGAACGCGACCAGTTGCGCGAGCGACTCGCGTAGGCGACGGCTAGCGTCCTGCACCGCACTGACGGAGTCGGCGAACTCGCCGGCGAAGTCGCCCTCGGCCTCGTCGATCCCCTGCAGCAGCCATCCGAGTTGGGCACGCGCCTTGTCGGGCTGCAGCTCTCCCTTGAGAACCCGGGACAGGAAGAGCCCCGCGTTGATCTCGTTGGTGCCCTCGTAGATCCCGGTGATCTTCACGTCGCGATAGAGGGACCCGATGCGCGACTCCATCATGAATCCGCGCCCGCCCTCGATCTGCACGGCGTTGGACGCCTGACGTTCAGCGATCGTAGGCACGAGGTACTTCATCGCCGGAATCAGCAGAGCGATCTTGCCCTGGAGTTGGGCGTGTCGCCGTTCGAGCCGTTCCTTCTCGGGCGAAGCCTCGCCCAGCGCCGCGAGGCGGCGCTCGATGGCCGTCACCATGTCGTGGGTGTGAGAGACCTCCGTGGTGATCGCCCGGAACAGCTGGCAGTACATTTCGAGTTCAGCGACCATCTGCGTCACCTGGCCGAACTCGTTGATGGGAACGCCGAACTGCTTACGCTCTGCGGCGTAGTCCCGGGCGAGCAGGAGCGCTTCCTGGACGATGGCCAGAGCCTGCCGGGTGATGGCTCCGCGCGCCGGGTTCATGACCTCGAACATGTAGTGCAGGCCTTGGCCGGCCCCGCCGATTCGGAGTCCCAACGAGTCGTCGTGGTAGACCTCCGACGTCGTGGAGCGCCGGATGCCCTGCTTGTGCTCGATCGACGTGCACCGCGTCGTGTTGCGCTCGCGATCGTCGCCGAATCCGATCCACTTGGGCACGAGATACAGGCTGATGCCCCGCGTGGATCCGAGCGTCTTCTCGTACTGGTCCTCTTCGCGGGCCAACACCAGCGCGACGTGATCGTAGGCTTCGGAGGTGGCGCTAGTGATGAACGTCTTGGTTCCCTTGATGCGCGCGACGGTCTCACCGGCGCCGGCCGCCGCGCGAACCCAATCGCGCTGCGTATCGGTGAGAGCCTGGTCGGCGCTGTCGGAGTCCGCGTTCACCGCCGTAGCCCTGACCAGAATACCGCCGACGTCACTGCCTGCGTGCGGCTCGGTCAGCTGCATCGACGCCGTTGTGGCTCCTTCGCGCAGGCCCGGCTTCGCGTAGCGCTCGACGACCCACTCGCTGCCGCGCGTGGCGACGAGGCTGAGGATGTCGTCCCGCAGCAGGGGCATGCTCGCAAACGCCGGATCCGCCCGGTAGAGCAGTTCGTGAAACGTCTCTGCGATGAAGTGCGAGAGCCCGTGGCCGCCGACGGATTCATCAACGCTCATCGCCACGTATTCGAACTTCGCCAGCGCGTCAAAAGGCCTCTTCACCGACCGCGGCCACACGATGTCGCCGTCGTCGTTGATGGTGAACTCGGTCTCCTTGTTCGCGAGCGGGGCGACCTTCTCGCCCAGCATCGCACCGGCCTGCTCGAGCAGCATGGTCGCCGTCGTCCGCTCGCGTCGCGCGAGTTCGGCGACCGTGTCAGCGTCGGCGTCCGGATTGAGAACGCGCACCACGCTTTCGAAGTCGTACAGATGCCTAAGGTACAGATCGTAATCGGGGACCTCACCGAAGAGGTCACGCTTGTCTCTCGCCATGCCAGGCCGCTCCCAGTTCGCGGGTACTTCTCACGACGATAGCCGCTCCGGCCACGTCGATGCACGCCACCGTGTTCGTCAGGCCTCCCAACGGGCCCCATCTGGGCGGCCAAGTCGAACCCGGAAACACCACAGTACCGCCATACTTCGATTGGCGTCTTCGCATCGAGTTCCCCGGCGAACACCCAGCGACGACCTTCATGCTGGGCAAAGTCTTGGGGAAGTCTAAATAGTAGTATGTGTTACTATTTTAACGTAGACCCTCAGATAACCCATCTCTGCGTTCGCCCTGGTGCGAGTTGTCGCGATGTACTAGCCGCGGAGCGAAATCTCATGGAACGGCGACCTCTGATACTGGCCGCAACCAGCCTCATGACCGTGGCGGCCGGCGTCGTCTGGTACTTGGAGCCGCTGTTGGGGGGCCTCAGGATGGACCAGCTGGGGATTCCCCGAGCTGGCGCTGTACTGCCCTCGCCTGTCTTCCTGCTGCTCAAGCTGGCGCTGGCATTGCTGGCCGCCGTCCTGATGTGGCGGATGCTAGTGGCGCTCGGGGTGGCCCGCTTTGTCGATGGAGCTCGGTCAGGGGCTGTGGTCGGGCTGATCGGAGCGACATTCGCGTTTGACAGCGCCCAGGCGGGTCAGCCACTCGTGTTGGTCCTGACAGACGGGGTCTTCATGGTCCTCGTGGCCTCGGCCACGGGTGCTCTCCTGGCCCAGGCGATTGGCCGGCAGCAGGAAAGCGAGGAGTGAATTCGCGAGCTGGACGCATCCCGAAGCAGGACCGCAGCAGGCGTACGTTGGAGCTGTTGGCCGTCTCGGCCGAGGCCGTGCTTCGGCGGCGCTCATTCGGCGAAGCGTCGCTGCAGGAGATCGTGGACGGCGCGGGTGTCACCACAGGAGCCTTCTATGCCCGCTTCCGGGCCAAGGACGACCTGCTAAGGCATCTGGAGGACCAGATCAACGGCGAGATCCAAGCCACGACATGGCGGTTCGCCGCGCTCGAGTCGGAATCCGGCGACCCCGTTGCGTTTTTTCGCGGCACGCTCACGGACCTCGCCGATATCTATCGACTCAATCGGGGCGTGATCCGTGCGCTGATCGAGCGTTCTCGGAGCGACGAGGCCTTGCGCGATCGTCGCTTGAAGTACGCCCGCGAGAGTTTTCTGCGCGTGGAGGAAGCACTGAGCCGAATCGCCGGCGATGGGACACCGGAATTCCGCACGAGGGTTCGCGTAGGGAGCATGTTCGTAACCGGGGCGCTGCGCGAGGCGCTGCTGTACCAGGAAATCTGGCCACAGGACATGAGACCGGCGAACGACGTGCTGGTCGACGAGCTCGTGAAAGCGTTCTTCGCGTACGTCAGAGCCTGAGGACGACGTCACGTTGGCGACGGGCCGCCACTACTGCTTCGGAGATGGCCAAGCGTATTCGACTATGATGCGCCGGTGAAACGACGACATCGCGTGCTGTTGCTCCTGTCCGCTGCCGAGGTCCTGGCCATGTCGCTGTGGTTCTCGGCCTCCGCCGTGATCCCGCAGCTGACAATGGAGTGGGATCTGGATGGCGCCGAGCAGTCGTGGCTCACACTCAGCGTGCAGCTCGGTTTTGTGGCCGGCGCGCTGCTGATGGCCTTGGCCAACGTGGCGGATCGTCTCCCGGCGCACATCGTGTTTCAGATCAGCGCGCTGGGCGGCGCCGCGTTCAACGCTGTGATTGCGTTGGCAGAGCCCTCATTTGCAGGCGTTGTCGGGCTGCGCTTCCTTACCGGTGTTTGTTTGGCGGGGGTCTATCCGCCGGCGATGAAGCTCATGGTCAGCTGGTTCGCGCATCGTCGAGGGCTGGCGATCGGGGTGCTGGTGGGGGCGGCGACGGTCGGCTCGGCCCTGCCGCATCTCTTCAACGCGCTCCCCCTATTCGCTGGCCCATCGGGGTTGCCGCCGTGGAGGGGCGTCGTGCTGGCGGCGTCGTGGTCTGCGCTTCTCGCCACGTTGCTCGTCGGCGTCGGCGTTCGTCCAGGGCCGGATCTCCCACCGGCGGCGCCCTTCGACTGGCGCCAGGCGACGCGCACCTTGACCGACCCGGCGCTGCGGCGAGCGAACTTCGGGTACCTCGGACACATGTGGGAGCTGTACGCGATGTGGGCGTGGGCGCCGATTCTGCTGCTGGAGAGCTACAGGGCAGCGGGCTTCGGCGACGTGTCGGGACGCGTGGCTGGTTTCGCGACGGTCGCTATCGGCGGAGCGGGCTGCGTGATCGGCGGGCTGCTGGCTGACCGCCGCGGACGGACGACGGTGGCGAGCTGGAGCCTGGCCGCCTCCGGGGCGTGTGCGCTCACCGCTGGGTGGCTCGGGGGAACGCCAGCGCTGCTGACCTGCGTCTGCCTGTTCTGGGGGTTCGCGGTGGTAGCGGACAGTGCTCAATTCAGCGCCGCCGTGAGCGAACTGTGCGATCCCGCGTACGTGGGGACCGCGCTCACGATGCAGACGGCGCTGGGGTTCCTGCTCACCACTGCGACCATCCGCATGGTGCCATGGGCCCTGGAACGGTTCGGGTGGGGGATTGCGTTCGCGATCCTCGCTCTCGGGCCGGCGGTTGGGGTGATGAACATGCGGCAACTCGGCCGCATGCCCGCTGCCTCCCGTCTGGCTGGCGGGCGCGGATAGCAACCCCGATAGCTCCAGCCCCGCGGGGAGCGCTCTTCCGGACGAGAACGCGGGACCTGAACGCTCAGCGGTGGTCATCTCCGGCCATTATTAGCCATCAATAGCGTTGAATAGGCTGTTTTTGGTATTGATGGCTATTAAATAGTGTTTAAATAGCTGCAGGAGCGACTAGAGATACTTTTAAACCTCGAACGATGCGTTCCAGAGGCTCCTGATGCCGACTCGCAGTACCAAACCGCACGTGCTGGTGGTCGAGGGCAGCTCCTCGGCGGCGGCAGCCGTGGCCGCGGTAGAGTCTGCGGGCGGCGTGGTAGCCGTAGCTCCTACCGTTGCGGAGGCACGCGAACGGCTGTACGAGACGGACTTCGACTTCCTCGTGCTGGGGGACGACCCGGCGCTCGAGGCGCTGTCCTGGTGCGCAGAGTTGCGTGATGACGGGGCCACGCGAACGCTCCCGGTCCTGTACGTATCCCACGATGAGGCGACGCTGGCGGCGGCGCTGGCCGCCGGGGCCACCGATTTCGCTTGCGGAGCCATGAGCCCGACGCTCCTTGAACAGCGGGTTCGATGTTTCTGGCGTTTGTGCCGTCAGTATCGAGACCTCGAGGCTCTGCATCGGTCGGCACACAGGGACTCGTTGACGGGCCTGCCAACGCGGCCGCACTTTGCCGACAGGCTAGAGCAGGCGGTGTTGCACGCCCGGCGGAGCGACCAGCGAGTGGCAGTGCTGCATGTGGACATCGATCGGTTCGGCGCGATCAACGAATCGCTCGGTCGCGACGTTGGCGACCGACTGCTGCAGCGGATCGCCGATCGGCTCGAGGGACGCCTTCGCGGTGGCGACACGATCACGCGCGGACGGGCCGCCGAGGGACAAGCGCTATCGCGGCTCGGAGGCGACGAGTTCGTGCTCGCCCTAGCGGGTCTCGGCGGCGAGTTCGAGCCGGGCACGGTGGCGGCCCGGATCATGGAGGCCATAGCCCGGCCGTTCCACCTGGACGAGACGGAGATCTTCGTCAGCGCCAGCGTCGGCATCGCGGTAGGCCCGGACGACGCCGCCGCGCCGAGCGATCTCATCGCCTGTGCGCAGACCGCGCTGGCCCATGCCAAGAGTCAGGGTGGCAACACTTACATGTTCTATAGCGCGCAGATGAACTCCGATGCCGCCAAGCGGCTGGATCTCGTCGGTCGCTTGCACCACGCGCTGGCCGCCGAAGAGTTTGACCTGGCCTACCAGCCGATCTTTGACACCGACGCCAAGCGGATCCGCAGCGTCGAGGCACTGCTGCGATGGCAGCATCCCGAGGACGGTCTCGTATTGCCGGGCAAATTCATTCCTGTTGCCGAGGAGACAGGGCTAATTCTGCCTCTCGGAGCCTGGGTGCTCGAACGCGCCTGTCGTCAGTGGCGGAGCTGGCTCGACGCGGGGATCGGTCCGGTGAAGATCTCCATCAACGTCTCCGCGCGCCGCTTTCTCGACCCGGGCTTCATCGCGCACGTCGACGACACGCTCGCTCGCTACGGGGTTGACCCGGCGTTCTTCCAGTTCGAGTTGACGGAAGGAATTGTCATGGCTCGCGGCGAGGCCACCCGCGCTACCACCAAAGCGTTGAAGAGTCGAGGAATAGGCTTGTCGGTGGACGATTTTGGGACGGGTTATTCCTCGCTCAACTACCTGCGCGACTTTCCGGCGGACGTGCTCAAGATCGATCGCAGCTTCGTCCGCGGCCTGCCGGAGGATCAAGAGAACTGCAGTCTCGTTGGGGCGATTGTCGCGATGGCCCACAAGCTCCGGCTGTCCGTTGTGGCCGAAGGGGTGGAGACCGAAGAGCAATTGCGATTCCTCCGCGCGCTCGACTGCGAGCAGGTTCAGGGGTACCTGCTCGGCCGGCCTGCGGCGCCGGAGGCGCTCGAGGCGCAACTACGCGATGCGCTCGGCGGCCCTACTGGGCGCAACGTCGTTGCGTTCCGGCAGCGGGCAGCGTCGTAGCGGCCTGCTGACGTCGTCTCGTCGACGCGGCACACGCGCTAAGATCCAGTCGCCAGCCGAAAGTCAGGCTCCCGCTGGGCCTCGCATCACGCGTGCCGGCAACAGTAGCACCGCTCGCAGCGTCTGGAACACGGCGTCCACGCCGATTCCTACCAGCCTGAAGGGTAACGACAGAAGCCAGACAAACGGGTAGAGGATCAGCGCTAGCAGCGCCACCGGCCAGGCGATTACGAACAAGACCAGCCACAGAAAGAAAGTCCACATTCTCCAGAACACTCCGTGTGTGGGTTTGTATCTATGAAGACGGATAAAAGCACCCTCGGGTTTCAACCGGAGTTCGCCATGTTCCGACGCGTATTTTGCCTGCTCTTGCTTGTCGCAGTCCTGTGGACGCCCGCCGCGCCCGCTGGGGGGCAGGAAGCGAAGAAACGCTGGGAGCGTCTTGCCCAGATTCGTCGCGACAAGTTCGACTACGTGCTTCCCGAAGCGATGCGGGAGAACGGTATCGACATGTGGATCACGGTGGTCAAAGAAGGCTATCGTGATCCGCTGTGGCTGGACCTCGGCCAGGGCTACGTCGGCAGCATCGGCTACTACATCTTCACGGATCGTGGTGTCGAGCGAATCGAACGCGCGGCCCTGGGAATCAGCGGCTATCTGCTGGAGCGAAACGGCGCGTACGACATCGTGACGGGTGGATCGGACCTGCGCGAATTCGTGGCTGAGCGCGACCCTCAGAGAATTGGCCTCAACATATCGCGACACATCGGGGGCGCCGACGGACTGACTCACAGCGCCTACGAACAACTCGTGGAGACACTGGGCGAACCGTACGCGGAGCGCCTGGTCTCGGCGGAGAAGCTGGTTTCGGACTTCCGGTCGCGCCGCGTGGCCACTGAGATCGCAGCTTTTGCGGAGGCTGGCGAGATATCGCGTGAGATCGCGGAACGTGCTCTGTCCAACGAGGTGATCATCCCGGGCGTGACGGCGCTCGAGGACGTTGCCTGGTGGGTGATGGAACAACTCCACGACCGCGGCCTGGACACTTCCTTCGGCATGCCGTCGATCTACATCACGGGGCCTGATGGCGTAGAGGCCACCTCCAACGAGCGGATCATCCAGCGTGGCGACCTGCTGATGATGGACTGGGGAGTCGGCTTCCTGAACATGTACACCGACATGAAACGCATCGCCTACGTGTTGCGCGAAGGGGAGAGCGAGGTGCCGAGCGGGTTGCAGAACGCCTTCGACCAGGGGGCGAGAGTGCGCGAGGTGATTCGCAACACCATCAAGCCTGGGGTGACGGCGGGCGAGATGCTCGATCGTGTGAACGCGGCGATCGAGGAAGTGGGTTTCGAGTTGATGACCGGTTTTAATGTCCTCTCCGGGTCTGACAAGACAGAGGTGATCATCGGGTGCCACTCGGTTGGCAACCTCGGACATGGAATCGGGCCATCGATCGCCTGGTTCAACCCGCTGCGAATGACCTTCGAGATCAAACCGACCAACCTGTTCTCGATCGAACTGTTCGCCTACACCGCCAACCCGGATTGGGGCGGTGCGAAGGTCCGCATCCCGCTCGAGGACGACGCGATCGTCACCGAACGCGGGGTCGAATGGCTCTACCCGATCAACGAGAAGATCTTGCGCATCCGCTAGACGTTGACCAGCCTGGACAGCCATCTGCCAGGGACTGCTAGACTCGCCGCTTCCACCGGTAGCAACCGAGCCCGACGTCGTGTCAGACAGCAGCGATAACAGCAGCACCAGCAGGTTCGTGGGGGTTGTCGACGCCCTGACCGAACGGGTCGGACGCGCAGTGTCCTGGCTGGTGCTAGCGATGGTGTTGACCGGCGCCTACAACGCCATCGCCCGATACCTCGGCCGCGGCATGGGCGTCAACATGAGCTCGAACGCCTACCTCGAAGCTCAGTGGTACCTGTTCAGTCTCGTATTCCTGATGGGGGCCGCGTACACGTTCAAACACGATAACCACGTGCGCGTGGACGTGCTCTACGGGCGGCTGTCGAAGCGCGGCCAGTTGTGGATCAACTTGATAGGCACGGTCGTGTTCCTGCTGCCGTTCTCCTTCTTCACACTCTGGGTCTCATGGCCGTCGGTGCGCAACTCGTGGATGGTGCTCGAAGGCTCCCCGGATCCGGGCGGGCTGCCGCGTTATCCGATCAAGTCGATGATCCTGGTCGCCTTCGCGCTGCTCGCGTTGCAGGGCATCGCCGAAGTGGTGAGGGGCATCGCCTCGTTGCGTAGCGGTGAAGATCTGTCAGACGAGTCGGGTGAAGCGCGACCATGAACGGAGATTGGCTCGCCCCCCTGATGTTCGTGGTGGTCTTCATCCTGATCTTCACCGGCTTTCCGGTGGCGTTCGCTCTGGGTGGCACCGCGCTGCTGTTCGCCGCACTTGGAGTCAGTGCCGGGTTCTTCGACTGGGCGCTGATGTACGCGATGCCAGAGCGAGTCTTCGGCATCATGTCGAACTTCGTTCTGCTCGCGGTGCCGTTCTTCATCTTCATGGGTACGGTGCTCGAGAAGTCGCGATTGGCCGAGGACCTGTTGTTGACGATCGGCAAGCTGTTCGGCCCGATACGGGGTGGGCTGGCCATGGCGGTCGTGTTCGTCGGCGCGTTGCTGGCTGCCGCGACGGGTGTGGTGGGAGCATCCGTGGTGGCCATGGGGTTGATTTCGCTCCCAGTGATGCTGCGATATGGCTACTCGGCGGAGCTGGCGAGCGGTGTTATCTCGGCGTCGGGGACTCTGGGGCAGATCATTCCACCGAGCGTCGTGCTCGTGGTGCTGGCGGACCAGATGGGCATCCCGGTCGGGGACCTCTTCGTCGGGTCGCTGCTGCCGGGCTTGATGCTGGCGGGGATGTACATGCTCTACGTCGCAGCGGTAGCGATCTTGCGACCCGCTGCCGCTCCGGCGCTGCCGCCGGAGGATCGCGAGCCGTTCGGCTGGCCGCTCATGCGCCAGGTCGCGGTGGCCATGGTGCCGCCGCTGGTGCTGATTTTGCTGGTGCTCGGTAGCATCTTCGCTGGCATCGCGACACCCACCGAAGCCGGGGCGCTCGGGGCGCTCGGTGCCCTCATCCTGGCCGCGCTCAATCGCCGCCTGACGCGGAAGGCGCTGCGCGAGGCGCTCGATCAGACGACTCGGCTGACCTCGATGGTCATCTTTCTGCTGATCGGGTCCACCGCGTTCTCGCTAGTGTTCAGGGGCCTGTATGGCGATGTCTGGATCGAGGATCTCCTGACCAACCTCCCAGGTGGGCGCATCGGTTTCCTGGTGGTGGCGAACCTGGTGATCTTCGTGCTGGGCTTCTTCATCGATTTCTTCGAAATCGCGTTCATCATCATTCCGCTGCTAGCACCGGCGGCGGCGCTGCTCGGCATCGATCTCGTCTGGTTCGGCGTGATGATCGGGATGAACATGCAGACGTCGTTCCTCACGCCGCCTTTCGGTTTTGCGCTGTTCTACCTGCGCGGCGTCGCTCCAGCCGAGGTGACGACAACGCAGATCTACCGTGGGGCAGTGCCGTTTATCGTGGTGCAGCTGGTGGGGCTGCTGCTCATCATCCTGTTCCCGGAGATCGTTACCGCGCTGCTTGGCTAGCGGCTACTCCGGCCGCACTACGAAGAGGCCGCGCGCGATGTCGGAGACGATGACGTTGCCACTGGGGAAGCCGGCGAACACGCCCCATGCGCCGCGGAACAGTCCCTGGTCGGTCTCGGGATGGGTATCGAAGAACCCCAATGCGCGCGGCCGCCTCTGGCGGTCGATGTCGATGACACGAAGGCCGCCGGTATAGCCGGACATGAACAGCCTGTTGCCCTGGACCATCGAGTTGTGGTCGATCGCGCCGATTCCCCAACCGATCTTCCGAGTCAGCACCGGATTGAGCAGGTCGCCGACGCGTACCACGTAGGTGGTCATCTCGGTGATCCCGTCGGCGAGCCGCTCGTCGAGCTCATCATTCACGTACAGCAGGCGGCCATTGGGACTCAGTGCGCCGCTGTGGCCGTAGGTCGCGTTGGCGTAGCGCAGATGTGACAGGGTCACGGGGGCGGCCTTGTCGGTGATGTCGATGATGTGGAGGCCGAGTGGCCCGGTAAACGCGAAGGCGATCTCGCGTCCCTTGTTGCGGCCTTTCTGGTAGGTCACTACCAGAACATCGTGCACGTATGCCGTGTCCCAGGCGACCGGCTCCAGCACCGGAACACGCGGATTGTTGAGGTCCAGCGCGACGAGCCCACCGCGAGCGATATCCGCTCCCAGAACGTACGCGTACCCGGAGTCCGGGTTGACGTAGATGTTGTGCGCTGTCCGCATGCCACCGGGCGCGAAGTTGCCCAGAAGGCGTACCTGGCCACGGTCGATGCGGCGCAGGTCGATGACCTGCACGCCGCCGCCGGACTCGTTTACCGAGTACGCGAAACGATCGTAGACCGCCATGTCGCGCCAGTCAGACGGTGCGCCCGGGATGAACCCGACGACCCGGGGCTCCACCGGATCGGTGACCTCGACGAAGGCCGTCCCGGTCAGCAAGCCGACGATCGCGTACTCACGCCCGCGGGGCGACACGTAGCCCCAAATGTCATTGGAGTTCTGCGGCGTCCCCGCCATGTCGCTGCTGCTCACCCACGAGAGCAGCTCGGAGTGGGACGACTGGAAAAGCTGCTCGCTGGACTCGGCATAGGCGCGAGCCGACCTGCCACTGAGTCCGCCGCCCGTATACGGCTCGACGATCCCGTCGCGACCGTAGCCGCAGGCCGCCTTCAGGCAGTACGGATTCTGCGGTAGTTGCGGAAACTGTTCGCGCACCGGGAACTGCTGCGCAGAAGGAGTGGCCACCGATGCGGCCGAGAAAACAAGCGCGAGCAGCGCGGCGAGACGGTATCTGAACATGAAGGTACTCTCGTCTCAGGGGGAACCCAGAGTCTAGCAGTCCGTGGCCGCGTCGTGTCGGGCTGCAGCGCGAGGCGGCCCGGCCAGAGCTACTCTTTTTCTTCCTTGAACCGATTGAGCCTGATGTAGATCCACCCTGTCACTGACACGGATAGCACGGTTCGGACTCCCGTCGTCAGGCCCGAGGCGGTCGCCTGACTGTTGATGCTGCCTTCCGAGGCTTCACTCGGTAGTCCGGGGGCTGGACCAATCTCGACGAGTTGCCCGGGCGCGAACACTTCCCGCCCGTAGTCCATTCGAATTCGCTCTTGTGGCCCGCCGTCGGGATCATCGATGAAAAGCCAGCCCTGAGCGTTTCGCAGGCGCACCACGACCTTGTTCAGTCGTGGAGAGGTCGTCAGTCCGCGCAGGCCCCCGGATCCGAGGGGGTCGGCAGGGTCTGAGCGTCCGTCGCCAAACAGATGACCGCCACGGGTGGGGGCGAGAATCATGAGAGTCCGGCCACCGTCGAGAACCTCGAGGATCTCGCCCTCCGCATAGATCCGGAGAGCCGAATAGTGCTCGGGCACCCCACTCGGTATCTCCGGCGGTTCATCCTGGGGTTGGGCGCTTGCGCCTGCAGCAAGCGCGAGCACGGTCGCACTTGCGACGAGCCTCGTAACCATCCCGATGGAATCAGCGTGTGACGTTCGCATGCGTACCTCCGTAGGGGACCTACGCTGCCACGGATCATCCCTTGGGACGTGTGCGCTTGTCCAGGGTGGCGCTGCCAGGTGGAGGAGGGATGGTCATGAGCCGATCAGAGAATCTCGTGTCCATTCCCGGAGTCGTTCCGAAGAGCGGGGTCAGTCCGTGCGGCCGAAAGCGAATCGCGCGTACTGCCATTCCGCGGTGGCGAACCAGCGGTCGGAGACCTTGCGGTAAGCGTTCCAGGCGTCATAGATCCTGCGGTAGGTAGGATCGGCCGCCGCCTGCTCCTCGTACAGCTCGAAGGAGGCCGTGTAGGCAGCCTCCATGATGTCCTGGCTGAACGGTCGCAGTTGCACGCCGCCTGCGATGAGGCGGTCGAGTGCCGGCGGGTTCACGTTGTCGTATCGGGCGGTCATGATCTCGCCCGCCTCGATCGTGACTCCACGCAGGATTTCCTGATACGTGCTGGGCAACTCGGCGAAGGCATCACGATTGACGTAGAAGGAGAGTGTCGGTCCCGGCTCCCACCAGCCCGGGTAGTAGTAGTTGTTCGCCACGTTCTGGAAGCCGAGCTTCTCGTCGTCGTAGGGGCCGACCCATTCGGTGGCGTCGATCGCGCCGCGCTCCAGCGCCTGGTAAATCTCGCCGCCAGCCAGCACCTGCACGTTCACCCCCAGACGGCTCATCACCTCGCCACCGAGGCCGGGGATCCGCATCTTCAGCCCGCCCATGTCGGCCAGGCTGTTCAGCTCGTTGCGGAACCATCCACCCATCTGGGTGCCGGTGGATCCGGCTGGAAACGCCATGACATTGAAATCAGCGAACAGCTCGTTCATCAGTTCGCCGCCGCCGCCTTCGTACAGCCAGGCGTTCTGCTGTCGAGCCGAGAGACCGAACGGAACGCCCGCGTCGAACGCCAGCGCCGGGTTCTTGCCCGTGAAGTAGTAGCTAGCCGAGTGGCCGAGCTGCGCGGTGCCCTGCTGGACGGCGTCGAGTACCTGGAAGGCGGGCACGATCTCGCCTGCCGGATAGGCGCGGATCGAGAAGCGGCCATCGGTCATGGCCTCGACGCGGCTCGCGACGTAATCGTTGATGCCGTAGAGCGTGTCGAGGGCACGCGGGAATGACGAGACCAGCCGCCAGCGTACGCGCGGGTTCGTCTGTACGGCCGGCGCTTCGCCTCCTGCTCCGCCGCAGGCTCCCACCGCTACGGCGCCCACGGCTACGCCGGCGCTGCGCTTGACGAAACTACGACGGTCGACGGGCTTCCGGTCTGTCATTGAGTTCTTCCTGGAGAGGGGAGACATGGCGCCAGCAGAGCAGCAACCAGCGTGAGCGTATCACTCGGATTCGCTCCCCTCGGCTGAGGTTTCGGAGGTCGTCTCCGGCCCTTCGCCCCACGGGTCAGGTGCGACACCCAGCACCGCGAGGAACTCCGCCACGACCATGGCTGTCGCTCCCCAGACCTCCAAGTCCTCGACACTGAAGTAGGGGATCAACGGTGGCGGTTCGGCGTACGTGCCCGTGCGCACCGCTTGTTGCTGGGGGTCGGCGAGCGCGACGATCTGGGGCTCGAGGATTCGGGCCACCTCGTCGTCGGCTGGGCGCATGTCGGGGCGCGCGTGCGCGATACCCACGATCGGGTGCAGCACGAAGTTGCTCACCGGAATGTGAATCGGGGTGAGGCTTCCCAGCACGGCCACGAGGCGGGGATCGATGTCGACTTCCTCCTGGGCCTCACGGAGCGCAGCCTCGATCAGCGTCTCACCCGATTCCATCTCGCCGCCCGGCAATGACACCTGTCCGCCGTGATCGGGTAGGTCGGCGCGCTGGGTCAGCACGATCCGGGCTCGGCCGTCCAGCGGGTACACGAGCAGCAGCCCGGCTGCCTGACGGCAGTCGGGTGGATAGACATCCGGCCTCCAGCCGTGGCGTGGTCGCGGCGACATGCGGAGCTGGGCCGCGACGCCGGGCAGGTGGCCAGTTAGCCCCGCACTCAGTAGTTCTTCGACGCGGAAGGCGTCGGCAAGATGGTCCATAGGTCAGTTCCCGGAGCAGGCCCCGAAGCGGGCTCATGGGCCCGCGATTCCCAGACGTGCAGGCAAAGGCCCTTTCTCCATAGAATACGGATGCTGCTGGTTCGCGTTCTCCCTCCTCATCGCAACAGCGCCCACCGGACATCGAGAGTACTCATGCAGCAAAAGCGTCACGCGTTTCTCGTGTTGGCAGCCGTGACCGCGGCGATGGTCGCTGATTCCCGGATTCCGTTGTCACCTCGGCCTTCGTCGGTGCCGGCCGCGATCGTCCAGAAGATGGCACGGCTCCGACGCGTAATACCGGTTCCGTACGGTGCTCCGGGGCAGGCACAACGCCACTACAACGCGAAGCGCTTGCCGGCAGACGCAAGGATCGACACGCGCGCGGCGTACGCCCGCGCCGAGCAGCATGTCGAGCGCATGCCGATGTACTCGGTGGCGGAAGGCCGCTACCTGAGCTCGCTGGAAACGCGGTCGGCACGGGCCGGAAAGTCGCTGCTGCGCGGCTCCTGGAAGACCCTCGGGCCGGGCAATGTGGGCGGTCGCACGCGAACGCTGGCCGTGGATCCGGAGGAGCCGAACGTCATGTACGCGGGCGGTGTGTCGGGGGGCGTGTGGAAGACGATCAACGGCGGCGGCGCCTGGAAGATCAGCGGCGCGGACATGCAGAACATCGCCGTGAATTCGATGGCCATGCATCCCATCGATCCCGACACGCTCGTTGTCGGAACCGGCGAAGGGTACTTCCGCGAAGACGTGCGCGGCACCGGGCTGCCACTGCGAGGTGGTGGGGTCTTCCGTACCATCGACGCTGGCGGTTCATGGACGATGCTGCCTGGTACCGACGGCGAGGACTTCTGGTTCGTCAACGAGATTCTCTACTCACGCGACGGCGGTCGGATCTACGCAGCCACGAGGACGGGCGTACTTCGCAGCTTGGACGACGGCGCCACTTGGGAGTCGATTCTGGAGACGAAGGAGAAGGGCGGATGCCTGGATCTGGCGATTCGCACCGATCGAGCCGACGACGTTCTCTTCGCGTCCTGCGGCACGTTCGAACGAGCGACGGTATATCGCTCGAACAGCGCGGGGGGGCGAAGGGCAACGAAGTTCAAGTCGGTGCTGAGTGAGCCAGGGATGGGGCGTACCTCGATCGCATTGGCGCCTGCCAACCAGGATGTGATCTACGCGCTGGCGGCCAGCAATAGTGGCGGCACATACGAGCAGGCGTTACACGCCGTGTTTCGCTCGGATGCCGGAGGTTCGGCCGGCAGCTGGCAGGCGACAGTTCGCAACAGCGATCCCGCGGTGCACAACACCTGGTTGCTGCATAACGCCGTCTTGATGACGCTGGTGAACTGCGGCTTTACCGGGCCGAACACCGTGCTGCCGATGGGCTGGTACGTGAACGCTATCGAGGTCGACCCCGTGAATCCAGACATCGTCTGGGCAGGAGGGGTCGACTGGTTCCGCTCGTCCGACGGTGGTCGCAACTGGGGGCCGGCGTCTTTCTGGTGGGCAGGCGGTGCCAATCCCGCGCCCAGCTACTCGCACTCCGATCAGCACGGGCTGACGTTCCATCCCGACTACGACGGCGCCGGCAATCAGACCATCTTCCTGTCGAACGATGGCGGAGTCTGGCGCAGCGACAACGCGCGCGCCACGGTTGCTACGGGCGCCGCGGCCGCCTGCGATCCGGCCAACAGCGGGGTTACTTATCGCTCCCTGAACAACGACTTCGAGATTACGCAGTTCTACCACGGGCTGCCGTTTGCAGACGGGAAGTCGTTCATGGGTGGCACGCAGGACAACGGCACGCGCTACCGCCCGCGCCGTAACGGGCTCAATGGCTGGATCAGTCTGTTTGGTGGTGACGGTGGTTACGTGGCGATCGATCCCGACGATCAGGACGTCTTCTACCTCGAGTCGCAGAACGGCAATCTCGCGCGCACTACCGATGGAGGCGGAACGATCGTATCCGCCACTCTCGGGCTGCCCCCCGGGAATGGGCAGTTTCTCGATCCCGGCGGCAATTTCGTGTTCATCACCCCGTTCGTGATGGACCCGGGCAACTCGAAGACCCTGTGGATCGGTGGCAAGCAGATGTATCGGTCGACCAACGGCGCGGTCAGTTGGCAGACGGCGAGCAAGAAGCTCAAGGGCAGGGCGACGGCTGTGGCCGTGTCACCGAGCGACTCCGAGCGGGTGGCGGCGGGTACTGAGCTGGGCTTCATCCACTTCACAGCCCGTGGCAGTGCGGCGAACGCGGGGACGAAGTGGTCGCGCAAGAGGCCGCGTCGTGCGTGGGTCACCTGGGTCGCTTTCGATCCGGAAGACGCTGACACGATCTATGCGACATACGGAGGTTTCGGTGGCGCGCATGTCTTTCGCAGTACCGATGGCGGGCGGCGCTGGAAGTCGATTGACGGGGCTGGAGAAGCGAGCTTGCCGGACATCCCGGTGCACGTGATCGTCGTGGACTCGACCAACACGCAACGACTGTTCCTCGGCACGGATCTGGGCGTATTCGTTTCCACCGACGGGGGAGCCACCTGGGCGCAGGAGAATGCTGGATTCGGCAACATCGTTACCGAGTCGCTACACCTTCAGCGCGAAGGCGCGGCGAACGTGCTCTACGCCTTCACGCATGGCCGCGGCGCCTGGCGCGTCCGCGTTCGGAAGTAGTGGCTACTCGCGGCGCAGCGGGATCGCGATCTCCAGATTCTCGTCGCCGCGAGCGACAGTCAGCCGTACCGTATCGCCCCACCGCAGGTCGGCCACCAGACGGTTGAAGGTCAACTTGTCGGCAACTTCCCAGCCGTCGAATGCCGTGATGCGATCCCCGGAGGTGATTCCCGATTTGCCCGCAAGGCTCTCGGGATCCGAGAACAGGACACTCAGGCCGCCGTCTTTCTCGGTGAGCGACGTGCCCAACGACGGGTACAGTGGCGCGGTCTCGCCGGGCACACCCCAGACGAAGTCGGCGTACGAGCCGCGCACGGCCTCGATGGGTTCGCCGTCCTCTTCCTCCATGGGCACGGGGATCAGCGTCGCGACCTTGCCGTTGAAGTAGCCCTGCGCCTGGCGCGCGATGCCCAGCCCGTAGGCAACGTGGCCGGAGCCCACCATCACGACCATGATCGAGTTCGGGTCGTTGTCGGCCTCGAGGTTCTGCACGGCGTTCCATGCCATCGCGCCGTCCCAGGTGCACTGTGCCGCGAACATTCCTTGCCACTGCTCATCGGTCATGCCGGCGGTGTGGGTGCTGTCGTCGTCCTCTTCATCATCGAAGTACGACCGGAACAAGGTGAAGTGATCTTCGTCGTCGGTATCGACGTGCGGCGGAATGCCCGTACGCTCCTCGTCCGTAAGTCCTTCGAAGCCCTTGCGGCGGACGGCGCTGACGTTGGCCCGCGGCGCGTTGACAGCGAACATCGGCGAGTTGCCTGAGCGCGCGGTCTGGAAGATGTCCCGGTAGTAGAGCCAGTTGTAGCCCCAGTGGCGATACCACTCCGAGTTCGTCACGAACTCGTCCTCGCTCCACGTGCCGTCGTTCCAGCGATCGAGACTCGCCTGTTCGGTGACGGGGAACATCTCGAGGCCGATCAAGACGCGGCGGCCAGAGTCCTGCAGCGCGCGGACGACACGGTCCTGGACGCGGTGGAAGTCCATGCTGGTGTGTGACTCGCCGATGAGCAGGAGGCGCACACCTTCTAGGCGCTCGGCGATCTGCGCGGGGGTCAGTTCCGCCCCGTCCGCAGTGGCCACGATCACGTCCAAGGCGGGCCTTAGGGTCGATCCGCTACGGCTGGGGTCGCCGATCGGCAGATCGAAGACTCCCTGCGCGACGGCGGTCGACGGAATGGACACGGCGAGCGCGACGAGCGCGGCGAAAACGACTTTCTTCATCGGGGGGCTCCTAGCAGCCTGTGGTTAGAGTCAGATGGGCCTCGCGACAGGGTCTTGCGAGGTGAAGGTAAGGAACGAGGAGGAGGCGATGCTCTCGCATCGGCGACGAGGAGTGACGCAGCATGGGCCCGCAACCCCCTGTCGCCCGAAGGGTTGCGTCGGATTGCGGGCATCTGCGGCGTTGGCCATCCTCGACGATGCAAAGGCATCGCCTGCGTCTGTCCGCCTTGCATCTGCCCACAATTCGACGCAACGAGGTCCATTTGACTTTAACCACAGGCTGCTAGTTGGCCTATGTATACTCGCCGCCCATGGATCACGCTAGCTTCAGTCCGGCCTTCACAATCGGAATTGCCCTCGCCGCGGGCGTTCTGGCGCAGGGAGTGGCACGTCACCTGCGCGTGCCCGGAATCGTCCTGCTGCTGGCCACGGGAGTGTTGCTAGGACCCGATGGTGTGGGCCTGGTCCAGCCCGATGCGTTGGGGCCGGGCCTCGAAGCGATTATCGGTTTTGCGGTGGCGATCATCCTGTTCGAGGGAGGGCTCAACCTCGAGTTCTCGAGACTCCGCGCCCAGGGCAAAGTCGTGCGCCGGCTGCTCACCATCGGGGCGGCAATCACCATGCTGGGCGGCACCTTGGCCGTACGGTTGCTCCTCGGCTGGGACTGGCGCCTGGCGGCTCTGTTTGGCGCTCTGGTAATTGTCACGGGGCCGACTGTCGTGACGCCGCTTCTGCGGCGCGTGCGCGTGAATCGGTCGGTGCAGACGGTGCTCGAGGCCGAGGGCGTGTTGATTGACGCTGTTGGCGCGATCACCGCGGTCGTGGCGCTCGAGATTCTCGTTCAGCCCGCGTCCTTCGCTTCCACCGCTGAGGGAGCCACGCACTTCGCTCTGCGGTTCGCGATAGGTTTCCCTCTCGGGGCAGTCGGAGGGTGGCTGATTGCCTGGGCGCTCAAGCATCGACGCGTGGTGCCCGACGGGCTGGAGAACATCTTCACGCTGGCGATGGTGCTGGCGCTGTACCAGATCGCCGACGCGTTCATGGCCGAAACCGGCATCGTCGCGGCGACGGTCGCGGGTCTGGTGGTCGGGAACATGCACACGCGCGTATCCAAGGAGTTGTCCGAGTTCAAGGAACAGCTCACCGTGCTGTTCATCGGCCTGCTCTTCGTCCTGCTCGCCGCCTCGGTTCCGGTGCGCGATGTGCTTGCACTAGGCGCGCCAGCGGTAGCTGTCGTGGCAGCTCTGATGTTCATCGTCCGGCCGTTTCAGGTGGCGGTATGCACGCGCGGTAGTGAGCTGACGATCAAGGAGCGCATGCTCATAGGCTGGGTGGCCCCGCGCGGCATCGTGGCTGCGGCGGTGGCCTCGCTCTTCGCCGGCTCTCTCGATCGGGCGGGTATCGAGGGCGGGGACATGCTCAGCGCGCTCATCTTCCTGGTCATTGCCGGCACGGTGGTCGTCCAGGGTTTCACGATGGGGCCGGTAGCGAGCCTGCTCGGGGTGCGGCGCCGCGGTGGCGACGGTTACGTGATCCTGGGCGCCAGCGGCCTCGGGCTTGCCGTGGCGGGCGCACTGAGAGAGGCAGGGGCCAAATCGATCATCATCGAATCCAACGCGGACCGCGCCAACCAGGCGCGTGGCCGCGACTTTCAGGTGATCTTCGGCAACGGTCTGACCGAGCGCGTGGCGCAGCGATCACAGCCGGAATTCAGGGCGGGCGCCCTGGCGCTGACGCCCAACGAGGAGGCCAACCTCTTGTTCGCCCAGCGGATGACCGGCGAGTATGGATGCCCCGGCGCCTGGGTGGCCCTCGACCGGGTGTCCGGTCATTTGAGCGAAGAGGTCCTACACGAAGCCGAGGTCGGTGTGATGTTCAGTCATCGTCGCGACCTGACCGTATGGGCGCTTTGGCTCGAGCGCGGGCGCGCCGAGGTCTCCGTCTGGGAACGCGGTCCGTCTGACGCGATCGTCGTCGAGCCCGCCGCCGAGGCAGCCGAGCCCG
>JAJCXT010000005.1 GCA_029263295.1 Acidobacteriota bacterium | reverse complement strand
GTGAGGAAGTACCAGTCCGGGTCGCGTGATTCGTCCTGTGTCGTCTCGAACATGCGGCGCTCGATCGCGATGACGTCGCGCGCCTGGGCGGCGCCTTCCTCGCCCAACGCCGATTCCAGGAGTTGCCATAGAAGCTCGCGGTCGGCGGCGTCCAACTCGAACAGAGGCATTCCCACCCGGCCCGCCACGCGGTAGTTCCAGACGTACCGTTCCGGGTCCTCGAGCGCGGTTCTCCCGTGGCGTACTAGCGCGGGCGTCAGGTCGTCCAGGAGGGTCTGCATCGCCACGGCGACGTCGTTCCCGAGGTCTTCCTCCTGGGCAGGCGCGGCAGTGCCCACCGCAGCGGCAGCGAGCGCAACGCCACAGATGAGCGTGGCTCCGACGGGGCGGCGGAGATGCATGACGAGGTTGCCTCGAAGTCGAATGGGAACAAGCTTCTATTTTGACCCTACCACCGGTGGTTGCGGCCGCGTCGGGGCCGGTCCAAAGTAGCTACGGCAGTCTGATTTCACCGGTGCCCCTCTGGGCGCCTGCGCCCGGAGACACACCATGGGTATGTGGCAGCGCGCCCGTAGCGCTTCTTTCCTCGCCGTCGTTCTCGTCATCGCTCTCGCGATACCCGTCGCGGCCAGCGACGAGGCTGTCGATCTCGATGCTGTCTACCGGATCAAGAGCGAGGGCTTCAACAACTCGCAGGTGATGAACATCCTGCGCGAGTTGACCGATGTCCACGGCCCGCGCCTCACGAACTCGCCGGGGTTCTTCGCCGCTGCGGACTACGCTGTCGATCTGATGACCGAATGGGGTCTCGATGACGCTCGCACGGAAGCGTGGGGTGAATTTGGACGCGGCTGGAGCAATCAGCGCTTCTACGCGCATGTCACGTCGCCCGTTCCGTTCCCGCTGATCGGATACCCGAAGGCCTGGACACCTGGCACCGAGGGCCGCATCGAGGCGGAGGCCGTGATCGTCAGCGTGACGGATGAGGCCGATCTCGAGGCCCTGAAGGGCACTCTAGGTGGCAAGTTCGTGCTGACCCAGGCGCCGCCGGAAACCGAGCCGCGCTGGGAGGCGCAGGCGAGCCGCTACACCGACGACCAGCTGGCGGAGCTAGCCGCGGCGCCGCAACCGGGCGCTCGTGGCCGCTATGGCAACTTCGATATCGCGGCCTATCGCGCGGCCCAGGCTCTCCGCACCAAGGTCAACAATTTCCTCCTCGCGGAGGGCGTCGCCGCGGTGTTCGAGCCCTCCGGGCGCGCTGGGTCGGGCACGGGCGGAACTCTCTTTGTGTCCAGCGGCGGTCCGCGTGATCCCGAGGAGCCCGAAGCTCCGGCACAGGTTGTCCTCACAACCGATCACTACGCTCGCGTTTGGCGCCTGCTGCAGAACGGCAACAAGGTTCGCATGGAGGTCGAGATCGCCAGCCAGTTCCACGACGAGGAACTGCAGGGCTACAACATCCTCGCGGAGTTCCCGGGCACCGACCTGGCCGACGAGGTCGTGATGCTGGGCGGGCACTTCGACTCTTGGCACGCTGGCACCGGGGCGACCGACAACGCTGCTGGATCGGCCGCGATGCTGGAAGCAATTCGGATCCTCAAGCAGTCCGGGCTGCAGCCTCGACGCACCATTCGTATCGCGCTCTGGTCGGGCGAGGAGCAGGGGTTGCTAGGGTCGCGTGGATGGGTCGCATCCAATCTGGCCGATCCCGCCGAGATGGACCTCTATCCGGAGCACGGCAAGGTTTCGGCCTATTACAACCTCGACAACGGCACCGGCGCCATCCGTGGCGTCTACATGCAGGGTAACGAGGGCGTCGAGCCGATCTTCGCGGCGTGGATGAAGCCGCTCGGCAACCTCGGCATGACGACGCTGACGATCCGCAACACCGGCGGCACCGACCACCTCGCCTTTGACGCGGTTGGCGTGCCCGGCTTCCAGTTCATCCAAGACCCGATGGAGTACCGCACTCGCTCGCACCACTCCAACTTCGACACCTACGAGCGTCTGGTGCCAGCGGACATGATGAAGAACGCAGTGATCATCGCCACGTTCGTCTACCACACGGCGATGCGGGATGACCTGCTGCCGCGCAAACCGTTGCCCAAGGCTTCCGCCGGCAGGGGGCCGTTCGGTTTCTAGGCACGGCCCCTATTCAGAACTAGCGATCGGCCGTACCATCCGCCCCAGGTGGGATCCGCCCGCCTGAGGATGGAGGTGCCATGGCTAATGACGTCAGGTTCGGCAAGTTCCGGTTCGACCGGGACGCCGGGGTCCTCTATCGCCAGGCAGAACTCGTGCAGGTGCCGCCGAGGGCGCTGGCGGTACTGGACTGTCTCATTGCGGGCCGCGGGGACGTAGTCACCAAGGAACAGATCCTGGGTGCCGCCTGGCCCGACAGTTTCGTCGCCGAAGATTCTCTGACGCACGCGATCAGCGTGCTCCGCGGCGCTCTCGGGGATGATCCCAAGAAGCCAGAGTTCATCCAGACGGTGCCTCGCCGCGGGTACAGGTTCGTGGCGACTCTGCCCGCGGAGGGCCGCGAGGTTCCATCAGACGCCGGCGACAAGAAGAAGCGCGCGGCGCTGCCCCTCCTGGCGGCTGCCGTGATCGCAGCGGTCGCCATGTTGTGGACCGGGTGGACAGGCGACGACGTGTCGGCCCCGGAGTCTGGCTATGAACGTATCCGGCGGCTCGCGCTGGCCGTTGAGGTCGCGGAGGGCACGGACTTCGACGTGTCGGCGGTGCGCGCGGCGCTCGCCGAGCGCATCGAATCGCATACGGGGTTGGCAGTTGTAGTGGCTGACGATGCAGCTGGCCCGACGTTGAGCGTGATGTTCGAACGCGTTGGTGATCGGGTGCAGATCGCCGCCCGTGTTCGTGGCGGAGCGGACGACAGACGGTGGTGGGGGCAGGACTGGAATCTGCCGATTGGTCTCTACAGAGACGACGACTTCGCGACGAGTCTGGTGTCGCGGTTGCAGTTTCTCTTGGACGTGGTCCACGCCGACAGCGCGGTGCGGGGCTCGACGAACATAGACGCGATGATCATGGCGGTTCATGGCGCGGACCTGCTTCTCGGCGCCGCGCAGCAAGACCTGCTCTTGTTTCTCGAGGCGGCCGCGGACCTCCGGCGCGCATTCGAGCTGGACCCGAACTTCACGCGGGCCCGTGCCGGAGAAATCGCCGTCGTGATCGAGGCGGAGGAGTGGCGAAACCTGACTCCACAGGAGTTCGAGGACGCCGCGAACTACATCGCCCGCGCGCTGGAGACGGATCCGGATGATCCGGTGGTACATATCGCGGCCGCACTACTTGCGAAGCTGCGCGGAGATTACGCGGGATGGGCCGCGGAACTCGACGAAACCCTGACGCTTGCCCCATCGCTGTTCTGGATCTACATGAGTCGCGCTGAACTCGAGCACGAGATGGGGCAGGACGAGGTTGCGCTCACCACCGCGACCCGCGGCGTGGCACATGACCCGTACCTGCCGTCGATGCTTGGCCGGCTGATCGATGTGCAATTGTGGCTGGGGGACTCGGATGCCGCCGAGGAGACCCTGGACACCCTCGCGGCCATCGATGTGACGGAGGATGGCAAGGGCGGATACTGGTCGGGTCGTTCGCGTTTCCGCATCCTGGTCGCGCGCGGAGACGTCGTCACTGCCGAGGCGGAGCTACTCGCCTTGCGCCGGGTCTGGGGGAACGCGCAGTGGATCCATCTCATGGAAGCGGACTTCTATGAAAAACAAGGCAACGCCGAGGCGGCCGATGCCGCCCGGGCGCGCCTCGAATCTCTGCGCCGCGAGTAGTCGGCGCAGCCAGATCTACTGGCCGACCGTTTCCTCCATCGCGCGTTCTGCCTTGGCTTCACGCACCATTTCGCGCACGTCGGCGCGCATCTGCTCCGCGTCGTAGACCACGCCGTCCTTGATGACCCACTTGATGCCGCCCACGCGAGCCACGGTGGTGCCGTCATCGAGAATGCGCTCGTGGCCGGTACCGTAGAGGACCTTCAGATTCGCAATCGGATTCTCGTCGACGAGAATCATGTCGGCTAGGTAGCCGGGCCGCACGACACCGATCTTGATCTGTTTGTTGGCGGGACGCTGCTTGTTGATCTCCATGGCCGAATGCATGGTCGCGGCGCGAATGACCTCCAGCGGGTGGAAGCCGGCCTCCTGCAGCATCTCGAGTTCGAGGATGTAGCCGAAGCCGTAGAGCTGGTAGATGAATCCCGAGTCCGAGCCCGTCGTGACCTTGCCGCCGCGATCCTTGTACTCGTCGAGGAACTGCATCCACACCTTGTAGAAGTTCCTCCAGGCGATCTCGTCCCAGCTAGTCCAGTCGAACCAGTAGGAACCGTGCGCCTGCCGCGACGGTTGGTAGAAGTCCCACTGCGACGGCAGGGTGTACTCCTCGTGCCAGTCAGCGTTACGCGCGCGCATCACGTCGCGACCGGCGGAGTAGATGGTCATCGTGGGATTCAGGTAGAAGTCGAGGTCGAGCATCTCCTGCATGACTGCTTTCCACTTGTCCGAGCCTGGAGTGACCATGTCCCACTGGCGCGCCACCTGGCCGAAGCGATGCTGCTCGTCGTTGGTGTTGTGGTCGGCAGGGTAGGGCTGCACGCTGTAGTTGTCGTACATCGACTCCATCAGACCGTAGTAATGGGTCATCGAGTCGAGGCCGAGCCGAGCCGCGTCGAGCGCGTTCATCTGCGCTACGCCGCCCTGTCCGAGATGCGCCGTGGTGCCCATGCCGTACTTGTG
>JAJCXT010000004.1 GCA_029263295.1 Acidobacteriota bacterium | reverse complement strand
GCGTCATCGCGAGCTCGCCTGATCGATGAGGCCGCCCGAGCGCAGGTCGTCCACGAGTTCGGACAGGCGGGCGGCTTCAGCGCGCAGAATCGCGGTGCCCTTCGTGGTCAGCTGGAAGTAGCGGCGGCGGCGGTCGTGGCTCGCGGCGTCGGGAGGCGCAGAGGCCGGCTCGATCCATCCCTTACGGCGCAGGCTCTGAATCGATTCATACAGTGACGCAGGCCCGATACTCACGCGGCTACGTCCGAGTTCTTCCACTTCGGAGAGCAGGCGGTACCCGTGTTTTGGACCCGTTTCGAGGGCCCACAGGATCAACATCACACGCGGCGTCAGCGGTAGGTCTTGCATGTAACTCTTCCGGTTTCCGGATGTTCCGGAATCCAGAGTAGTTCGATGCAACGCGAGCGTCAAGGCATACTGGCCGGCATGGGTATTGGGAAGCGCATGGAAGTTGTGTTGCGAGCCGCGATCATCATCGCGGCGGCGCTCACCGTGGCCGCCTGTGGGCAGCCAGCCGAGCCTCCATCAGTGGTGCTCATCGTGCTCGATACCGTGCGGGCCGATCACATGAGTCTCTACGGGTACGAGCGGGACACGACTCCCCGCCTGGCCCGCTGGGCGCGCCAGGGAACCGTGTTCGAGAACGGGTTCTCGGCGGCGGCATGGACGCTGCCCGGAGTGGGCAGCATCTTCACCGGCTTGTACCCCAGCCAACACGGCGCCGGGCTGTCGGGGCCCAGCCGCATGCACGACGAGGTGCCGACGCTCGCCGAGGAGTTGTCGGGGATCGGCTATGAGACCGCCGCGGTTGCCAACGTGAGCTTTCTTGCGCCTCTGTTCGGGCTGAACCGTGGCTTCGCACACTACGACTACGATCCCGCCGATGCCGAGGACGGGACGCGGCGGGCCGATGTCAGCGTGGATCGGGCGCTGGCCTGGCTCAACGAACGGTCGGACGCGCCCTCTTTCCTCGTGCTCCATCTGTTCGATGCGCACCGCTTCTACGATGCGCCGCCGCCTGCGCGTGGCGTGTTCACCGGCGAGTTCGCCGCCGACTACGATCCCGCCACGCTGCCGACGCTCGAGAGCCGCGTGGAAGCGGAGCGTCGGGGGGACATGGATTTCCACGTTGCCGCTTACGACGAGGAGATCCTCTGGATCGACATCCAGCTTGACCGCTTCTTCAGCGAACTCCGCGAGCGAGGCCTGTTCGATAGCACCCTGGTCATTCTCACGGGCGACCACGGCGAGGCGTTCAGGGAGCATGGACAAATCGCCCACGGCTCCTCGCTGCACAACGAGGTCATCCGCGTGCCGATGATCGTGTGGGAACCCGGGCAAGCTACGGGGCGACGATCGTTGGTGCCAGTGTCCACTGTCGACATCGTCCCGACGGCGCTTGACTACGCGGGCGCGGCGGCGGGGGAAACGTCGGGGTTCAGTCTGCGCGCAGCGATCCGCGGCGAGGAAGTGGCCCCGCGTGCGATCTTCGCCCAGAACCGGTTCTACGGGACTGACCTCACCGCGCTGATCCGCTGGCCGCTGAAGCTCCTGCAGAACCATGACAAGGCCGGCCGCTGGCTCTACGATCTCGAGGCGGATCCGGGCGAGACCACGAACTTGCTCGACGGCGAGGACTCAGAGTTCATGCGCCTGGCCAACGCCATGCGGCGGGAAGCGCGCGCTTTCAGACAGGGGCGCGCGGGAGCGGAGGTCACCATGTCGCCGGAAATCGCCGCGCAGCTCAGAGCGCTTGGCTACATCCAGTAGCGTCGGTGGGCATAGCGAATCGCCGGGGGTCCGCTCGGACGGCTACTTGGCAGCGATCGCGATGAGGCTGCGCCCGGTCCGCAGATATATCCGTCCGCCACTTACCGCTGGCGACGCGAACACTGCCCTGCCGAGTGGATTGGTGGCGAGCAACTCGAAGGTCCGGCCTGGTGCCACCATGTACACGTCGCCATCAGAGCCCGGGACGATGATCTTGCCATCGGCGTAGACGGGTGAAGCGTTGACTCCTCCGTTCAGCCGCGCTCGCCAGACGATGCTGCCGTCGGTCACATCGGCGCAGAACATGCGGCCGTTCTGAGTGACCCAGTAGAGCAGGTCGTCGACGAGCAGGAGCGAGGACACTTCGGGCGTACTCCGAGTCGTACTCCAGCGCGCCTCGGGCGTTCCGGAGAGCGACACGGCGCCTTCACCGAGTTCGATGGCGGCCAGTACCGCGGGTCCGTACAGTCCGCCGCCGATGTACACCGTGTCGGTGTCTGCCACGGGGCTCGGCACCGGCACGGCGACCGGGTGCTCGAAGCTCCATAGATGCTCGCCCGTGTCTGCCGCGTAGCCATGGGCGTGGTCCATCACGAGGATCACGATGGCCGGACCGTCCGCCGTTTCCATGATCAGTGGCGTTGCGAACGCATCGTGTCCGCCCGGGACCTCGTCCACGCGCCAGATCTCCTCGCCGGTCTCCAGGTCGAGCTTGGCCAGGTACGAGAACTTCTCATGCGACCAGTCCGAAACCTCTTCGCCTGCCGCCGAGATTTCGGGATAGTAGGCGTGGATGAGGGCGCCGTCGTGAATCACCGGAGAAACCGCGGCGCCGTGTCGCAGGTGTTCCATGAAGCCGGGTTCCTCGCGCTCCCACAGCAGTTCTCCATCCCAATCGAGGGCGACCATGACCGGTCCGAAGTCGGCGATGATGACGTCGCCGTCGGTGGCCGGCGTTGGTGTGGCGTAGGAGTTACTCGGATATTTGCGCCCGGTCGGCGCGTCCACCCGGTGCTGCCAGAGCACCTCGCCCGTGTCGGCGTCGAGCGTCATGACCAGGCGGCGGGCGCCGAGCTGCGGGACCATGTAGTTGTAGAAGCCGAACGTCAGGATGATCGCCGCGAGCGTGGCGACGGGCCACAACGCCGCCAGTCGTCGCGGTGCTGCGCGGAAGCGTCCGACTCGAGCCAGTATCTCGGCCACCACGAACCAGGCAACTGCGGCCGCCAGCGGCTTGAGGACATTGAACTGCCAGTCGAGCGGTACGCCGACATTGGCTGTCTGCCGGGGCTGGTAGTAGTTGAACCCGAGCCCCGCCAACGCCAGCGCGAGGATCGCCAGCAAGCGGAGGTTGGTTCCGGCCCAGCACGCGCCGGCTACGGCGATAGCACCGAACACGAGCGCTTCACCCGAGTAGATCCAGGTCAGGTGCGGGGCGTCGGCGGTGAGGCCTGGCGCAACCCCCGTGTAAAAAGCCCGCAGCTGGTAGAACAAGTACGCGGTGAGCCCGATCGCGGCAATGCGCTCGAGGGCTGCGATCGCTCGGATCCAGGGTCGGCCCCGGATGAGTGATGCAGCAGCGTCCTTGGGCTCGCGCGCCAGGCCCGCGAGGGCGACCAGCACACCGAGCAGAGCCACGGCCGCCAGTATGAGCAACGCGGTGCCGAGCTGTTCCTCGCGTTCGCGGGCGATCGAGGCGCCGCCGGTGGATGAGACGATGACCCGGCCGTCGCGCACGATCGGTGAAGCGTGACCGCTGCCGGGGATGCGGGTTTCCCAGAGCACCTTGCCGTCGGCTTCCCAGTCGGTCGGAATGCGTGAGTCTGAGGACACGCCCGTGCCGTCGCCGCGCCAGGCGGGCCAGGAGTCCTCCTGGGCGCTCGCACTAGCTACGAAGGGCGCAACGAGCAGCAGGGCAATCAGAGTCTTCCGAAGCATCCTAGCTTCCATGGGCTGCTAACGCGCTCCTCGTGCTTCCGCGGCGGCGTCTCGGCGGACGGAATCCGGCCAAGCGATGGGCCAGTTCGATGCGCCGAATTATAGGACGGCTTGTCGGCGCTGATAGTCCAGGAGCACAACGCCGGCGAGCGCGTACACGAGGAGCGCCAGCGCTTCCGTGACAGTGAACCCGAACTGCAGCGACAGCACGACGCTCGCGAGGCCACCGATCAGTGTGAAGACACCGTTCATCGCCCAGGCCCACGCGATTGCCGAGGGGCCGTGGTGGTTCACGGCCAGGACGCCGAGCGGGAAGGGCATTCCCATGAAAAACGCGAGCGGGAACATGATGGCGGCGGATATGAGGACACGCGCGCCAGTCGGCTGACTCAGCAGCGTCGCGAACAGCCACGTATGGCTTGCGAGAAACGCCAGCCCGACTCCGATGATGCCCGCGAATGGCACCCACGCCCTGCGCCCAGGGGTGATGCCCAGGCGGCCCGCGGCCATACTCCCGAGGCCCGCGGCCAGCAGCACCGTGAACAGGACCGTCGAGTATGTGTGGAGGGGCGAGCCGATGAACTTCATGAACTTCTGGATGAGGACGAGTTCGATGACGATGAAGGCGAAGCCCAGGCAAGAGAAATACAGCAGGGCCGATGCCATGCCCGGGAAACGTGAGCGCCCGACCTTGGAGGTCAGCAGGGGCAGCACTACGAACAGGAGCACGGCGCCGAAGCCAACCCCGCCAACGGTGACTAGGTGCAGGACATCCATCGGGACACCCGGGCCACGCTCGACGGGCTCGTTGAGCAAGTGCTGCATCGCCGCGTCGACGAACCGGCTCGAGTCGATTTCGATGGGCCCCCAGCCGCGCCGCAGGAATTTGAAGTAGGGGCGGTTGTCGGTTGTCGGCCGCAGTCGGTAGGGCACGCTGGAGAGCAGTTCCCGCGACAGGTTGCCTGAGTAGAACTCCGGCGAAAGGAAGCTCTCCTCGGTCGCGAGCGGGTTCTCGACGATGGCGTAGGCCGACTCGTGCCGCGGAATGAGAGAGAAGAAGTAGCGCACTTCCCGTACCTCGTCCGGCGTCCACGGCGTCATCTTGATCAGAAGGGTTGGCAGCGTGTCCGCGATTGCCGCTCGATGCACGACCAGTACGTGGCTCTGGAAATCAGTGCGCCCCATGTCTACCCAGGCTTTCGCGGCCGTTGCCACGATCCGCGGATAGATGTGGTGGTTGATATGCAGGATGCCGTCGTCGCTGAGGTGTTCGTAGTACTCGGTAAAGGCGTCCGTGGTCATCAAATAGGCCGGATCGAGAGCCCCGACTCCGCCAGCGATGCTCGACGACGAGTGATCGCTATGTAGCTGGATCACGTCGAATCGGACTGGCCGCGAGCGCAGATACGCACGCCCCTCGCCAGCAACGGCGACCACCTTGGGGTGATTGAAGATCTGGCCGTTGAAGTCGGCGTACTGGTCCTTGCCCAACTCCACCACAGCAGGCACCAGTTCCACGGCCTCCACGGCAGCGGCGCCGTACACCAGCGCCGCTTTCACCTCCTGCCCTGCCGCGCTTCCGATAATCAGCGCGCGGTGATCACCGTCCCGTTTCAGGTAATGCGAAGCGAAGACTCCGCGATACCAGAAGTGGCGCTGCACACGGTTTTCCTTATTGCGGCGGATCGAACTGTCCAGGTCCGTCCTCAACGCCTCGAAGTCGCCATCGAACGGGTACAGGAAACTGCTCTGGGTACCGCCGTCGTACAGGATGTTCTTGGACTGACCCCAGCCCACGACGTCGATCTTGGAGATCGAGTCCCAGATGGACAGTTCGTGCAGGTCGTTCATGCGCGCGCGGGTCAGCCCGCGATCGTACTTGTGGACCTCGAACTCCAGCGGCGGAGTAACCATCGGCACGAGGACGGCGAGCGCGGCTGCCACTGCAAACGCCCTGCGGCGCCCGCGATGGCCTTCCAACAGCGCGGCGGCCAGGAAGGCGGCCGCGGCAGCGAAGAAGAGCAGGCCGCTCGGGCCGAAAGGCCGCAGCAGGGGGATCAACACGACGCAACCGAGTGCGGCGCCGGCGAGGTCAGCCCCGTACAGGCGGTTGATCGCGTTACCGTGGTGGGCAAACACGAGCGCCAATGCGTAGCCCGACAGAAAGAACGGCACGCCCACCACGAGGTACATGAGGGCGAACCAGAACGCCTGCGTCGCCGGCTGCTCCGACACGAAGTCGAGCCAGAACGGGATCGCGTTGAGCGCCGGTCGGATGGCGAGCAGCGACGCGCCGAACGCAGCCGCAACCAGCGGCAGACGCCGTTGCACCTGGGCATCGGTTGCAGGCCGAATAGCCGTGACGATTCCCGCCAGGCCGAGAGCCAGCATGGCGCATGTGATCACCATGTACGCGAGGTTCGGGTACAGGATCACGTCGAACACGCGCGTCAGCAGCAACTCCACCGTCAGCGTGGCCAGGGCGACGAGAAAGACCGCTGACGCAAGGCGCATGATGCCGGGCTCTGTGTGCAAGGGGGAGGGGGGATCGCAGGCGAACGCAGACGGACTCGCGCACCCTGCCGAGGAGCGCAATTCTAGCAAGCCCCGCTTGTGCCGTGCCTCTTCCCGTCAGGGAAGGCCGGTTCCGGCACACTGTGGCATATTACGCGGCTAGGTTCTCATTCTACGCCCGCTCGACGGTGACTCTTGCAAAGAATTCCCTACGCGATCGCGCTTGTCGCACTCTGCACCTTGGCGGCGGAGTTGCTACTGACGCGCGTGTTCGACGTGATCCTGTATCCGAATCTGGGCTACATGATCATCACGGGAGCGATGTTCGCCTTCGGCCTTGCGGGTATCTACACCACGCTTCGGCCGCTGCCTGAGGACACTGACGTAGAGCCGCACCTCGCCCGCGTCACTGCCTGGATGGCGCTTTCGCTGGTGCTTCTCAGGCCGGCGCTGAACGCCATACCGTTCCGTTTCGAGAACATCGCGAAGGAACCGGTACAGCAGGTTCTGTGGTTCCTGCTGATGTACGTGGTGATCACGCTGCCGTTCTTCCTCGCGGGCCTCGTGTTCGCGCGCGCCTTCGCTACGTGGGCAGATGAGATCCAGTCGCTCTACTTCTATGACCTGTGCGGGGCGGCAATCGGGTGCGTCATCTTCATCCCGTTCCTGCCGCTGCTTGGTCCCGGCGGACTGCTCATGCTGGCGGCGGCGGCCCTGGGCGCGGCCGCTGCCCTGTTTCATGGATCGCGAAAGGCCATGCAGTTCGCTGCCGTATTCGCCCTGGTCGCGGTGCTGGTGCCAGCGCTTGCCTGGCCCGACTATCTGAGTTTCACCGGTCACAAGGGCGACCGTGGCATCGCGATGGCACGCCGCGAAGGGCGAAGCGAGATCGTCCGATGGGATCCCATTTCGAAGGTCGAGGTGATTCACATCGCGGGCTACGTGAAGAACATCGTCTACGACGGGGGCAGCCAGAGCAGCTTCCTGTACCGGCTTGAAGGTGGACTGGAGCGACTCCGTACGCAGCTCGATCGTTTCGTGCGGCAAAACGACGAGGCGGGATTCCTGGGGAATTTCTGGACCCGCGGGGTGCTGATTGCGCATTACTTCAAGCGCGACCAGGACCAGAAGGTCATGGTGATCGGCAGCGCGGCCGGACAGGAAGTCAAGGCGGCGCTGGCCTATGGCGCGGGCCACGTCGACGCGGTGGAGATGGTCGGCACCGTCGTGGACTTCGGCAAGAACGAGTACGCGGAGTTCAACGGCGGCATCTTCAACGATCCCAGGGTCAACGTGCAGCGTGGCGAGGGCCGCGGGTTCCTGCGTTCGCAGGGGCAGCAGTACGACATCATCCAGATCTTCAGCAACCACTCGTCGTCCTCGATCGCGGCTGGCGCCGGGGCGCTGGACCCCACATATCTGATCACCGCGGACGCCTTCGTCGACTACTTCTCACATCTCACCGACAACGGTGTGCTGCAGATCAACCACCATACCTATCCGCGCATCGTCAGCACGGCAGGTCTCGCCTGGCAGCGCATGGGCCGCGACAACCTGCGCGACCATGTCCTGGTGGTGTCGCGCAACTTCCGCGAAGACGACTCGCTCCCTTCGGTTCTGGTGAAGATGCAGCCGTGGACGGTCGAGGAGATCCGCGACATCCAGCGGTTCCTGTCGATGTCGGGCCGCTACGAGACCTTGTTCCAGTTCGATGAAGATCCACGGCGGCCCGAGCAGAGTCTCCTCACCGACGAGTTCTACAGCGGCGAGATCTCGGCGGAGACGCAGGCCAGGATTCCTTACCGCGTGGTGCCGACCACCGACGACAGGCCCTACTTCAAGTTTCTGCGCCGCACCTGGGACCCGGTCGAGGCGAACGACGAGAACTTCGTACCCACCAATGTTGCCCACTATCTGAACGAGCAGTTGCGGCAAGGCGGCGGGCTTCCGATGGACGTCATTCACCTGTACGTGACCGGTGGGGTGTCGTTCCTGTTCGCCGTCGTGTTCATTCTCGGCCCCCTGTTGCTGTCGCGCGTCGGACGGCGGCGTTGGCCGGGGTGGATCTCCTCGCTCGCTTACTTCGGTTGTCTCGGGGCCGGGTTCATCATCATCGAACTGGTGTTCATCCATAAGCTGATGCATTTTGTCGGCTTCCCTCTGTACACCTACTCGACGGTGCTATTCACCGTGTTGATCGCCGCCGGCTGCGGCAGCCTGACTTCGAAGCGACTCGGAATCGCACCGGGGTCGCCGCGTTGGTGGTGGCCGTTCGTGGGCGTCATCGTGACGGGCGCCGTGTTCCTGGCGACGCACGGCTTCCTGATCCAGTTCTTTCTCGGGGCGCCGACGATCGTGAAGGTCCTCGTGACAGCGGCCTACCTGTTCCCCGTGGCCTTCTTCATGGGCATGCCGTTCCCGCTCGGGATTCTCACCATCGAACAGCACTCGCGCTCGGCGGTGGCCTGGGCGTGGGGAATGAACGGCCTGTTTACCGTGATCGGCGGACTTGGCAGCATCCTGATCTCGGTGTTCTGGGGATTCCGCGCCGGTCTGCTGATCGGGTTGGGCATCTATCTGCTCGCGGGCCTGCTCCTGGCTCGCATGCGCAGCGCGCTAGGCCACGCGGCCTAGTCGCTAGCCAGCCGGCTCGGCCGGATCAAAGGGCGACGGGAACAGCTCCGACGGGGTTCGGGTCGCGGTGGCGAGCGCTTGCAGGCGGGCCACTATTTCTGGCCGCTCCTGCGCTCGATCGTCGTGTTCATCAGGGTCCGTAGCGAGATCGAACAGTTCGACCGTGACGATGTCGCCGTTCCTATCTGCGCGCCGGTACAGCTTCCAGTCGCCCTCGCGGACCGCCTGTTGTCGGCCGAGCTCCCAGTACATGGCTTCGTGTTGGGCCTGGGTGCCCTGGTCGAGCAGGGTTGGCGCGAAGCTGATGCCGTCGCTGTTGGCTGCCGGCGTGGCGTCGATGAGATCGAGCATGGTCGGTAGAACGTCCCACTGCGCCGACACGTGGTCGGTCGCGCTGCCTGCTGCGATTCGGCCCGGCCAGCGCGCCAGCATCGGTACCTTGATGCCGCCCTCGTACAGCTCAGTCTTCAGCCCCCTCATGCCGCTGGCGCTGTTGAAGAACTCCGAGTCCGTCCCGCCGTTGAACGTCGGACCATTGTCGCTGCTGAACATCACAATCGTATTGTCGGATAGCCCCAGTTCGTCGAGCAGATCGAGGATGCGGCCCATGTCGCGGTCCATGCGCGTGATCATTGCCGCGTAGCCGGCGCGCGGCTCGGGGTGGGGGAGATAGCCTCGCTCGCCCAGGTACGGGTCGTCGTCGAGCGTTCCGGCGTACTGCGTCAGGGACTCGTCTGGGACCTGGATTGATACGTGCGGCACCATGCTCGGGAAGTACAGAAAGAAAGGTCGGTCGGCGTTGTCACGGACGAAGGCGAGGGCTTCGTCGATCATCCGGTCGGGGGCGTATGTTTCACCGCGATAGGCGTCCCAACCCACTGGATCGACCGGCGCGGAGTCCACCCGCTGATGGGCAGAGAACCACTCATTACCCGACAACATGTCCTTCTCCCGGTTACGCCACAGGTGCGTCGGGTAGTAGTTGTGCGCGACCCGTTGGCACAGGTAGCCATAGAAGAGATCGAAGCCCTGGGCATTCGGGTGACCGTGGTCATCGGGCCCCCCGAGACCCCACTTGCCCACGGCGGCCGTGGCGTAGCCTTGTACGGAGAGCAACTCGGCAATCGTCGTCTCGCTGGCCGCGAGCGGCCACTGGCCCTCGGGCTCGTCCGGGCCCCAACCACCGAGTTCCTTGTTGTCGCGAATGAACGCGTGGCCGCTGTGCTTGCCGGTGAGCAGGCTCGCGCGCGAGGGGGCGCATACCGCACTACCTGAGTAGTGGGCCGTGAAACGCATGCCCTCGGCCGCGAGGCGGTCCAGATTGGGCGTCTGGATGATCTCCTGGCCGTACGAACCGAGTTCGCCGTAGCCGAGGTCGTCGGCGTAGAGATAGACGATGTTGGGCGGAGTCTCCTCGAGCGTCGGCGCAGTGCCCTCGCTGGGCGCGCAACCTGTCGCAATAACGCAGCCGACGAGGATCAGTTTGCCCGCTCGCATGCTGATTGGATTCGTACGCTGACCCGCCGGGTCGTGGGATAGGGACATAGCGCTCACCTGCGGTAGTCGAGGGGAGGCTCGCGGTCGCCCACGAGCGCTCGGTACACGAAGTCGGCACCGCGTCGCTCGTGCAACTCGGCTGTCGCCAACGCCACGATCCCGGGCCTCTGGAAGATCTCGGTTGCGGTTGCCGCCAGCGTCTTGGCGGCCACCAACATGCCCTTCGTGCCGATGCTGGTTCCCCCCGCGGCGACCGCTTGCCAGGAGTGGGCCGAGGTTCCGGGTACCCATGTGGCGGCGCTCAGGTCCGCAGTCGGGACGAGCCAGCTGACATCGCCAACATCGGTCGAACCGCTGAAGCTGGTCGGCATCTCGAACGGCTGTACCTGGGCCTGCGAACCCAGGGGCAGGTCGACGTCTCCCAGGGTCGCGCGGATCTTCTCGGCGAACGCCTGTTCGGTGGTGTCGTACTCGAACCCTCCGAGCGCCGTCAACTTCTCGTAGACGATGCCGGCGAGCGTCTCGTTGGGCATCAGGTTGTAGAGCCCGTGGATGACCTCGTACTCCATGGTGGTCTCGGTACCTAGCGCGGCACCCTCGGCGGCCTGCACCACGCGTTCGAACAGGGCGACCGCCTCGGCCACGTTCGGGTGACGAACGTAGTAGTAGACCTCGGCGAAGTCTGGCACGACGTTCGGTGCTGAGCCGCCGTGCGTGATGACGTAGTGGATTCGGGCCTGCTGCGGCACATGCTCGCGCATGAGGTTGACCATGTGGTTCATGGCCTCGACACCATCGAGCGCCGAACGCCCGCGCTCGGGCGAGCCCGCCGCGTGGCTCGACACTCCGTTGAAGCGGAACTTGGCCGACTTATTGGCCAGGCTAGCGGAAGGGCTCGCATCGTTGCGGTCGCCTGGATGCCAATGCAGCACGACGTCAACATCGTCAAAGAGGCCACCGCGTGCCATGTATACCTTCCCGGCGCCGCCCTCTTCTGCCGGGGTGCCGTATACGCGAACGGTTCCTTGCGTGCCGGTAGCTTCCAACCAGTCACGTACCGCGATGCCGGCCGCTGTGGAGGCGGTGCCGAACAGATGGTGGCCACAGGCGTGCCCTGCGGCCTGCTCCAGAGGCTGACGTTCCGGGACGGCGGCCTGTGTGATGCCGGGAAGGGCGTCGAACTCCGCCAGGATCGCGATCACCGGCTCGCCGCTGCCGTAGCTTGCGATGAACGCGGTCGGCATCCCCGCCACACCCGCCTCGACCGCGAAGCCTGATTCCTCCAGCTCCCAGCGAAGCAGCTCCGAGCTCCGTTCCTCCTGATATCCGACCTCCGCAAGATCCCAGATCTGCTTGGCTATGGCAGCGTAGCGGTCGGCCCGAGAATCGATAGCGCCCGCCGTATCCTCAGCGCCGCTCTGGCCGGCGGCAGGGCTGATTACGGTCAGGAGGGCGACAATTGCGGTGAGCGCAGTGCCGGACAGCTTGGCGGTGAGAGAGTGCATGGGCTTTCCTGTCGGTGCGGACGCGGTGGAGCGCCCTGACTCTAGCAGGCCGTGGTGAAGGTCCCGCGAGCCGTGACATCGCGGGCGTACTCGACAAAGTGCATGTGTGGGGACCTCTTGGATGCCACAATCGGGGGTCGCTCGCTCCAATTCCTCCGCCGAATCGACCTCCATGATCAACGTCTCAGGCCTCGCCAAATCCTACGGCGCGCAGAGTCTGTTCTCTGACGTGACGTTCAAGCTGGATCCCGGCCAGCGGTATGGCCTCGTGGGCGCCAACGGTTCGGGCAAGACGACGCTTCTGAACATTCTGGCGGGCGACGAGCCGGCAAGCGCGGGCACGGTCTCTATCCCGAAGCGCATGAAGCTCGGCGTTCTGCGCCAGGACCAGTTCCAGTACGACAAGGAACTCATCCTGGAAGTCGTGATGATGGGCAACCGCGAGCTCTGGGACGCGATGGTCGAGAAGGACAAGCTGCTCGAGAATGCCGAGCAGGAGTTCGACGCCGATCGTTATGCTGAACTCGAGGATGTCGTGATGCGGCACGATGGATACGCGGCCGAGGCGCGTGCGGCAGAGATTCTCGAAGGGTTGGGGATGCCAACCGAGATCCAGCGCAACGCGCTCTCCACGCTGTCGGGTGGTTTCAAGTTCCGCGTGCTCCTGGCGCAGGTGCTTGCCGGCAATCCCGACGCGCTGCTGCTGGACGAACCCACGAACCATCTCGATATTCTGTCGATCCGCTGGCTCGAGAAGTTCCTCGAGAGTTATCTGGGCATCGCGCTGATCATCTCGCATGACCACCGCTTTCTTGACAACGTCTGCACGCAGATTCTCGACGTCGACTACGCGACCGTTACGGCGTACTCGGCGAACTACACGGGCTTCATCGCCGACAAGCAGGCGGAGCGCGCTCGCCGCGAGAAGGACATCGGCAAACGCCAGAAGGAGATCGCGCATCACCGGCAGTTCGTCGACCGTTTTCGCGCCAAGGCCAGCAAGGCGCGGCAGGCGCAGAGCAAGTTGCGGCTTATCGAGAAGAAAGCCGATTCTCTCGAGGAACTGCCGCAGAGTTCACGTCGATACCCGAAGTTCCGTTTCGACCAGGTACGGCCAAGTGGGCGGGAGGTGCTGACGGTCAAGGGCGTGAAGAAGTCCTTCGGTGACAACGAGGTGTTGCACGGCGTCGACCTTCAGGTGCGGCGCGGAGACCGGGTGGCCATCATGGGGCCCAACGGCATCGGCAAGTCGACGTTGCTGAAGATCGCTGTCGGCGAACTCGAGCCTGATGCCGGCGAGACCGTCTGGGGCTACGAGGCGCACCCTGGATACTTTGCCCAGGACTACAGGGCGAAACTCGTTCCCGCCGAGCAGACTGTGGAAGCAGCGGTTGCGGATGTCGCGGCGGGCGAGTCACGCGGCTTCGTTCGCAACCAACTCGGCATGGTGCTCTTCTCGGGCGACGAGGCCGAGAAGCGCCTGGGTGCCCTGTCCGGTGGCGAGGCGGCTCGGTTGGTCTTCTGTCAGTTGGCAATTACCAAGCCGAATGTGCTGGTGCTCGACGAACCGACTAACCATCTCGATCTGGAAGCCATCGAGGCTCTTGTCGAAGGTCTGAAGAACTACCCGGGCACACTGATCTTCGTCTCGCACGATCGCTGGTTCGTGTCGCAGCTGGCGACGCGCATCGTCGAGGTCAAACCCGACGAGATTCTCGACTACGTGGGCACCTACGAAGAGTACGTGCACTACTGCGGTGATGATCACCTCGACGCGGACACGGTGGTGTTGAAGGCCAAGCGCAGCAAGAAGGCCGACCGCAAGGCCAAGGCCGTAGTTCGCGAAGTGCGTCGCAAGGCCGAGGACCCGGCGATGCAGAAGAAACGCGTGGCGCTGAGAAAGCAGCGCGACAAGCACGTCGTGGCTATCGGGAAGGCCGAAAAGCGAATCGCGGCGATCAACGAGATCTTCGCCGATCCCGGCTACTACGAGAATACAGAGCACGAGGCGGTCGTCGCCCTCCAGTCTGAGCTCAAGCAGGTCGAGGATGATCTCGAGGCCACGATGGGCGAGTGGCAGAGCGTCGAAGACGATCTAGCCGAACTGAGCTGAAGGATCGCCAGCCTCGACCCTGGCCGCGGCTACACTCCTCGTGAAGCAGCGCGAGGAGATCCAGGCTGAGCTCGAACGGGAGCGCTTCCGGTAACTACTGGTGACGGTGGTGCGGACCGGGCACTGCCGTGTAGCGTTCCGAGCACCGCGCGAAGCGGTCGACCATCTTCTCTGGAGAGTGCCGATGTCCGACGATCAGCAAGCTGTAGGCGTTGTAGACGTCGAGCTCGAGACCCTCCGCGATGCGGTGCGTGCCGAGTACGACGTTGTCGCGAGCGATCCCGACCAAGGATTTCACTTTCACACCGGCCGCACGTTGACCAATATCGTCGGGTATCGCGACGAGTGGCTGGAGGGCGTTCCTGAGTCTGCGATCGAGTCGTTCGCGGGAACAGGCAACCCGTTTGCCATGGGCGCGCTCGCGATCGGCGAGCGGGTTGTAGACATCGGTTCGGGCGGCGGTATTGACAGCCTGATCGCGGCCGGCATGGTAGGTGCGGACGGCGCGGTCGTGGGCGTCGACATGACCGTGTCGATGCTCGAGCGGGCCCGCGGGGCCGCCTCTGAGGCCGGAATCGGCAACGTGGAGTTTCGCGAGGCCTTCATGGAGGAGCTACCGGTCGAGGACGGTTGGGCCGACGTGGTGATCTCCAACGGGGTGCTCAACCTGACGCCGGACAAGCCTGGAACGCTGGCCGAGATATCCCGGGTCCTGCGGCCCGGCGGGCGGCTGCAGATCGCCGACATTCTCGTTACCCGGCCCGTTTCGTCGGAGGCCAAGCAGAGGATCGACCTCTGGACTGGTTGAATCGCCGGCGCTCTGCTGGAAGCAGAGCTTGAAGCGGTGGTCACCGCTGCGGGATTCGCGAACTTCGAGATCACCTGGCGCAAAGAGGTCTTCGACGGCGCGCCGCAGGCATCCAGTGCCGCGAGCTTCGGCACCGTAGGGATCAACTGGCGGGCTAGGAAGGCCGACTGACAGGGTTGGACGACCGACTCTCGGGGCGCGCACCGACATCTTCGGGCGCGCCCCCTTTTCGTGCAGACGAGGCAACCATTCAGGCGGCATCGTCGTTCTTGACATTGTCAGGATCGGCCGACAGGATTAGATCCCGACATTGTTTAGATATCGCAGTTCGTGTAGCGAAGGGATTTCTTCGGAAGAGTTTCTTCAGAGAAAGTGAGAAGACCGGTGGGCAAGTCGAAATACCCAGGAGAGTTTGAACAGGTGGTCATGCTGGCGCTCGCGCGTGTCGGCGACGGGGCATACAGCGTTCCCGTGCACGCGGAAATCCTCGAAACGAGCGGCCGCGATGTGGCGATCGCTTCGGTGTACGTGACCCTGTCGCGGCTCGAGAACAAGGGTCTCGTCGCCTCGGTAGCCGAGCCGCGTGAGGAAGCTACTGGCAGGCCGCGGCGGTTCTACTCGCTCACCGCGGGTGGATGGGACGCGCTGCAGCGATCGCGCAAGATGATCGACTCCATGTGGGCCGGCGTCGAAGTCCCGGAGGACGGGCGATGAGGCGCGACTGGCCGTTCTTCGCCAGAGTGCTCGCCTCGATCCTGGGTCGTGCGACGCCCGCGGGCGTATCGGGAAACCTGCTCCGGGATCTTGATGAAGGCCACCGGGCTCGGCTGCCGCAGGGCGCGCGGGGAGCGAATCGCTGGCTGACGCGGCAACTCGTCCTGGCGCTGAGCCCCGGGCGGATTCGCGACCTCCGCCGGCTGCCGGCGCGTTCGCTACGCGGAGTTGACGATGTGAGTGCGCTGCGGGCGACAGGCCGGTTGCTGATGTCCCTGGCGACGGACCTCCGCTATTCCTTTAGGTTGCTCGCGCGGAGTCCCGCGTTCTCGCTCACGACAGTGGTGATCCTGACGGGTGGTCTCAGCGTCTCGCTGTTCACCTATTCACTGCTGCACACGATGATGTACAAGCCACTGCCGTTGCCTGCTGGCGACGCGGTGGTGCGCATCTTCGCTGTCGAGGACGGCCGCACCGGTTTCATAGAAGGGCGCACCTTGGATTTCGTCCGGCGCAACGTCGACAGTTTCGAGGTCATGGGGACGTACGATTCGCGCCTCGTGCAGATCCGTGGCGGCGTTTCGCCCGCGTCGATCTCCGCGACGTTCATCGAACCGAACATGTTCGACATTACCGCTGTGGCGCCAGCGCTGGGGCGGAGGCTATTGTCGGCGGACGCCGAGCCAGGCGCGGAGCCTGTCGCCATCCTCAGCCATCACATTTGGAACGCGACATTTGGCGCCGACGCTGAGATCGTCGGCAGCCAGGTGAACCTGAACGGCGTATCGACACGGATCGTAGGGGTGATGCCGGCGGACTTCGGCTTCCCGGTCTTCGGGCACATCTGGATTCCTGTCGCTCGCTCGGAGTCAGCGCCACCGGCAGGCGAGACGACCTATGTCGCGGCCTACGCGAAGCTGCGCCCGGGCGTTTCCGCGCCGCGCGCGGACGTCGAGTTGCACGAGACGATTCAGCGCTATCGCGCGACGGTCACCGACCCGGATCTGCTGGAACTGACACCGGACAGCGCCAAGACGCGCACGTTCCAGAAGGCACAGATGGGAGACGAGGCCGAGGTGTCATTCGCCATCATGAACATGGCGGCGGGGTTCATCCTCTTGCTCGCCTGTGTGAACGCCGCGAATCTGTTACTCGCGCGTTGTCTGGAACGCACCCGGGAGATAACGATCCGCGTCGCCATCGGGGCGTCGCGACTGCGGCTGGTCACCCAGATGATGGGAGAGGGCATCATCATGACGGCAGTTGCTGGTGGGCTCACGATCTTCATTACCGCGCAAGCGCTGGCACTCTTCGACGCTCGCACGCATGCGGCGCTGCCCGAGGGCCTGGCCTATTGGTGGCGCTGGGGAATGGACGCCCCCACGCTGACGGTGGCAGGGCTTCTGGTCCTCGGCACGGCGCTGCTTGTCGGCGGCATACCAGCCTGGCGAGTCGTCCGCGCCGACACCAACGCTGCTTTGCGCGATGGTCAGCAGGGTGGGCAAGGCCTGGCCACGGACCGGCTGACGCGCGCACTCGTGGTCCTGCAAATCGCCGCGATCTCTGTGCTCCTGTTTCTCGGCGGTATGGCGGCCTACGTCACCTACCAGGCGGGAACGATCGACTTCGGCCTCGATACGGACCGAGTCCTCGTCGGCATGGTAGCGATGGACGAGGGTGACTACCCGACGCGGGAGTCCCGGGTCGCGTTCCTGGAGCGCGTGAGACGCGAGGTGGAGGCGAGTGCAACGATCGAGGCCGTGATACTCCGCGTTCAGGTTGGCGAAGAGGGGCCGGTGATGCTGGAGGGCGCCGTGTATGACACGGAGGCCAACCAGCCGACGGCCCGTGTGCGCGCGCAAATGGGCGACTCCGCCATGCTCGGTGTCGAGCTGAGAGTCGGGCGTCGACTTGACGAACGTGATGGCCTGGGCGCTGCGCCGACGGCCGTGGTGAGCGAGACCCTGGCGCGTGACCTCTGGGGCACCCAGTCGCCGCTCGGACGTAGGCTGCGCGTGGGTAGTGTCGAGGCCCCTCGCGGCGAATCGACGCAACCGTGGCTTACGGTCGTCGGAGTCGTCAGCGACATCTACGAGGGGAACCCTCTCGACGGCGACCGCAAGGGTAAGACGCTGTACCTCTCCATGGCGCAGGTGGCACCCACGAACGCTGGCATCACGTTTCGCCACCGCGGCGACGCGAGCGCGGCGCTCGTGGCCCTAACGGAGGCTCTCGACGAGGTCGGCCCAACTGTCGAGCTCGTCCGCATCATCAACTTCGACGACATGTTGGACCAGATGCGCGGGGCGTCGCTAGCCGCGAGCCAGGTGCTCGGAGGGTGTTTTGGCTTTGCGCTGGTCCTCGCGATCGGCGGTATCTACGGGCTGACGTCCAGATCGGTCACGCAGCGCACTCAGGAGATCGGAATCCGCAGGGCTCTGGGTGCTACCAAGGTCAGGATCATCGCGCTGTTCCTGCGCGGTAGTGGTCGGCAGCTGACGATCGGGCTGGGTCTCGCGGCCGCGGTCGGCGTCGCCGCCAGCGTCGCTGTCCTGAACCTCTACCCTGAGTTGGACGTCGGGGCCTTCCTTGCCGCCGGTCTATTGGTGCCCACCCTGATCAGCGGTCTGGTGCTCACCGCGACGTACCTGCCCACCCGTCGCGCCGTGCGCATGAACCCACGCGCCGCGATCTGGCGGGAGTAGCCGCAGCGGCGCCCGGGCCCACGCCGGACTCTCTACAATGGGCGTCTGTGCGCTATTAAACGCCCTCAGGGAAACGTGCGGAATTGAGGATGCCATGACGATTGCGGAGCTGATTGACGGGATTCCGAAGGCCGAGTTGCACCTGCACATCGAAGGCACGCTCGAGCCGGAACTGATGTTCGAGATTGCCGCTCGCAACAACGTCACGCTGCGGTTTGGCAGTGTCGAGGAACTGCGCGCAGCCTATGAGTTCGACGACCTGCAATCGTTTCTCGACATCTACTACGAGGGCGCGTCCTGTCTGCTGCAGGAACGTGATTTCTACGACCTGACGATGGCGTATCTGCGCCGCGCCGCGGCAGACAACGTGGTGCACACGGAGATCTTCTTCGACCCGCAGACGCACACCGATCGTGGCGTGCCGTTCGAGACCGTGCTGGACGGAATTTGCCGGGCTCTTGAAGACGGGGAAAAGAACCTCGGCATCACCAGCGGGCTGATCCTGTGCTTTCTCCGCCACCTGAGCGCTGATGCCGCCATGGCGACACTCAAACAGGCGATTCCGCATCGCGATCGCATCGTCGGCGTCGGGCTCGACTCTTCCGAGGCCGGCAACCCTCCCTCGAAGTTCCAGGCGGTCTTCGACCGCGCTCGCGAGGAAGGGTTTATCCCGGTGGCACACGCCGGCGAGGAGGGGCCGCCTGCCTACATCGACGAGGCTCTCGATCTGTTGGGTGCAGTCCGCATCGATCACGGCGTTCGCTGCGACGAGGATCCCGACCTGGTAGAGCGACTGCGGCGCGAACAGGTTCCGCTCACCGTCTGCCCGCTGTCGAACGTGAAACTGCGGGTATTCGACACGATGGCCGATCACAACATCCAGAGCCTGCTCGCCGCGGGGTTGTGCGTCACCGTGAACTCCGACGACCCGCCCTATTTCGGTGGGTACATGAACGACAACTTCCACGCCATGGCTACGGCGTTACTGTTGACCGAGGCCGACGTCGTCCGGCTCGTGCGAAACTCGTTTCTCGCCAGTTTCCTCGACGAGGAACCGATGGAGGCGTACCTGCGGCAGGTGGACGAGTTCGTCGCGAGCTGATCGAGCTCCAGCCGGCTAGCGGGTGGCGGTGGGGGCCGCTACTCGGTCCATCGCCACGATGGTCTCGACGTGATACGTCTGCGGGAACAGATCGATCGGCCGCACCTCTGTGAGCCTATAGCCGTATGGCTCGAGTTCCTTCAGGTCGCGCGCGAGCGTCGTCGGGTTGCACGACACGTACACGATTCGTGCCGGGCCCGAACGCGCCAGGCGCCGCATGACCTTGCCGCCGGCGCCGCTACGTGGCGGATCGATCACCGCCACACCGGGCGCGCCGTGTTTCTCCAGTACTACCGGAAGGGTTCGTCGGGCGTCGCCGGCGTAGAACGCTGAGTTCTCGATCCCGTTCGTCTGCGCGTTGACTCGCGCAGCGGCGATAGAGGGCTCGACGATCTCGACACCGATCGCCTCTTTGGCGAGATCGGCCAGTCCGAGCGTGAAGAAGCCCACGCCGCAGAACACGTCGAGAATGCGCGACGGTAGATTCTCGCCGCCGCGTGCAAAACCAGCCTTGACCTGTTCACGCACGATGGCGAGCATGCGCTCCGCCTGGGTTGTGCTGGTCTGGAAGAACGTCTGCAGGCCGATGTTGAACCTGAGACCGCCGACGCTCTCGACGATGGTGTCGCGGCCGTGGAGCGTATCGATTGCCTCGATGGGGGAGCCCTCGGCGAAGCTGCCGCGAATCCCGCGCACCACCGAGACGATGGAGTCGTCGAGCGCCGCGATGCCCGCCGCGAAGTCCGGGGCGGCGGCGAAGGCCCCGCGTTCGGTGATCAGCCCCACCATCGTCTCGCCGGAACCCCGGCCGTGCCGGATCGCAACCTCGCGCAGGAACCCTTCGTTGGACTCCGGATCCCATGACGAGAGTTGCTGTCGAGCCGCGAAGTCACGCGTGAACCCCACGATCCGCATCGATAACTCAGACTCCAGACGGCAGTCGGTGATGGGCACGATGCGGCGCCAGTCGCCGCCAACATGTAGCCCGAGACCGTCGTGGGCGTTGAAGCTGAACTCCATCTTGTTGCGGTAGAACCACGGCTCATCTGCCGCCACGATGGGCGCGACGGGCACCTCGCTGAACTCGCCGATCCGGTGGAGGCTGTCGGTAACAACCTGTTCCTTCGCCGCGAGTTGTGTGGCGTAATCGAGGTGCTGCCAGGAGCACCCGCCGCAGCCCTCGGCGTAGTGCGGGCATGTCGGGGCCACTCGGCCGGCTCCGGGCGACTCGATCTCGACCACGGTGGCCTCTATATGGCGGCGACGCACGCGATCGATGCGCACGCGTGCGCGATCGCCAGCCGCCGTGCGCGGCACGAATACGGCCATGCCGCGCGATGCCTCTGTCTCACCGAGGCGTGCAACGCCTTTCCCGCCATAGGCGAGGTTGGCGATGTCGACGACGTGCTCTTGTCCGACCCGTGGTCGGTTGCTCTTGCCCGAACTCATAACGGTCGACCCTAGCAGGCCAATCGTGCGGGCGTCTTCAGGCCGCTCGAGCGGTTGGCAGGCGCAGAACGGTCAATCCGATCGCAGTGCCTCGACAGGGTCGATGCGCGAAGCACGCAGGGCGGGCACCCATGTTGCCAGCAGGACGACGCCAAGTAGCACCAGGCTCGTGGTGGCGTGCGTTAGCGGGTCGAAGGGGTCTACTTCATACAGCAGCGACTCCATGGTGCTCATGAGTGCCAGGGTCCCGGCGAGTCCGATACCCAGGCCGGTGAGGGCAACGACGGAGCCCTGGCCCAGTAGCATCCGGCGAACGTCGGGCCCGGCGGCGCCGACCGCCATTCGAATACCGATCTCGCCAGTGCGGTGCCCGACGATGTAGGAGATCACTCCGTACACGCCGATGCTACCGAGCACCATCGCGATGCCTGCGGCGATGCCCAGCAGGATCATCGTGAAGGCCATGGGGGCGCCCGCCTCGCTCACGATCTGGTCCATGCTGCGCATCGCGATGATCGGCAGGTTGCTGTCAGCCTGACGGACTACCGTGCGCACCGCATCTGCCATCGCAAGCGGATCACTCGCGACGCGCATCACAAAGCTCAGTCGCCGCGCGCTGTTGAAAGTGCCGGTACTGGAGAGCGGGACGAAAGCCTTCGGCTCGGCGGTCTCCGCCAGGCGTTCCTGCTTCGTCGTCCCGACGATACCGATCACCTCCAGCCATTTCGGCTCACCATCCAGCCCGACACTGACGCGTTGCCCCAAGGGGTCCTCGCCCGGGAAGAAGACCTCGGCGGCAGTCTGGTTCAGGACTATGACCGGGCTGGCGTCGTCCTGATCGGCCTGGGTCATCGTACGGCCGGCCAGCAGTGGAACGCCCACGGTCCCGAAGTAGCCGGGCATCGCTCGAGTAAGCCATATGACGGGAGGCATCTCGCCCGCGGCCGGCGGGTCGTTCTCTTCTAGCAGGATGTCGCCACCGGACCGCCCGCCGAGCGGCATGTCGCGGACGGCACCGACGCTCTCCACTCCCGGGAGGGCTTGCAGGCGCTCTCGGAGAGCGTCGTGGAACGCGATGACGCTGTCGTGGTCCTCGTACAGGGAGCTCGGCAACGAGAGCTGGAAGGTCAGGAGATTCTCCGGCACGAAGCCCAGATCGACGTTGGCAAGCTTCGTGAAGCTGCGGGCCATGAGTCCGGCGCCCGACAACAGCACGAGCGAGAGCGCGATTTGCGCCACGACAAGACCCTGACGCGTGCGCACGCGTGCCTTGCCCGCGGTGGCGGAGCGGCTGCCGTCGCGCAGGGCGCCGGTGAGGTCGCCGCCGCTGCGGAGCACCGGCAGTGTTCCGAAGACGAGCCCGGCCACCAACGATACGGCCACCGCGAACACCAGCACCACGGCGTTGAGCCCGATTTCGTCCGCGCGCGGCAGATCGAAGGGGATCCTGCTCAACAAGACCCGCATGCTCACTCTTGCGATCAGGAGGCCAGCCAGACAACCCGCGCTCGCCAGAGTAAGGCTCTCGGTAAGTGAGCCTCGGAGGACCTGAGCGCGGCTTGCGCCGAGCGCGCGACGTACCGCGACTTCCCGTTGACGTCCCTCAGCGCGAACCAGGAACAGGTTCGCGACGTTGGCGCAGGCGATCAGTAGCACGAACCCAACCGTGCCCATCAGGATCCACAGCGTCTGCTGCACGGGACCGATGATGAAGTCCTTGAGTGCTATCGGTACCGAGGCGATGCCGGAGTCCTTGAGGAAGGCTGCGGTTTGCCCGTCGTCGAAAGTTCTGTCGATCTGGCCAATCTGGCGGTCGAGTTCGATGCGCAGCGCTTCCACCGTGGTGCCGGTGTTCACTCGCGCGATCATGCCGCCGTTGAAGCCACCGAACCCTTCTGTGAAGTCACGCTGATTGTCCAGGTACACGTCGGCGCCGGTGAACCGGAAACCAGGCGGCAGAATCCCCACGATCGGGTATTGCCGGCCCGAGACCTCGAGATCCTGTCCCACGGCGCCGGGATCGCCGGCGAACCTCTGCTGCCAGAATCCATGACTGAGGAGAACCGCTCTCGGCCCTTCCGCGGCGTCCTCGTCGGCGCTGAAGAGCCGCCCGTGCAACGGACGCGTTCGGAGGATCGTGAACATCTCCGCCAGGACGCGCGCGCCCGGCACGCGCGTCGGCTCCGTTCCAGCGCCGGTGATCGTGACCTCGGTCGGTACCCAGTAGGTGACGTCCTCGATCAGGTCGGCGTGGTGGGAGTAGTGCCAGTACAGCCCAGGTGCCCCCCCGAGGCCGTCATCGAAGCCCACCGCGGGGGCCTTGTGATCGACGTAGACGAGGTTGTGCGCCTCGTCATAGGGCAGGCCCTGGATGACTACGCCGTACACCAGACTGAAAATGGCGGTGGTAGCGCCAATGCCGAGGGCTAGAGTGAGGATGGAGATGGCAGTAAAGCCTGGCGAGCGGCGGAGCGTGCGGATCGCCAGCCGCAGGTCGGCGAGGGTGCGGGTGAACATGCGGTCTCCGTCGAATCGTTGGGGAACGCGAAGGGGGCGTTGCAGACGCTCGGTCACGGCCATGCGCGCGAGGCGGGCAAAGCACCACAACGCGACAGCCAGGGCGCCGCGAGCGCCCGAGCGGGAATAGCCGTCGCGGTACATGTCACGGAACAGTTCCACCATCTCGGCCCGGCGGGCGACGCGCAGCGGCGCGGGCAGCAGACGCAGCAGGCGCCCGTACGCTCGGGTCGCGGCGTTCAGCAGAGGTGTAGCGGAGTGCACTTCAGGCCTACGAGTCCGGAATGAGCTGGTGGTCGGCTGCCGCGGCAGCGAGGTCGCGCATGCGAACAGCCTCCGCTGCGGCGACCTGGCGACCTCGCTCGGTGATGCGGTAGTAGCGGCGTTCGCGCCCCTTGGCGTCGGCGGTCCGTTGCGGCCCATCCTCCACGAGCCCCTCGGTGGCCAGACGCTGGATCGCCCGGTAGAGATTCGCCGGATCCAGTTTCACCGCGCCAGAGCTGTGCTCGTCTATCGCTTTGACGAGTCCGTACCCGTGACGTTCGCGCTGGGCGAGAAAGAACAGGATGTAGAAGTCCCGTGCCGAGAGGGGCAGGAACGCCGTGGCTGATGTGGACGAACCTGGTCGTGTCTTCACGCGGGGCTCCGCTGTTGCCAGAGACGAGTATTTGTCGGTTAGCATATATGTCATTCAACATATATGCGATGCTTCACCTGAAGTTCCGATCGGCGGCCAAGTTTCGAGCGGGACCCCGGCGACCTGCGGGTCTTCGTGTGCTGCGCGTCGCGATAGAGTTGCCGCGCCGGCCACCCGGACTCTGCGTGGCGGCCATTCGCACAGACCGGTCTGTCCACCCTGGAGCCCGCGCCATGAACCGAGCCTCGAGCCGCCTGCTGCCGAGCCTGATCCTTGCCGTGACAGCGATGCCGGTCGCCGGGCAGGAGGTCGACCCGGATCTGCTCGGTGCGTTGACCTATCGATTCATCGGGCCCGACGGGAACCGCGCGATCGCGGTGGTGGGGGTGCCCGGCGATGACGAGGTCATCTACGCCGGGGCAGCGTCGGGTGGCATCTGGAAGACCAGCAACGGCGGCCGCGACTGGCGTGCGATCTTCGATGACGCCGATGTGGCCTCGGTAGGGTCCCTGGCCATCGCTCCGAGCGACCCCAACGTCGTATGGGCGGGGACCGGCGAGACCTTCGTGATTCGCCCCGCGCTGGCGCACGGCAACGGCATCTACAAGTCGACCGATGCCGGCGGGAGCTGGCGGCACATGGGACTCGATGCGACGGGTCGCATCGGCCGTGTGGTGATCGATCCTCGCGACCCCGATGTCGTCTTCGCTTGCGCCCTGGGGCACGGCTACGCGTCGCAGCCAGAACGCGGGATCTACCGCACGAAGGACGGTGGTGGTACTTGGGAACTCGTGCTGCACGTCGACGAGGAGACCGGATGCGGTGACCTGGCGATGGACCCGGGGAACCCGCGGATACTCGTCGCGGGCATGTGGCAGTTACGGATGGACCTTTCGGGGCTCAAGAGCGGTGGGGCCAGCAGTGGCGTGTACAGGTCACGCGATGGTGGCGATACCTGGGAGATGATCTCCGGCAGCGGCCGGGGTTTGCCCGGTGGCGAGGATCACCCCGTGGGCAAGTTGGCCGTAGGCATCGCGCAGAGCGACGGTAATCGCTGGTACGTCCTCACCGAGGACACGAGTCCCGCGCTCTATCGCTCCGACGATGCTGGCGACTCGTGGCGTCTGGTGAACACCAACCACACCCTGGACGAGCGCGCGCCCTACTACACGCGCTTCGGCATCGACACGGCGAACGCTGATCGCATCTACATCACCGCGGTCCGCTTCTCGATGTCCGTCGATGGTGGCCACACGCTAGTGCCCAACCCGCCGCGCGGCGGCGGTGACACGCACGATGTGTGGATCGATCCTCTTGACGCCGATCGCGTGATGGTCGCCGACGATGGCGGCATCAACATCAGCCTGAACCACGGCCGCAGTTTCGAACGCATCGTGTTGCCGATCGCGCAGATGTATCACGTCGAAGTCGACGACCAGGTGCCTTACCAGGTCTACGGCAACCGCCAGGACGGCTATTCATACCGCGGCCCCAGCAATAGTCGCGGTCGTTCTATCCCGCTCGGTATGTGGGAGGGCGTCGGCGGCTGCGAGAGCGGGTGGGCAACGCCTGACCCGAGCGATCACAACATCGTCTGGTCAGGGTGCTACGACGGTGGCCTGGAACTCTACGACGGGGCGACGGGTCACTGGCGTGACGTACGGGTGTGGCCAGAGGCGTCCTACGGCTGGGCGCCGGGCGACGTGCGCTTCAGGTGGCACTGGAACTTCCCCCTGGTGATCTCACCGCACGACTCGAACACCGTGTACGTGGGTAGTCAGTATGTCCATCGGACCACCAACGGCGGGCAGAGTTGGGAGGAGGTCAGCCCGGACCTGACGACCAACGACAAGTCACGCCAGCAGGATTCCGGCGGCGGATTGACGGTCGACAACCTCTACACCTGGACCGGAGCGGTGCTGTTCTCCGTCGCAGAGTCGCCGGTCGAGCAGGGCGTGTTGTGGACAGGCAGCAATGATGGCCGCGTGCACGTCTCGCGCGATGGCGGTGACAGCTGGAGCGACGTGTCGGGCAACGTTCCCGGGCTCTACGTGGAGTCGTGGATCAAGGCCATCGAACCTTCGCGCTACGACGCCGGTACCGTGTACATGGCGGTCAGCAACCATGTCGACGGCGACTTCGATCCACACATCTTCAAGACTGCTGACTATGGCGCCAGTTGGGCGCGAATCAGCGGCGGCATCGAGCGCAGTCCGCAGAGCTTCGTGCATGTGGTGCGCGAGGACCCGAAACGCCCCGGCATGTTGTACGCAGGCACCGACAACCAGATCTGGGTGACCCTCGATGACGGCGAGAACTGGTTCCCGTTGCGCACCAACATGCCGCCGGCGCCGATCTACTGGGTGACGTTGCAGGAGCGCTTCGACGACCTGGTCGTCGCCACCTATGGCCGCGGCTTCTACATCCTCGATGACATCGGCGCTCTGCGAGAGCTGGATGCTGACACGTTGTCAGCCTCGTTCGAGGCTCTCCCGTCGAGGCGTGCCTACCGTTTCCAGTCGGTTCAGGGGCTACACACGGAATCCGGCAGCAACGTAACCGGCCGCAACCCGGCATACGGCGCTGGCATCAACTACTGGCTCGGCGCCGATCTGGCCCGGCAAGCGGTTGAGATCGAGATTCGTGATGGCGCCAACGAGTTGGTTCGAACGCTGCGCGGGAGTACCGACGCCGGGTTGAACCGGGTCATGTGGGACCTGCGCCACGAAGGAACTCGCGAGCCCAAGCTGCGCACACCGCCGCCCGACCACGACTGGGTACCGATGGGCGAGGAGGGCTGGCGCCGGCTGCGCACCTGGGACCTCGACCTGTTCCCGGGGTATCGCGGAGTCCTGGCGCTGCCTGGCGCCTACACGGCGCACATTGCCGTGGGCGACGAGACGCAGGTAGTGGAGATCGATGTGGTCAAGGACCCGTACTCGGCCGGCACGATGGCCGACATCCAGGAACAGGCAGACATGTCCCTGCAACTTCACCGCGAAATCAACGAGATCGCCGACATGATCGACGATCTCGAGTGGACGCGGAAGGAACTCCTGGACCTGTCCGTGCGTTACGGCGACGACGAGGCGTACCGGGCGATCCTGCAGTCTGCGGACGAACTGGAGAGCTACGCGCTGTCCATCGAAGCGCGTCTGTTCGACGTGAACCTCACCGGAGCTCGCGAGGATGCCTTCCGCGCGCCCATGAAGCTGTACGGCCGCTACGGCGCCCTGGCCAACGACGTCTCCCACGACTCGGCGGACTTCCGTCCCACCGACCAGCAGCGCCAGGTTCACGAGTTGTTGCGGGCACGGCTTGTTGAAACCCGCAGCCTGTATCGACGCCTGATCACGGAGGATGCTCCCGCATTCAGGGCCATGTTCCGGGGGCGACAGTAGCTACTCCTGCCGGAGAGTACTGACGGGGTCGACGCGGGCGGCCCGCGTGGCTGGCAGGGCCGCCGCGAGAGTCGCAACAACCAACAGGAACACGGGCACCACGACCAGCGTCAACGGGTCGCGAGGGCTGACCCCGAACAACAGACTGGACAAGAGCTGAGAGGCTCCGATCGCGCCCAACGTACCCAGAATCGCGCCGATGGCGACAGGCGAGAGCGCCTCGCGTAGTGTGTGGCGCAGGACGTTCGCCGCGGGCGCTCCCAGAGCCATGCGGATGGCGATTGCTCGCTGTCGTCGGCTGACGGTGTAGGCCACTACCCCATAAACGCCGATGCCAGCTAGTATTGCGCCGAGGGCGGCGAACGAGCCGAGCAATTCGGTGAACAGCCGCGATTCCGCTACTGAGCCACGCATGACGCTGGTCATGGTCTGAGGATCGCGAACGGGAACGTCGGGGTCCATGTCCCAGACCAGTGCCTGCAGGTCGTCTCCGACACTCGCGGCATTGACTTCCGCGCGGGCGATCAGAAAGCGACTGCGGGTCGGGAATTGCGACAGCGGGCGATACATTTCCGGGACTGGGTCCGAGCGGAAGCCGGTGTGACGGACGCCTTGGACCACCCCGACCACGCGAAAGCTCGCTCCAGTGTTGAGCGTGACGGTGTGGCCAACGATCTGTTCGATGGTGTCAAAGTGGCGCCGCGCGAAGGCGTCGTTCACGACCGCGACCTCCTCGGCACCGTGAATGTCGCTCTCGCGTAGATTACGCCCCGCCAGTATAGGCACCCCCAGGGTCGGGAAGTAGCTGGAGGAGACGACGCGGAATCCGGCACCCGGCATGGAGGCGCCTGCCGGCAGGGGTTCGCTATCGATCGTGTAGTTCCAGCCCCAGTGCCCGTCGCCGAACGGCAGATCCTGAATCGATGCGACCGCGGTCACGCCGGGTAAGGCGTCGGATTTGGCCTGGAGTTCTTCGTAGAACGCTTGGAGTGCAGCCGGGTCAGAGTAGCGATCGCCTACGGCGTTCACGCGCACGGCCACCAGGTTGCCCGGCTCGAATCCGGGGTCGACGCTGGTGAGTTCTTGTAGCGAGCGGAGCATGAGGCTGGCGCCAACCAGAAGTACCACCGCGGAGGCAACCTCGACCGCCACCAGAATCCGGTTGGCCCGCTGCTGGCCGCGGGTGGCGCCATGGCGTCCACCCTCACGGCGTGCCGAACCCCGGTCGAGGACGCGGAGCGCCGGAACAACACCAAACAGAACACTGGCGGTCAGGCTGGCGACGAGCGCGAACAGCAGCGTCCGCTGGTCCAATTGAAGGGCCGTCGTTCGTGGCACGACCGCGGCGAGGGCGGCTCGGAAATAGCCGATCGATGCCTGCGCCAGCAGCAGCCCCAGAGCACCGCCGGCAAGGCCCAGGGTAATGCTCTCGGCTAGCAACTGGATGGCAAGCCGTCGCTGGGAGGCGCCTAGGGCGGCGCGGATCGCCAGCTCGCGTCGTCGGTGCTCGCCGCGCGCCAGGAGCAGGTTGGCTACGTTCGTACATGCGATGAGCAGAACGAGGGAGACGGCCCCCAGAAGTAGCAGCAGCGGAAGCTGTTGATCGCCGACCATGTCGTCGAGAAACGGCACCGCGCTAGCACGAAGGAGCGCCGCTTCGGCCAGCCTGTCGGGCGCATCGGTGTGGATCTGTTCCCCGATCACGCGGGTTTCCGCCGAGGCCGCCTCGAGGCCGACGCCGCTATCGAGCCGGGCGATCAGGTTCCAGCATGAGCAACTCATCTGCGAGCCGGGGTAGTCGTACTTGGGGTTCAACCTGACGGGCACCCAGAAGTCCCAGGCCGAGTCGAGCGGTTGATGACTCGCCGGCATGACGCCAATCACGCGCCGCTCGGCGAAGTCGTCATCGGCGAGGCTCACGAGTTGACCGACGATGCCGGCGTCGGCGTCGAACGCCCGCACCCACAGCGAATGACTGAGAACCACAACGGGGTCTGCGCCGTGAGCGTGGTCGGAGTCCGCGAACGTCCGGCCGTGCAGCGGCGCGGCGCGCATGACCCCGAAGTACTCGCGCGTGACGTCGCCTCCGTCCAGCTCCAACGGCCGTCCCACACCTGTGAGGGTTGCTGAGGCTCCGCCATAGCCGGCAAGCGCCTCGAACGAGACCGCCTCCTCGAAGGTCATGATCCAGCCCTTGGTCATCGTCTCGCCGGGCCAGACGCGCACCAACCGGCTGGCCTCCTCGTAGGGCAGCGGCTCCAGCAGCACGGTGTTGACGATACTGAAGATCGCTGTGTTGGCGCCGACCCCGAGCGCGATGGTGGCAGCGGCGGCTGCGACGAACGCAGGCGCGCGCATGGGGAGCCGCAGGGCGTTGCCCATTTCTTGCCAGAGCATGGCGATCATGGAGATTCTCCGTTCGTCTGCGGGGAGCGCGCGGGAAGTTCGTGGTCGCTCGGTAATCGGACGAAGCGCCCGGTCGAGCAGGAAACGGGCGGCGATGGGACTCGCTTTCAGGACGAGCCAGGTGCCGGAAGGCGTGCGGCCGGAGGTTTCGTAGGCGTCTTCCTCCAGGTCGCCGATCAACGCGTGCGCACGCTCCAGATCGCCGATGGCGATGCGGAGCAACAACTCGGCGATCATTCTCATGCCTCGTCCAACACGGACTCGTAGCCTTGCCAGAGGCTCATGAGGTCACGTCCCGACTGGCGCAGGAGCGTAAGGCCCTCGGCCGAAAGGCCGTAGTAGCGTTTGGCTTTACCGCCGCGCTCGGGCGTAGCGGCGCCCATCTTCGAGGTCAGCAGTCCTTTCCGTTCGAGGCGCTCGAGGGTGACGTACAGGGCACCGCGGGCGATCGTCCGGTCGGTGCGCGCCCGGAGTTCCTTGCGCACGGAGGCCCCGTAGGCGTTATCGCCGCGGCGCAAAACCGCCAACAGAACTATCTGCTCGAACTCGCCCAAACTCTTCGATCCCATCGTGCCCTCATTAGCCGGAGACAGGTCAACAACCTATTTGAGACGCGACAACACTGTAGGCAAAATGCCGCTGAGGCGCAAGTGGACGTGCAAGGGGGCCCTCGTCAACTCGTCCGGCCCCCGACCGAGAGCCGCTCGCGGAATCCGTAGCCGGGGGCTTACCGCGGCCAGACGTTGTCGCTCGGATCGCCGTCCGGGAAGCGGCCGTCCGGGTCGAGGGTGATGCGCTCGATGGTGCGGCCGCCGAAGTCGAGCTGGGCCTCGAAGGTGTGGCCTCCGGCGAACCAGACATCGACCGGCCAGGTGACGATTGCCGTATGCGCATCGACCATCTCGGCGTTGTCCATGGCCACGAGGTCAGGACCTTCGGTGGTGAATTCGACGCTCAACATCACAGGGGAGGGCATCTGGCCGTCCTGGCGCACGGTGACAGTGGTCGTCGATCCCGCCGTGGTGACATCGGCGATCGAGCCATCCACCGACTCCGTGGTCCAGAGCCAGTAGTACCAGAGCCAGTCGAAGTTTTCGCCAAGCTCGGTGTTCATGAAGAAGATGAAGTCCCAGGGCGACGGGTGCTTGAACGCCCAGGCATGGGTGTAGGCGCTGATGGCGGCCTGGACGGCCTTGTCACCAACGATCCCACCCAGCATCGACAGCATGAGCGGAGTCTTGGCGTAGGTCTGGAAGCCGTACATGACGCCACCGTAATTGGCGGCCCACATTGCCGGGGGCTCAGACTCGTCGCCGCTCGTTCGGCCGTAGCTCTGTCCTCGGCCGTTCAGGTCCGGCTCCGTGTCGCGCCAGTGGGCCCGCGACAGGATGTTCATGTAGGTGTTGAAGCCCTCGTCCATCCATCCGTACCAGGTCTCGTTGGTGCCGACCATCATCGGCCACCACTGGTGGCCGACTTCGTGGTCTGCGGCGCCCTGGTTGGAGTTGATGACCATCGGGTACTCCATGCCGGCGCTCGGGCCGTCCTGCAGCGTCAGCTGCGGGAATGGGTAGGGAGCCCACAGTTCCGAATAGAATTCCAGCGCGTGGCGACTGAGTGGCCCGGCGTTCTCGAACAACGACGCACGGTGCGGCAGATACAGCATATGGATCGGCACGTAGCCCTTCTCGGGAATATCCGCGCGAGTCGCAGTCCAGATGTAGTTCTCGGCGGTTGCCCAGACAAAGTCGTTCACCATGTCGGCGACGTAGTGCCACACGAGCCGGTCACCGGCGACGGTTGCGTGTCCGGGGCCGACCTCGCCAGGTCCTACGATCGTCGTGATGTCATCGGAGTCGAGCACCGTTGCCAGACGCTCACGCGCGGCGGTTGTGAGGACCTCATCAGGGTTCTGGAGTATGCCCGTGGCCGAGGTGAGCCAACCCCCGGGTACGTCGATACGGACATCGAAGCGTCCGAAGTTGTTGTAGAACTCGGCGGGTCCCAGGTAGACGCTGGTGTCCCAGCCACGCAGGTCGTCATACTTGGCGACTCGTGGGAACCACTGCGTCGGCTGAAAGAGCGTGTCCCCCCAGCGTTGCGTCATCCGGTGGCCGCGGCCGTCGGGGCCACCGGGCAGTTTGGTGTGCCACTCGATCTCGATGATCGCGACCGAGCGGGCGGCAATGGGGTCCACCAGCGTTACCATGGCGACCGTCTGGTCGAGGCCTCGTGCTGCCAGGCGACGCGCTTCACCTCGCCCAGCCGTTGCGACGCCGAGGTCCACGGCCGTGCCGTTGATCACCAGCCGCGTTAGCACCATGCCCTCGGTGGTCTCGGCCGGGACGGAGAAGCCGCGCGGCACGCGCGCCCGAAAGATGTTGTGGTCCAGTCGCAGCACGAGGTCGGAGAGGTCTTCCTGGCTGTTGTTGTGCAGCGTGATGGTCTCGGTACCCGTGAGGGTCTGCGTATCCGCATCGAGAACCACGTCGATGTCGTAGTCGGTCTGCAACTGCCAGTAGGCGGCGCCGGGGCTACCGGTGAGGTTGCGAGTTCGGGCATCGAAGGCGCGCCGGATGGTGTTGGTGAGCGGCACGTCGCGCCGGATGGAGCGGTGCTCCGAGCCGTAGCTCTCCTGCGCTGGTGTTGGCGGCGTGGGTCCGGTCTCGGCCGGCTGCGAGGCGACGGAGACGAGGAGCAGTACAGCAGCGGCACGTACGTTCATCACTAGTCCAGCGCTTGGGGGAGACGGCTACCCCCGCACAGTAGGTAACGGGGGCGATTATCGCAAATCGGACATCGGAGTATGGTCTGCTGGCCGGGAGCATGGATCTCTGTCGGCGCGACGGGCCTGTGTGACCGATTTCCGCGTTGCGCATCTGTATTCCTGTAGGACAACCAATCGTTTGCAGTGATTGCGAAGGGACCCGCATGAAAAGACACAAGTACGTAGTTTTGATGGCGGCAGTTGCCGCTGTTGCTGCATCGCCGGCGCAGCCGGTACTCACGTTGGAGCAGGCAGTATTCGCCGCCTTGCAGACCGACGGCAGGCTCGCAGTCGCCGAGGCGGCCATCGATGAAGCCTCCGCAGACGCGCGTCGGGCGGGCGCGGGCAGAATGCCGCGCGTCGAGTTCGCCTATTTGTTCCAGCGCACGAACAACCCTGTCTTCGTGTTCGGCAACCTGTTGCGCCAGGGGAACTTCACAGTCGACAACTTCGGCATTGACGCGCTCAACAACCCGGACGCGATCAGCAACTTCACGCCGCAGATCTCCATCGTCCAGCCGCTGTGGACCGGGGGCCGCATTGCGCGCCGCGAGGAGGCGGCCGAACTCGGGATCGAGTCGGCCGGCCTGCAGCAGGCTCGGACCCGACAACTGGTGGTCTTCGAAACGGTTGAGGCGTACTCCGGCGCAGTGTTGGCCACGCGCCATCTGGCGGTGGCCGAGGAGGCCCTCACCACGGCGACGGCGCACGTGGAACTCGCCGAGCGCCTCCGCGATGGAGGTCTCGTGGTCGATTCGGATGTGCTCCGGGCCCAGGTGCGAGCCAGCGAGGCTCGCGAGGCCGTGGTGCGGGCCCGCAGTGGTCTGGCGGTAGCGACATCGGCGCTGAACTTCATGATTGGCAACGAACTGTCGGCAGTCATCACGTTGCCCGACGATCTCGATGAGATGGGGATGGCCGAAGCGCACCTCGAGCCGCTCGTCAGTCAGGCCCTGGCCACCCGCCCCGATTTGCGCGCGATGACGGCCCGGGAACAGGCCGTCGCCAAGAACATCGAAGCCCACGAGGCGGCATTCAAGCCCGAGCTAGGGTTGCAGGGCTTCGCCGAATCGAACTCCGCTTCGATGTTCGGCCAGCAGTCGGCCAACTGGGGCGTCACGGTGGGCGCCAAATTCACGATCTTCGAAGGCAAAGGCCGCAGCGCCGCCGTCGACAAGGCCATGGCGCAGAAACGACAGATCGAGTATCGCGCGGCGCGCCTCCGGCGGGCCGTCGCGCTGGAGGTGACGCAGGCGTTCTACGACGTGCGCGCCGCAGCGGAGCGCGTCACCCAGGCAGAGACCGCCATTCAACTGGCGCGCGAGAACCAGCGCATCGTGGAGAACCGCTACCGCGAGGGGTTGTCTGCCTCCGTTGAGTTGCTCGACGCCCAAACCGCACTTACGCGAGCGCAGACGCGCGCAGTGGGTGCTCGCCGTGACCTGATGCTGGGTCGGGCCGCGCTCGATCTGGCCGTCGGCCAATGAGACGACCGCAAGGAATGAGAACGATGATGAACACGAGAATCAACCTGCCGGCTCTTACGATCGTTGCAGCTGCGGTGGCCGTGGTAACCGCGGGCTGTGGCCAGGCGAGTCAGGAAGCACCCGGCGCGGAGGCCGCGGCCGTCGTCGTGACCGCCGAGATGGCGGTGGCGGAGCTGACAGAAGTTCCGGTTGTTACGACCGCAAGTGGCGCAACGGAAGCCTGGCGGCGGTCCTCGCCCGGCACCAAGATCATGGGTCGCGTGAGTGAGTTGCTGGTGCGCGAAGGCGCTCGGGTCAGCGCCGATCAGGTAATCGCGCGCCTCGAGAGCGCCGACCTCGAGGCAGCGCTGGCACAGGCGCGCGCCGCCATGGTCATGGCCGAAGCGACGTTGGAGAACGCCGAGACCCACCACGAGCGCATGAAGCAACTGCACGCGCAGCGCTCGGTAACGGACAAGAACCTCGAAGACGCCACTGCCGCATACCGCGTCGCAGCGGCTAGTCTGGAGGTCATGCAGGCGAATATTCGGGCCGCCGAGGTGGCGGTCTCCTATGCGACCGTTCGTACTCCGATCGCTGGGTGGGTGACGACCAAACTCGTGGAAGCAGGCGACATGGCGGCCCCGGGCCAGCCGCTCGTCATTGTGGAGGATCTATCGCGCGTGAAGCTGAAGGTAGATGTGGCCGAGAGTGTCGTCGCAGGGCTCGCGCGCGGGCAGGTTGCCGAGGTGACTGTGATGGGGCGGACCATGCCGGCCGCGATCGAGAGGATCGTCCAGGCCGGCGACGCGTCCACGCACACCTTTACCGTAGAGATGGTGCTCGATAATCCTGACGGGGCTGTCAGGGAAGGCATGTTCGTACGTGCCGTATTCGGCACAGGAACGCGCGGCGCGCTGGTGATCCCCGTGTCGGCCGTGGTTGAGCGTGGCCAGCTCGTGGGCGTCTTCGCAGTGGGCGAAGGCGATCGTGCGGGACTGCGCTGGATCAAGCTCGGCGCTCGCATGGAGGATCACGTGGAGGTGCTCTCGGGCCTGCAGCCGGGCGAGCGCTATCTGGTCGCACCCCCGGCTGACGTTCACGACGGCGCTCGCGTGGAGCAGGCCCGATGACGGAGCTTCTCAAACTCGGTCCGGCCGGCAGGATCGGCCAGTTCTTCGTCGACTCGAAGCTCACACCGTTGCTGGTGATCATGGCGCTGGTTCTGGGGGCTGCGGCCATCGCGCTCACGCCGCGGGAGGAGGAGCCGCAGATCGTGGTGCCGGTCGTCGACATCTTCGTCGGACTTCCGGGCGCCACGCCGCAAGAGGTAGAGAATCGGGTAACGATCCGACTCGAGAAGCGCATGTGGGAGATCCCAGGCGTCGAGTACGTGTACTCGAGTTCGATGCCGGGTGCGGCGATGGTGACCGTGCGCTTCTACGTTGGTGACAACGAGGAAGACAGCCTGGTCAAGGTGCACCAGAAGCTAATGTCAGGTGCCGACCTCGCGCCAAGGGACTCCACTCCGTGGCTGGTGAAGTCGCGAACCATTGATGACGTGCCCGTGCTGGCTCTGACGCTGTCGGCACGCGGACAGGACAGCTACGATCTCCGCCGCATCGCGATGGAGTTGCGTCGCGATATCAGCTCCCTGGACGAGGTCTCCACGGTCGAAGTGATCGGTGGCCAGCGGCGTCAGATCCGGGTTGAGCTCGATGCGCAGCGGTTGGCTGCGCACAACATCGACCCGTCGGGCATCGTCCGGGCGCTGCAGATGCAGAACGTCGCCGCATCGGCGGGTACTTTCGACTCGGCGGACCAGGAAGTGCTGGTGGAGACGGGCGCGTTCCTTGCCGATGTCAATGACGTCGCTTCTCTCATCGTCGGTGTGCATCAGGGTCGCCCGGTGAGGCTGGAGGCCGTTGCCGGCGTCTCTGACCGTGGTGCTGACCCGGCCAGCTATGTCTTCTTCATGCCCGGCGCCGCTGCCCAGGCCAAGGGCATCGAGACAGCTTCGGGAACCGACGAGATGCGGCCGGCCGTGACCGTATCGATCGCCAAGCGCAAAGGCGCTGATGCGTACGCCGTCGTCCAGCGGGTGATGGACAGGCTCGATGAGCTGCGCGGCGCGGTCATCCCCGGCGACGTGGATGTCACGGTGACCCGCGACTACGGTGAAACTGCCAAACAGAAGGCCGACGAACTGCTGATGCATCTCATCGTCGCGATCCTCTCGGTCACGGTGGTCATCGGCTTGTCGCTCGGCTGGCGCGGGGCGCTCGTCGTCTTCATTTCGGTGCCGGTGTCCTTCGCGCTCACGCTCTTCGTCTACTACATCTTTGGCTACACGCTGAATCGCGTGACCTTGTTCGCACTGATCTTCGTTACCGGCATCGTCGTCGACGATTCGATCATCGTCGTCGAGAACATCGTGCGACATCAGGCGATGGGCACGAGGTCGCGATTGCGGGCTGCCCTCGAGGCGGTCAACGAGGTGGGTAACCCGACGATTCTGGCAACACTCACGGTTATCGCTGCGGTGCTCCCTATGGCCTTTGTGCGCGGCTTGATGGGTCCCTACATGCGCCCGATGCCAGTGGGAGCATCGCTGGCGATGATCTTCTCTTTGCTCGTGGCCTTGGCGGTCGCGCCGTGGTTCGCGGTGCGGCTCCTGCGGGGTGGAAAGGACCACAGCGAAAGCAGCGGCAAGGTAGAAACGACCCTGACCTACCGCGCTTATCGCAAGCTTGTCGGGCCGCTCCTCGGTAACTCGTTGTACCGCTGGGCGTTCCTGGTCAGCATCACGGTGCTGCTGATGTTGTCCGTCGCGCTGGTGCCGCTCCAGTGGGTCAACGTCAAGATGTTGCCGTTCGACGACAAGAGCGAGGTGCAGGTGATTCTCGACCTGCCCGAGGGCACCACGCTCGAGACGTCAGCACGCATCACCGCTGAACTTGCCAGCGACCTGGGCAGAATGCCCGACGTTACCGACTTGCAGCTCTACATCGGGACCTCCGCGCCGATCAACTTCAACGGCCTGATGCGACATTACGACCTGCGTTCGACCGCCAACGTCGCGGACATTCAGGTCAACTTATTGCCGAAGAGCGAACGTTCCGAGCAGAGTCACGCCATCGCGCGGAGCATGCGGCCTGTCGTCGAAGCTATCGCTGCGAAGTACGGTATCGACGCCCGTATCGTAGAGATCCCGCCGGGGCCTCCTGTGCTCTCGACTTTGGTGGCGGAGGTCTACGGCCCCGACCGTGCGAGTCGCCTGACGACCGCCGAGCAGGTACGGATGGTCTTTGCGGACACCCCCGGCGTCGTGGATGTCGACTGGTTGGTCGAGGCGCCCCAGCGCAAGGTGATCTTCCAGGTCGATCATGAGAAGGCGGCACTGCACGGTGTATCGGCCGCGGCGATCGCCCGCACCCTGCGGCTAGCGGTGGCCGGCGAGGATGCGGGCGTGCTGCACGATCCAGTGGAGCTGGAATCGGTCGCCATTCGCCTACAGCTACCTCGTCCCGAGCGCTCCTCCATCGAGGCGCTGTCGGAGATCCGGCTTGTCTCGACGGGCGGCGCGATGGTGCCGCTGTCGGAGCTGGTGCGTGTCTCCGAGTCGCAGCTCGACTCGAGCTTGCATCG
>JAJCXT010000003.1 GCA_029263295.1 Acidobacteriota bacterium | reverse complement strand
AGGCGAGCTGTTTCGATCGGCACGCTCTACAAGACGCTGCGCCGGCTCGAGGACAAGGGATTCGTTGTCAGCCGGAAGGGCGAGGCCTCGCCGGTTCGTGGCGGTCGGGCCAAGGTCCACTACCGCGTTGAGGCAGCCGGGATGGCGGCCTTGCAGTGATCGCTGGTCGGATTGGGCAGGATGGTCGAAGGGCTGGGTCTGGGCTGGAGTTCGTCTTGAGCGCTACCGACCGGCTTCCACCGCGGGGAGCTCGCCTGCTGCTGCGCGCCCTGGCGCCGCCCGATGTGAGCGACGCAGTCGATGGCGACCTTCTGGAGAGGTACGCGCGCGCGCTTAGCGAGACGGAACAGCTGCGAAGAGCTCGATGGTGGTACCGATATGAGGTGGCACGCTCCGCGTGGTCATTCGTCGCGTTCGGGCTGAGGCCGGGAGCGGGATCGGTCTTGGCAACGGCGATTCTGCTGGGTGCGATGGTGCCTCTGGCGCCGCAGCTCTTTGCCGCGGCATTCGACTTCGTCAGTAGTTCCCCGGCATCCTACTCGTCGCTGATGGTTCTCAACATCCTGTTGGCGACGTTGCTGGCGCCCGCCGGTGGCGCGCTCGCTGCCAAGCTCGCGCGCACCCGCTCTCTGGCGGGCCCCGCCGGCGTCGCCGCCTTGATGCTCGTGCCGCCACTGCTGGCGATCGGCCTCTGCCCCGGGTCCGCGCCGCTATGGTCGCGCGCGACGTGGGCTCTCTTGGTACCCACGGCAACGATGCTCGGCGGGTCGCGCTATGTGTGCAGCCAAGCGGCACACTGATCCGTCGACCTTCCGCAACTTCGGGAACAGGGAAAACCGCACAGGAGTAGCCGCCCGTGAATGGAACAACCTGGCGCGACCTTAAGTACACGCTGCGGTCGCTGGCCCGACGACCGGCGTTCACGGCGGTGCTGCTGGTAATGCTGGCGCTCGGGATCGGCAGTAGTGTCGCGATCTTCAGCGTCGCGAACGCAGTACTGCTGCGGCCGCTGCCCTACGCGAGTCCTGAGCAACTGGCGCTCGTGTGGACACGACTGCCCGCCACCAACGTCGCGCGGGCTCTCGTTTCCGGCCCGGACCTGGCGGACTATCGCGAAGAAGCCTCGAGTTTCGACGGCTTCGCCGGGGCGATGGCGCTGGCGGGCACCTTGACCGGCGAAGGACCTGCCGAACAGGTCGTGACCGGTTATGCCACCGGCAATCTCTTTGACCTGCTCGGGGTCGTTCCCGCGCTGGGCCGGAACCTCAGCGAGGACGACGAGTTTCCGATCGACCCCGAGATGTTCGGGGGCCCGAATCCGGACCTTCCGCCCGGCATCGTGATGATCAGCCATGGACTCTGGCAACGGCGGTTCGGGGGCGATCGCTCGGTGATCGGGAGCGCCATCGAGATGGACGGATGGGGCTCGACCATCGTGGGTGTTCTGCCGGCGGACTTCCGTGTCTACCTGCCGGCCGACGCGGCCATGCCGACGAATATCGACGCCTGGGGCCTGATGCCGAGCAACCTCTCGGATTTCCCTCGCGACGCCCCTTGGCTCACGATTGTCACGCGGCTGAAGGCCGACGTCACCATCGAACAGGGTCAGCGTGAGATGGACGCGCTCGCCCTCCGCTTTCGTGAGAACAATGAGTTCCACGCCAACCAGAAGACCGAGATCCTCGTCCAGGGCATGCACCAGGCGGTCGTCAGTCACGTGCGGCCCGGTCTGTTGGCGCTACTGGGTTCGGTTGCCTTCGTGCTGATGATCGGCTGCGCCAATGTGGCCAACCTGCTGCTTGTGCGCGCCGCCGCGCGTGAACGCGAGATCGCCGTTCGCACAGCGCTCGGCAGCGGGCGCGGCCCGATCATCCGTCAGATGCTGACAGAGAGCGCCGTATTGAGTTTGGGTGGCGCCGCCCTGGGAGTGCTGTTGGCCTGGTGGGGGTTGCGCGCCATCGTGGCCTTGAGCCCGGGTGACCTGCCGCGCATCGAACTCGTCGGTCTCGACGCTCGCGTGCTGGCATTCGCGGTAGCCGTGGCAGCGCTTACCTCAGTCGCGTTCGGCCTGGCACCGGCCCTTCGTGCCGCGCGCACCGACCCCGGAAACGCCCTGAAAGATCGCGGCAGCGTGTCCGGCAGCGTGCGGGGCAACAAGGTGCGGACGGGACTCGTCATCGCTGAGGTAGCTCTGTCGATGGTCCTGCTCGTCGGTGCTGGCCTGATGCTAAGGAGCTTCGCGCAATTACAGCGGGTCGAACCCGGATTCGATTCCACGAATGTCGTGACTTTCGCGGCGCCACTGCAATTCATCAAGTACACGACCGCGGAATCGCGCGCCAACTTCATGAACCAGTTGGGAGATCGGCTCGCGGAAATCAGCGGCGTGCAGAGCGTGGGCGGCGTGACGCCTCTGCCGCTGGCCGGTGGAGAGCAATACGCGGTCGGATCGTACGGCCGCATCGGTGTTGCCGACGACGTGTACCAGGCGAACAAGGCGGACTACAGGTCGACCCTCCCCGGCTACTTCGAAACGCTTGGAATACAGCTCGTGGCAGGTCGTTTCCTGAACCCTGCCGACAACCAGCCCGAAGCCCTGGCCGTGGCCGTTGTCGACCAGAGGTTCGCTGACCGTCTCTTCGGCGACGAAGACCCGCTCGGGCAGGAAGTCGTCATCGACTATTTCAGCGGCGAGACCTTCCGGCTGGAGCGACGTCCCGTGCGAATTGTCGGTGTCGTGGCGAACGTACGCTCCAGTTCACTGGCTGCGGACAGCCGCGAGACGATCTACTACCCATTCAGTTTCGGCCCCTGGTTGCCCTTGACCTATGTCGTTCGCACGGCGGCGGATCCAGCCAGCCTGCTGCCACAGGTGCGCGAAGCGGTGACCGCGCTGGACCCGGACGTACCGATAGCGGGCGTTGCCACTCTGGAGTCATACATCGTCGCGTCGATGGCGCAGACGCGATTCATGCTGGCGCTCATCGGAACTTTCGCCGTTCTCGCACTCCTTCTCGCGTCCCTGGGACTGTACGGCGTGATCTCCTATTCGGTGCGGCAGAGGACGCGCGAGATCGGCGTGCGCGTGGCCTTCGGCGCCACCGGCGGCAGCGTCGTGTGGCTGCTCCTGCGACAGGGAGTTGGCGTCGCGATTGCCGGGATCGCGATAGGAGTGGTCGGGTCACTGGCGCTGACGCGGCTGGTCGGGAGCCTGCTGGTCGGCGTGACCGCGACGGATCCGGTCACGTTCATCTCGATCCCTCTGCTGCTCTTGGCAATTACGGCGGTCGCCACCTACATCCCAGCCCGCCGAGCCGCGCGCGTCGATCCCGTCGACGCGCTGCGGGGCGAATAGTTGGAATTGGCTACGGTCAGGGGGCGAGAAGATCCGCACAGTCCCTTGGCAGCCGCCAGAACAGGACGACGAATCAGCCCGAGTCGGCGGCGCGCTTCCACAGTCCTTGTGACTCCACACGGAGCGCGCGGTTGAACTTGCTCGAAGCGTTTTCCCAGCTGATGACCGCGGTCAGTTCGATCAGAGCGTTCTCGTCGAAGTGCTCGCGCACGAGTGCGAATAGTTCCTCGTCGACATCGCTGTCCGACAGCGTGATGGCGTCCGCATAGGCCAGGGCGACCTTCTCGCGTGCGTCGAAGAGCGCGCTGCTCACGTGATCATCCACTGCCAGCAGCTTCTCGTCCGCCACGCCCAGGTCGCTGCCCACGGCAGCGTTGATGTCCTGTCAAAACACGCAACCATTGAGACTGGCAACGCGGCGATTAACGAGCGCAACGAGGATCTCGCCGAGGTCCCCGTCCTTGTCCAGCGACTGCCACATCCCGCGCACAGCTTTGAACAGAGCGGGGCGTCGTGCGTAGAGGAGATGGTTCAGCAGCGGACCGCCGTACTGCTTCGCCTGCCCGTCGAGCACTCTGCGTACGTACCCCTCGGTGGACTCGGGGCTGATATCGTGAAGACGGGCCATGTTCAAAACTCCTCGGCTAAGAGCATCCGGCTAGCATAGAAGTCCGCTACTTTATCCACCTGAGCTACGAACGCGCACGCCATGGCGCGTTCACTCGCTCCGTGGGGAGCGCATCGAATCGCACCGACTGACACGAGCGGCCGGTACCCAACAGGCAAGCGTTGCTATGGCGCCGAGGAACAGCGCCGCTGCCGTAAACGAAACGACGTCGGTGGCGCTCACGCCGTAGAGCAGACTCCCGAGGATGCCGGTTATCCAGCGGCCGCCGACCAGCCCCGCCGCTACCCGGGCGAAGGCGACGACGACGCCTTGTCCGAGGACCATCCGGAATATCCGTGGCCGATCTGCCCCGACCGCCATCCGAATGCCCATCTCCCGGGTTCGTTGCGCCGCAACGTATGACACCACACCGTAGAGGCCGATGATGGAGATCAGGAGGCCGCAAGCCGCGAACGCCCCGATGAGACTCATCGAGAACCTGAGGCCAGCGAGTTGCTGGTCCATAAAGCCACCCAGCATTTCGATCGCGTCCATCGGAACGGTCGGGTGCAGGTCCTGTAGAACTGCCCTCAGGTTGTCGATCAGCGGAGCGCGATCTGTACTCGTCCGGACCACGAGGGGCTGCGCTACGTACGCATACGTCGCGCTGAGCCGATAGATCGTCTGCGGGTCGTCGATGCCGACCTCGCCGCCACGGACGGAACGCGCCACGCCGACCACCTCGGCCCCGTCGTCGCCGCTCCACCAGCCGATCAGCAGGCGTTTCCCCACCGCACTCTGGCCAGGATCTCGCGCATGCTATATTCCTACGACTTGTTTAGGTTATAACTTGTTTGGGTTTCCGCCTCCCATCGACAAGGTGGGCTCGCAGTCCTGGAGTGAGAATGCGCGTATCACGATTGGGGCGCGGACTGCCCCTCGCACCGGCAATCGTCTTGGCTCTCTTGGCGCTGACCGACCCTGAGGCTGCGTCCGCGCAGGCTCAGGCACAGCCGCGGGAGGAGGGGGCGCTCTCGACGCGGATCGACTCCCTGATGCGCTCGCTCCTCGACACCCACCAGATCCCGGGAGCGTCGCTCGTCGTTGTCCACAACGGGCGCGAACTCCTCAAGTCCGGCTATGGACTTGCCGACCTGCGAACGCGGCGTCCCGTCGATCCAGACACGACCCTGTTCGGTATCGCCTCAGTCGGCAAGGTCGTCACGGCCCTGGCGCTCCTCCAGCTGGTGGGTGACGGAAGACTCACGCTGTCGGATCCGGTAGACCGCCACTGGCCGTCTAGCTTCACACCGTCGGGGCTCCGCATCTGGCACCTGCTCACCCATACGGGGGGCTTCGGTGAGCAAACCATCGGCACTTCTGCCCGCAGCGCACAGCAACTGCAAGCGCTGGCGGAGTACGTTCGGAGCGAGCAGCCTCCCGTGGCGAGGCCGCCCGGGACCACGACCAGCTACTCGAACTACGGCTTCGCGCTCGCCGGCGCCATCGTGGAACACCTGTCAGGTGAGTCGTTCGAAGACTACGTGGACCGAGCCATCTTCCGCCCCGCTGGCATGACGAGCTCCTCCTTTGCTCAGCCCCTCCCGTCACGCCTTCGAGATCATGTTGCGACTGCCTATATGGGCGGAACGGACGGCCCGAGCCCTCTGCCTCGGATCTACTTCAACGACCGCCCCGCCAGCGCCATGTTCACGACCGCGAGCGACATGGGTCGCCTCCTCGAGGTACTTCTCGACCCGGCGATCGAGCCAGGCCTGCTGGGCGCCACCGGCACCGACACGCTTCTCGCGCGCCACTTCGGCAACCACGACGCGCTTCCCGGTGTGGCATTGGGCATGTACGAGAGCAACGCGCTGGGTCATCGCACCCTCGCCCAGGGCGGGGACTGGCAGGATTTCAGCGCCCAACTGTTCCTGCTGCCAGGCGCCGCCCTCGGGATGTTCGCTGCGTTCAATGCTGGAAACGGGAACGAGGCGGCCGTGGAAGTGTGGGCCGAGGTCGTCGAACAGTTGATCGGCTCTGCCAATCTCCCCGACCGCACGGAACGAAGGCAAGCACCCGCGGAGTCTGACCTGTCCGGGTTCGCTGGAAAGTATCGGTTGAACCGCTACTCCCGCCACACCCTGGCACGATTGGGGGCGCTTGTGGGTGCCGTCCCCGAGATCGAGGTCTCCAGGGAGGGCTCGACTCTCTCGATGTTCGGTGCGGCGCTCAAGCCGATCGGTGATGGCGTGATGGTGCGCGGTGACACCGGAACCCGTGTCGCGTTCCGCGACGGCCCTGATGGAGATGCCACTCACCTCTTCTTCGCGAGCGCCCCAACCGTCGCGTACGAACGCCTGCGCCTCTGGGAGCACGCGCTCGCGCATCAGCTCGCGTTTCTGCTCCTGCTCGCCGTGTTCGCCACGATCTCGTGGAGAGAACTGCGACGCAGGTGGCCTTCAGACCAGAGCACCTGGCGCATCATGATCATCTGCAGCCTCGCCGTGAATCTCGTTTATCTCGTGGCGATCCTCACAGTGGTCGCGGTCGCCGATCCCTGGGCCTTCCAATACGGAATCCCGGGTTCGGTGCGCGTCGTGCTGTGGATCTCGTATCTGCTCCCGGCAAGCGCCATATTCCTGACGGGACTCGCGGTTCGCACCCCTACCGAAACCACCAGCATCGGCCGCGGGACCTTTGCATGCTACGCGGCGGTTTCCTGGCTCCTAGTGGTGTTGCTCGGCTACTGGCGCATTCTCGGAGTGAGAGTCTGAGATCGACCCGGGTTCGGTGCCCGAGGACGCTACGAGTTACCGCTGCAGTGCGGCCAGACGGTCGCCGAGTTGCTTCACGAACCAGCGGTCGAAGGCGTGGACGCAGAACTCGAGCGGATGGTATGGGCCGGGGGCGAGCCGTGACTCCGCGCCGTTCTGCACCATCTCGCACAGGCCCCAGTCCTGGCGGTTGGTCAGGTCCCAGAACTCGATGGTTTCGCTGGCATCGAAGTCCGGTAGCGCCACCGTGGTTTCCGGGTAGAACCACTCGCACAACACCCGCGAATGGCCCGCATCGATGGGCTGCACGCGATGGACGAGAACATAGTCCGGCGCCAATCCGATCAGGAAGCTCGGGTACAGATGCAGGTACTGAACCTGTTTGCGGTCGGCGTCGTTGATGCCCTCGATCTCCGGGTAGCGGCGCTGACCGGTGGTCGACAGCGTTGTGTAGCCCTCCTTGAGCGCCATCGGACCTCCGTTGAACGAGTCGCCAACGAAACTCTCCCCACCCGAGCGAAAATCCGTCACGCGGTTCAGCTGCGGATGCACCAACGCGCAGTGATAGCACTCGCTGTAGTTCTCGCACAGCACCTTCCAGTTGGCATCCACGTCGTAGGTCACGCTGTGGACACGACGTAGCGACTCGAGATCGTAGCGCTCGAGGTCAGGGAACCCGCTCATCGCATCAGCGAGGGTTGGCGCAGCACTATCGAGATTGACGAAGAGGAACCCACCCCAGGTGTCGAGACGTACCGGCGCCAGGCCATGGTCGGCTGCATCGAAGTCCGCACGCTCATCCATCAGCGGCGCGGCCAGCAGCTGGCCATCGGTGCCGTAGGTCCAGGCGTGATAATTGCATCGGAAAGTGCGCGCTACGCCTGACGCCTCCTGCGCGAGGCAGGCTCCGCGATGCCGACACACGTTGTGGAACGCCCGCATCTCGTCGTCCTCTCCGCGCACGACAAGCACGGGACGACCCGCGACCTCCGTGCTCAGGAAGGCACCGGCCTCCTCCAAATCCTCCACCCGGCCGATGCAGGTCCAGCCTACCGAGAAGATCGTGTCGCGTTCCAGCGCAAAGACCTCCGGCTCGAGATAGAGGCCACCCGGGAGGTTGTGGGCCGACTCGACCGGAAGCAGAACAGCTTCCAGCTCGGCTCTGGCAAACAGCGGGACACGCGCGTCATTCATGGGCGCGGATTCTGCCACGCGCCCCTACTCGGCGGCGAGCGCCTGGTCCAGGTCGGCGATGAGGTCATCCGCGTCCTCGATGCCGACGGCGTAGCGAACCAGGTGGTCGGGCACGCCGGAAGCGGCGCGCTCGGCGGGAGACAACTCAACGTGGCTGGTCAGCGCCGCGGGCCCGACCGTCGTCTCCACTTGCCCGAGGTTGGCGGCAAGGTGGGCTAGTTGCAGGCGCGGAAGCACCTGCTCCACGGCGTCCGCTCCGCCGGCCAGCTCGAAACTCAAAACTCCGCCGAAGCCGCGCATCTGACGACGGGCCACGGAGTGCCCCGCGTGCGACTCGATCCCTGGATAGTGCACCCGGGTCACGGCCGGGTGTCTTTCGAGGAAGCCGGCAACCGCGATTGCATTGGCGTTCTGGCGCTCGATTCGCAGCCCGAGCGTCTTGAGGCTGCGCAGCAGCAGGAACGCCGAATTGGCGTCGAGGGAGGGACCCGTCAACTCGCGGAATCGGTCGATGCGCGCGATACGGCCAGCGTCGCCGCAGACCACGCCACCAAGGGCATCGCCGTGACCACACAGAAACTTGGTAGCACTGTGTAACACCAGGTCAGCGCCGAGTTCGTGCGGCAACTGGTTCACCGGCGTCGCGAAGGTACTGTCGACGACGACGGTCGCGCCGCAGTCATGCGCCGCGGCGGCGAGTGGTTCGATGTCGAGGATCTTCAGAGTCGGATTCGTCGGCGACTCCAGGTAGAGAAGATCGCAGCCATCACTCAGGGCCGCGAACACGGCGTCGTCGTTGGTATCCACGACCGTGCAGTCGATACCGAACTCCGGAAGAATCTGCGTGAACAGCAGGTAGGTGGCGCCGTAGGCGTCGCGTACGGCGATAGCTTTCTGCCCTGGCCGCAACAGGGCAAACAGCGTGCCCGTGATCGCGGCCATGCCGGTGGCGAAGGTCACCGCCTCGTCGGTGCCTTCCAGCAGCGCCATGCGGTGAGCGAACGCCTGCTCGGTGGGATGGCTGTTGCGGCTGTATACGTCTCCGCTGGTCTCGCCGGCAACTACGGCGCGCCATGTCGCCAGATCGGGAAAGGCGTAAGCGGCGGTCTGCACCAACGGTGTCGTGATGGCGCGCGTGGTGACATCGGGAGCGGTGCCGAGGTGCACCGACCGGGTGGATTCGCCTTGGCGGTCGCTCAAAATGCCCTCTTGCAAACAGCGCTATTGCTGCTGGGTTGCACACTATCGTCGCCACTGTACCAGGGCTTTGCCGGGAGACTCAGGGCGGCGGCCCGCAGCCGACAGGAGCTCGACATGACGCGCCAGCACGACGAGAGCCCGGTGGTGAGTTCCGCGACCGCTGCAGGTGCTCAGGCTCTCCTGCCCGGGCACCGCCGAATTCGACCGCTCACCGAAGAGTGGGCCGGCGCGCCTGGCGACGGAGGCAACGAGCGAGTTCAATAGCCGGCATGCGCGCACTGACAGCAACCTTGGTGGTCGGTTTCCTCGGGTTGAGCCTACTGTCCGATAGTCAGGTACTCCCCGGAATCGCGGCGGAATCGTTAGCGGCGCAGGGAACGTTGCGGGGTCGGGCAAGCGAGGCACGCCGTCCGCTCCGGAAGACCAAGCTCTCCGGGCTGATTGCGGATCCGATCACGGAGGCCGGCTTGCCCGATGCTGCGGCCCACATGGGGAAGGCCAGCGTCGACGCGCGCTACGGCAGGTACCGCGTGCAGCTGAGGAGTCGGCGAACGACTCCGTTGCGAACGATGTTCTCGGCGCCCGGCTTCTCGCCCTACGAGACGTGGGCCGAGGCTGGCGTACGGACGCGCAGAAACATCTTCCTGCTCCCGGCCGAGGCGGTGCAGGTTCCTGGATACACACTCCCGATTCAGGCTGAGGAGTTTCGCGAGCATTTCGACGCCGTGTACCGGAACGATCATCAGGGTCAATTCCCTGAGGGTGTGGCGCGCTGGGTCCGACAACCGACGTTCGCTCTGCTCAACAGGGCTCTCGTGCCCGTTCGCGACGACGACGGTCGGGATCTATGGCGAGCAACCGCTCAGCGGCTCACCAAGGTCCAGATACAGAATCTCGGGATCTTGCTGGCTAGTTACGTCCCCGCACTCACGGGCGGGTTGTTCAACGGCGAGTCGCTAGAGGTGCGACGTCTGGGCGAAGGTGAACTGATCGAGGGAAACTCCGACGCGTGGCCCGAGGGAGAGGTCCGGATCATGGTACTGGATCTGCCTTCGGATTCCGCTGGCGGTGGCGCGATTGCGGTGAACGGCGTCCTGGTGTCGGGTCAAGTTACGCTCCGCGATCACCACCTGCGCTCCTCGAGGTCGACCCCGACCGTACGTATCGTTGTCCACGAGGTCGCCCACGCCCTGGGCATGCGCCACGGCTCTCACATGCCACCAAACCCTTCTGTCCCTCTGTGCTCGAGCATGGGCAACTTCCAGTGCCCTTTCCGTATCCTGTCGAAGTTGGACCTCATCGTCGCGCGACTGGCGTACTCACGCCTGCCAGGCAATGACCTCGACGATCAGGACCCGGAACCTGCCGTCGAGGGTCTGCGGCGCGGCGAGCGCCGCGTCATCAGGTTCGACGGTCGCTAGGCCGCACCACGGGTCGGTCATGTACGGATGTCGCGGCCGCGCTACGGGATCAGGACGCCATCGACCTCCCCGCGGCTGCGCCTTGTGGCGCCTGCACGCTGGGCGGGATGACGCCATGCTGGCGGCCAGGGCCGGTCATGACCGCGCCCGCCGAGAGCACCGCCTCACAGGTGCCAGAAACGGAACGAGACTCCCGCAGGGAGTCGCCGCTGCGCAGCCATGCGCAGTTTGCGCAGCGCGTGTCGCGTTGCGTCGCGGCGAGCGTGCGCAGCCTGGAACCGGCCGCTACCGAGGGAGTAGGCTGGCTGAGTATCTGAACACTTCCCCGCCCCGGACTGCCTGATGCGCGACCGCGGTTACGTATTGACCCGCCTCCTGCTCGTCGCGCTCGTGGCGCTGGCCGTGGACGCACGCGCAGCGCAGGACGGAGCCGGGGACCTCGCTGAGTTCTGGGCTGGGCGAACCGTAGCCGCGCGACAACAGGCGGCCATTCGCGTTGCGCGTGATGGACTGCGCTTCGACGCCGCCCTACGCGAGTTCGAGCAGGGGCCGCCCGGCGAGCGGGTTGCCACGGGCCGCGTTCTCGCGAGTCATGAGGTCGATGGCATCGATCATCCCTACATCGTCCTGGTGCCGGACAACTACGACGCGAGTACCTCGTACCCGGTGCGGTTCTATCTGCACGGCGGCGTGTCGCGAGCCACGATCCCGGAAGACGGGGGTTGGTGGCGCAACACCGACCGGCTGCGGAGTGACGATGTCATCACGGTAATCCCCGCGAGCTGGGGCGCGAGCACCTGGTGGCAGGAGAGCCAGCTGCGCAGCCTGCGCGGCATCCTCACCGAGCTGCGCCGCACCTACAACATCGACGACAACCGCGTCCACATGCTGGGTATCTCCGACGGCGCGACGGGCGCGTGGTACTACGCCTTCCGCGACCCGACTCCTTGGGCAGGTTTCGTCTCGCTCATCGGTCATCCCGCGGTCCTCGCCAATCCGCGCGTCGGGGCCGAGGGTCAGATGCATGTGGCCAACCTGCGCAATCGGCCGTTTCTGGCGATCAACGGGGGTGTCGACCGTCTGTACCCGGCCCGCAACGTGCGTCCCTACGTGGAATTGTTCGAGGCGTCGGGCGTGACCATCGAGTTCGTCGAAAAGCCCAACGACGGTCACACCGTCGACTGGTGGCCCGCCGAAGCCGATCGCATCGAGACCTTCATGGCCTCGAACGTCCGCGAGCCGTTGCCGGACGCGTTCGTGTACGAGACCGACGACGTGAGCCAGTCGGCGCGTTTCCACTGGGTGGTCGTTGAGGAACTCGGAGAGACCATCACCGATGTCGATGACTTTCCGGTCTATGAGCAGCCCATGAGTTCGCAACCCGGGAGTCGGATGGTGGGCTTCCCCCACCCGCGACCGAGCGGCCGTGTCGAGGTCCGGGCCGACGGCAACAACATCGCGATCCGCAGTCGCGGCGTACGTCGTCTGCGCCTGCTCTTGTCGCCACGTCAGTTCGACTTCTCGTTGCCCTTGCGGATCGAGGTTAACGGCGTGGAAATGCCCTCCAACAACGTGCAGGCGGACACCGCTACCTTGTTGCGCTGGGCGGCCGTGGACCTGGACCGCAGCATGCCGTTCGGTGCCGAGATCGCCCTCGATCTGGCTGCGGGCCGCTAGCGACGCCACGGGCTCAGCAGGAGTCTTGACCCTAGGGTTCCGGGATCACTCGAAACGAAGTGTCTCGATGGGGTCTGCGGAGGCCGCGCGGTTGGCGGGGATCCAGCATGCCAGGGCGGCAATGCCGCCCGTCACGAGGCCAACCACTGCGTACACCAGCGGGTCTGCGGCATCCACGTCGTAGAGCAGGCTAGCCACTAAGGTGCGCAGCCCGTACGCCCCGAGCAGACCGGCGCCGAGCCCAATACCGGCCAGCGCGCCAGCACTGCGTAGGACCTGCAGGCGGATGTCGAGAGCCCGGGCGCCTACCGCCAAACGGATGCCGAAGTCGCGCATCCGGCCCTCGACGGCGTACAACATCACGCCATAGGTTCCTACAGCACCGAGCGCCAGCGCAACCAGACCGAAGGCACCGATCAAGAACATCACGAACTGGCGCTCGCCGAGCGATTCCGCGATGAGGGTGCCGTATGTTTGAGCCTGGTACACGCGAGCAGTCGGCTCAGTTTCGCGAACGATCGCGCGCAGCTCCGACAGCAGCGCGCTCGGATCGGCGCGGGCGCGCACGAGCAGGTTGCCGGCAGCGCGCGTGGGCGCGTACATGTGCGGCCGAACGCGACGCTCGGCTCCACCGGCTCTGATGTCGGCCACCATGCCGATGATTTCACGCGGCGTCTCGTCGTCGGGACCGAGCAACAGGCGGCGGCCGATCGGATCCGCGTCGTCGAAGAGGACGCGCGACAGCGTCTGGTTGATGATCAGCGTGGGAGCCGCGTCGGAGTCGGCACGCGTGAAGTCGCGGCCTCGCAAGATCTGTACTCCGAGAGTAGCGTGGTAGCCAGGCGTGATCTGGCGCCGCTCCACATACTGAGCCCTGCGATCCGGGTTGCCGACCGCCGTCAGGCCAGAGACGTTGGTACCGAAGTCGCGAACCGGAACCATGCTGCTGAGCGCGGCGGACTCGATAGCCGGGGCCTCGTCGAGGCTTTGCAGCAGCGCATCGTAGAACTGGGCGCGCGCTTCCGGCTCCTGGTACTGGTCGGCTGGCAAGGTCAGATTCACGACCATGAGCCCCTCGGGCTCAAAGCCGAGATCGACCTGCTGGGCGTTCCAGAAGCTCTTGAGCAGCAGGCTCGCGCCGATGACCAGGATCAAGGCCAACGCGATCTCCGCGACGACCGTCGCCTGGCGTAGCCGGGTTGACGCCGCCGACCGCCCGCCGCTTCGCGCTCGCAGCGCGCTCGCACCCAGTTCTGCCTGGAGGGCGGACACCAGTCCCAGTACGAGTGCCGTGATGAGCGACACCGCAGCAGCGAAAGCGAGCACGGGGCCATCAACGCCGACCTCTGTCGCGCGGGGCATGGCATCGGGAAACAGTCCCACTATCGCCTCGACGGTAGCGGCCGCAACGACGATGCCTAGAACACCGCCTATCGCCGCGACCACAACGGCCTCGGTGAGGAACTGGCGTACCAGCCGTCCGCGACCAGCGCCTAAGGCTGCGCGCACCGCGAGCTCATGACGTCGCGTGTCGGCATTGGCCAACAGCAGGTTGACCACATTCACGCATGCGACTGCCAGCACCAACGCCACCGCCCCGGCCAGGAACATGAGGGGCTGTCGCGAGCCGCCGACCACGAATTCATGCAGCGGTGAAGCATGCAGCCCCGTTTCGTAGCTCGTGTCGAGGTGATTGCCGGGGTCGTCCTTGATGTAATCCGGCCACAGCGTTGCGAGTTCACGGTTGACCTCGTCCGGGCTGGCGCCCGACGCCATCCTCCCGTACGGCATAACGAAGTGAGAGTGGCGGTCCGTCAACACATCTTCCGTCCAGCGCAGCGGCACCCAGTACTCCGCATCGTTCAGACCGACCGTCGGCCGCAGGCCGAATCCCTCCGGTGCCACACCGACGACGGAATGCGGCGTGCCATCGAGTTCCACCGTCGTGCCAAGCACGTCGAGTCGCCCGCCCAGCCGAGCACGCCAGAACCCATGACTCAGCACAACAACGGACGCGGCTCCCGGGTCCGAGTCCGATTCCAGGAAGGAACGACCGAGCTGCGGACTCATTCCGAACGTGTCGAACAATCCGACTGTGGTCAGCGTTCCCGAAGCCTGGGCTGGCTCTGCCATATCGGTGAGAACCGCAGCCACCGGAGTGGCGGCAACCATGCTCTCGAGCGACTTGATCCTCGCGGCCATGTCGCGGAACTCCAGCGGCGATAGCGGATTCAGCCAGGTGCCGTCGCCTGGACTCGTGCGCCCAAAGCGCACCAATCGCTCGGGCTCGGGAAAGGGCAGCGGCTGCAACAAGACCCCGTGCAGCACGCTGAAAATCGCCGTATTCATGCCGATGCCAAGTGTCAGCGTCACGATGATCACCGTGGCAAAGGCCGGCCGGCAACGCAACATGCGCAGGCCATGGGTGACGTCCTGCAGCACGGAACCGAGCCAACTCGCATCGTTGTTCATGAGTTTTCTCTTCGAAGGACGTTTGCCATAGGGGCGCCGGTCGGGGCTGAGACGTTCGCTCACGCCCCGCAACAACAAGCTCGGGTACTCACGGATCCAAATGCGAAGCGCTGCGCCGAGACCGGTGAGCCGCTCGGCGCACAGCTCGGCGAACGCTTCCTCCATCGGCGGGCCAAGCTGGCGCCGGTACGAACAGGGGTAGGCACGCAAGAAGATCCGGTATGTGCGGACCGACATCCGCTGCAAGAGATCTAGCAACGCCGCTAACTCCGGCGCGGGGAATTGCCGCTGCTGGTTGCCAAGGCTTTGCCGCGCGCCAGAGTTACCAGTTCCGCCATGCGGTCGGCCTCGCGCAGCACCACCGCGTGGCCGAGCTCGGTGAGCCGATAGTACCGGCGACGCTTGTCGTCGAGTTCGTCGTCGGGGCGCTCGTCGGACTCCTCAACCAGCCCGTCATCGAGCAAGCGCCTTATCGCCGCGTACAGGGTGCCGGTGCTTAGCTTCACGGCCCCATCGGTCGCGCGATTGACCTCCTTCATGATCGCGTAGCCATGGCGCTGACGATCGGCTACCGCCACGAGAATGTGAAACACAGGCTGCGACAGCGGCAGGAAAGACTCGGGCTGGGACCTTGGAGACCTCAACTGTCACCTCACGACGGCATCGGCAGGATCGGAACACTCTATGACGTGTCGCGCCACATTGTGGCGTCGCACATCACAGTCTGTCAAGTGCGTCCACGCCTCGCGCGGGAGACCGCCCACATGTGAAGTCGTGCGGCGTTATTCGCTACGCAGGGCCTGCATCGGATCGATGGCGCCAGCCCGCCGGGCCGGAAGCCAGGAACCTACCAGGCCCGCGGCGATAAGAACGAAGGCTACCGCCACGAACGTCGTCGTGTCCGACGACTCCACGCCGTAGAGCAGGCCCGCCAGGAACCGCGCCACGAAGATCGCGCCAAATAGGCCCGAGAGCACTCCCGCAATCGTGAGCAGCGCCCCCTCGCGCAGAATCAGATCGACAATCTGTCGCCGGTCGGCGCCGAGCGCTACCCGAATGCCCATCTCGCGGGTGCGCTGGCTCACGGAGAACGCCAGAACTCCCGCGATGCCGACGAGGGATATCGCCAGAGCCAGTCCGGCAAACGCACCGAAAAGCGTCGCGTTGAGCCGTTGGGGCGAGATGGCGTCCTCGCGCATCTCGGCCAGCGTGCGGATGTGCTCGATGGGACGCTCCGCGTCCAGCGCCCTGATCGTCTCCACGACCAGCGGCGTAATCGCCGCGGGCCTCACCGCGGTGCGCACCATTACCGTCGAGCCCGGAAACGCCTGATAAAGGGACAGGTAGATCGCGTGAACACCGACCTGGGTGATGGCGGTCAAACGAGCGTCGGCCACGATCCCAACGACTGTATGCCAGTCGGAGAACCGGTTGCCGAATCTGTTGAAAGCGATGCGTTGGCCAAGAGGGTCGTCCTGACCGAAGTAGTGGCGAGCCATGCTCTCCCCCAGGACAACGACCAGTTCCGTCTCCTCGCGATCATCGTCGGTAAGCAACCGGCCACGACGCAACTCCATACCGAGCGTGGTGAAGTACTGCGACGTCACGGCCTGGAACACCGTCGGGATGGTGGCAACAATCGCGTCTTCTGGCGTGTCCTCGGTGCGGAACCGCATCGGGAATGCCTGCGCACCGCCGAGCGGTGGTCGGCCCACGACCGCCACACTTGCCACTCCCGGAATGTCGCCCACCTGCCTGATGACATCGCGAGCGAACTGCCGCTGTCCCGGCACAGTGAACTCTCCGAAGTTCGGCGCCTCGAACGACATCACATTGGCCAGATCGTAGCCGGGGTCCACACTGTAGATGTTTGCCAACGTCCGCAACAGCAGCCCGGCGCCCACCAACAGGATGAAACAAACCGCCACCTGCCCTACGACCAGCAGGCGCTGAACCAGACGACTCTGCCGCCCCGCCGTGGCATGACCGCCGCCTGCCGACAACGACTCGGCCAACCGTGATTCTGCCCCGGCCGCCGGGACGAGGCCGAACAGCAGGGCTACCCCGGCCGCGATCGCCAGATTGAACCCGAGCACCGTGGCATCAATACCGATCTCCCCGGTGCGCGACGTGAATCGCTGCGTATAGGCCGTCAATGCGTCCATGCCAACGTAGGCGATGAACAGGCCCAGCGCAGCACCGAACACAGCCAGCACGGCGCTTTCCGCGAACAACAGCCGTCGCATGCGCCAGCCGGTGGCGCCCAACGCGCGGCGCACTGCGACCTCGCGATCACGACGGACCAGACGCGTCAGAGTCAGGTTCGCGACGTTGGCACACGCGATGAGAAGCACGCTCAGGGCCGTGCCCAAGAGAATGAGCAGGGTCGCGCGCGCGCGCCTGACGAGCTCCTCGCGCCAGGGCATCAGGCGAAGGCCGAGCTCCCACTCCGGTGGATATTCTTCGGGGTGTTCGTCATGCAGTCGAGCCGCGATCCGATCGACTTCATCCTGGGCCACGGCGAGCGGCGTATCGGCCGCGAGGCGCGCAAACAACACGGTCATCCGATGCCCGCGCTCGTCCTGCGCCTCCGGGCTGCTGTAGAACTCGTCGGAACTGTAGTTGGCGTACAGGTCTAGCTGACGGGTCGTGGCGTAGTGCACCCCGGGTTCGAGCACGCCCACGATGGTCGCGCTTGTCTCCGTGAGGTCGAGCATCGATCCGACCACGCCCGGATCGGCGGCGAATGACCGTTGCCAATACTCGTGACTCAGGACGACCACAGGGGGCGCGTCACGTTGGCGGTCCGCCAGCGCCAGGAGCCGCCCATGCAAGGGACGCATCCCGAGCACGTCGAAGAAGTTCGCGGTTACGAGTCCGGCGACCACGCGATGGGGATCGCCCCGCCCGAGGACATTGAACATCGAGTCGCCGTACTCGACCAGTTCGTCGAGCGACGCTGCCTGCTCGCGTAGGTCAGCAACCTCCACGAAGGAGAAGTTGAGGTCCTCGACCCCCAGGCCGCGAGCCGGTTGCGTGACACGCACGAGCCGATCGGCGTCCGGATAGGGCAACGGCCGTAACAAGACGCCATTGACGAGCGAGAAGATCGCCGTGTTGGCGCCGATCCCCAGACCAAGCGTGAGCACGAAGGTCAGCGAAAATCCCCAATCGCGGCTCAGCGAGCGCAGTGCGTAGCGTAGATCCCCCATGGGCGAATACTACTCGCCCACCGGGAACAGGGTCTCTGCGTACGCGTCGGCGGGTCAACCCGGGCTGAAGGCGACGGCCGAACTCACGGCGCGCGGTTCTACTCTGCGGACTCCACCTGTTCGCGAAGGGCGGCTACGAAGAGCGCGGCGATCCGGCGCGAGCCCTCGTTGCTCCAGCCTCGTCCCTCGTTGCCGAACGTCCGTCGCCCCGTGAACGAATCGGTCGTTCCGTCCAGCCAAGCGAGGTACTCGTCGCCGTTGTTTGAGACCACGAAGAGAATCTGGTGGGTCTTGGCATACTCCTTCAGAGGTTCGTAGATCCCCTGGAAGAAGTTGACCTGATCGTTGGTCACGAGCGTGATCGTGAGTTCCGCGAGTTCCCGATCCTTCACCACCTCGTAGCGGCCCCATTCGCCCAGCAACCGCTCGATTTCATTCTTGACGCGGCGCTCCTGCCCCGCGTTCTGAGCGCCGAGCCGGATATCGGTTTCGATGACTACCGTACTGGCACTGAGGAGAACGTCCGGTCGAAAGAAGATGGCGTCCGGGTCCTCCTCCTGCGCCTGCGCCACGGCAACGTTCGTGATGACCGGCAAGAAAAGAGCCAAGACGGCCGCGACGCGACTCGCGTTCTGCAACATTGGTCGCTCCAAACAGGGGAAGACTGACGGGGTCGAAGATCACCTCTCCCTCAAGAACCCCCCGGCGCCGCTTCTTACGACGGGAATCCGTCCGCCGGAACCGAGGCGAAGGCCCCGCTCAGGCACCGGCGCAGGTTCTGTCAAGTTGACGACATCGACACGGTCAAAGCGGTCGCCGCTCCGATACCGCGTCGAATTCCTCGCATGTGCCAGGTGACGCAACCTTTCTTGTCCAGACATCGTTCTAAGCATTGTTAGGATCGAATGTCAGTGTCGCCGCGATTCAGGCGAGTCCTTCGATCATCCAGACACCTTCAGATCAAGGGTAGGCAAGATGCGGGATGCTTCGAATGCAGGTCGGCGGCGTACGAATCTCGAGGACACGCGATCGTGGCAGCGGACCTGGCCACACCAGGCGCTCGTCGTGATCGCGCTCACGCTGTTCTGGATGCCGGTACAGAGCGCGGCACAGTCACCAGCGATAACCCGCGTTCTCACCGGAGGCGTCCTCATTGACGGCACCGGAGCCGGCCCGCGGGAGGCGACGATCGTGATCCGGGGCTCCGTGATCGAGACGGTCTCCGACACGTTGCCCGAGGATCTGCCTGCAGCGGCCAAGATCGTGGATCTAGGCGGCCGGTTCGTCATTCCCGGCCTGGTCGAGGCACACACCCATCTGGCGACGAATCCGGCGGCGCCGGACTACGAGACGAACGTCCGGCTGCAGCTACGCCAGCTCCTTGGCAGCGGCATCACCGACGTTCGGGACATGGGCGGCGATGCGCGCGTCCTCGTCGATCTCGACCGTCAGGTCGAAGCGAACGAGATTCCCGGACCGGACATCTACTTCTCGGCAATCCTCGGCGGCGCGCGTTTGTTCTCCGACCAGAGGATCGCGGCTGGCTCCGTTGGCTTCGAGCCGGGCACCGCTCCTTGGGCCCATGTTGTCGCGGAGGACACGGACCTCGACGCGCTGATGGAGCAGATCAGCGATCTCGGCGCCACCGGCGTCAAGATCTACGGCGATCTGGGCCCTGAGCTGGTGGAACAGATCAGTACCGCCGCCCGGTCGCGGGACCTCATGGTCTGGTCGCACTGGGTCATTGCTCCGCGCCGGACTGCCGGCCTGGACGCGCTCCGAGCGGGAGTGCAGGTGGTATCGCACGCTTTCATGCTGATGATGGATGCCACCCCGGCGCAGCGCGCCTCGGCGGCAGAGGTCATAGCCGCAGCGGGTGGCACGGCCCTGTTCCAGGAGATGCGAGATCGCGGGATCGTTCTCGATGCCACCCTGGCCGCGTCGGCGCAAACGCCGGCACCTCCGGAATGGGCCAGTCCGAGATCAGTCGCTGCGGCCATCACGAGGGACGCCTACGCGGCTGGGGTACTGATCGTTGCCGGTAGCGACCGTCCCGCGAGCGACGGGATCCCCGCGATTCACAGCGAGTACGAACTGCTGGTCGAGGACGCGGGCCTGTCGCCACAGCAGGCGATGGAAACCGCCACCAGGATCGGCGCAATGGTGCTGGGAATCTCGGCGCGGCGGGGCACCATCGAAGCGGGCAAGGAGGCCACGATGCTCATTCTCGACCTGGACCCGACCACGTCGGTACGGCACTGGAGAGAACCCGCGTATGTCCTGAAACGAGGGGTCATCTACTCGGGGGCGAACCTGCGAGAGGAAGGGACACCGATCCGACCATTGTCATCGATCCCTCAGCGCTAACCTGCCGGTCGCACTGGAGGTCGAGTGGAGTCGTGGCCGCGGTAGGCTTGGAGGCATGAGCATTCAACCGACTCCTTTTCGAGCCCGTCTCGGCGGCTACACGGTGGCGGCCCTCGCGCTCGGACTGCTGGCCGGCGCTGGTAGCTACGCCAACTCGATCATGGTGAACGAGCAGGCACGCCTGGTGCCTATGCTCCTGTGGTCCGTCGGCGCCTGGTGCGTATGGCTGCCTCTGCTTCCCGGGGTCGTGTTCATGGCGCGCCGTTTCCCCATGGGCCGGGAGCACGTGCTGCGCAATGCCCTCCTGCACACGCTTGGGGCTGTGACGTTCGTGCTGATCCACGAGGCGCTCTACATCGGCGTCATCGTCAGCCTCGAACCGCGCGCACTGGCTGAGGCCGGTGTCCTGGTGATTGCCGCGGCCCGGCTCGGCGGCTACGGGGCGCTGGGCGTGGTCATCTACTTCGCCGTTCTGGCCACGGAGCAGTTCACCGAGAGTCGTCACCAGGCGCGGCAGCGTGAACTGGAAGCCTCGCGGCTGCACGCCGAGCTTGCAGACGCTCGACTGCAGTCACTCGCCATGCAGCTGCAACCGCACTTCCTCTTCAACACGCTCAACGCCGCGACCGGCCTCCTCCGGCAAGGCCGACACGAGGACGCCGCCGACGTGCTGGTGGAACTCGGCGGGCTGCTGCGCGAGAGCCTGGAGGGGCTCGAGCACTCGGTCGTGACGCTCAAGGAGGAGCGTGCAAGTCTTGACCGCTACCTGACAATCCAGCGCGTGCGCTTTGGCGACCGAATCGAGACGGCTGTCGATCTGCACCACGACACTCTCGGTGCCCTGCTGCCGCATTTCCTGCTCCAGCCACTGGTGGAGAACGCTTTCCAGCACGGCGTTGGGGCGACGACTGGGCCGGGGAGGGTAGCGGTCAGCGCCGGGCGTTCGAACGGGCGCCTCACGCTGGAAGTAAGC
>JAJCXT010000002.1 GCA_029263295.1 Acidobacteriota bacterium | reverse complement strand
ACGGGAATCGTGGCGACGACCATCGTGTTCAGCGTTGTCAACGCGGTGTTGCTCGCCTCGCTGCCCTACGCCGAGGCCGATCGGCTAGCCCTGATGCGCATCGACATCGCCGGCATCGACCAGCATCCCGGCCTGCTGCGTGCGGAGGCCGCCCGGCTGCGAGGACTCGACAATCTCGAGGCGGCAGAAGTCGTCGGGAGGACCTTCAGCGTTCCGCTAGAGGGCGAGTTGGTGGTGGCGATGACGGGCGCGAGCGTCAGTCCGGGCCTGTTCCCGATGCTCGGAGTCAATCCCATCCTCGGCAATCCGTTGACGGAAGAGGACGCGGCACCCGGGTCCGGCCGGCGCGCGCTCATCAGTCACCGGGTTTGGCAGGGGCAGTTCGGCAGCGACCCGGACATCGTTGGCACGACGTTCGACGCCTGGGGAAACCCGACCGAGATCGCCGGCGTGATGCCGGCTGGGTTTCGGCTGGACGCGGGCCGCGGCAGCGCGGGCTTCGCGGCGGTCGATTTCTGGTTCCCCCTCTTCGTCGATCCTGACGAGTTCACGTTCTGGGGATTCCGCACGATCGTGCGCGTCGCGCCGGGACGACTCGAGCAGGCGCGAACGGAGGTGGCCGCGATGGCGGCGGCGCTGCAAGCGGAGCGACCCGACGCCTACGGCGATACCGCCGCGACCTTCTACGTCGAGCCGCTGCAAGACGACCTGACGCGTGATGTCCGCGCCCAGATCTGGGCTCTGTTCGCAACGGTCGGGGTCGTGTTGCTGCTCGCCTGCACGAGTGCAGCGGGGCTGATCGTCGCCCAGGCTCGATTGCGACTATCAGAGTTCGCCCTGAAAGCGGCGATCGGTGCGTCGCGCGGCCGCCTGCTGCGGCAGATGCTGCTGCAGAGCGGCGCGATCGGATTGCTGGTGTGCTTCGTGGCGGTGCCCGCGAGCGTCTGGGGCCTCGACTTGTTCCTTAGCCTCGAGCCCGGCAACTTGCCGCGTGCCGCCGACGTCCATGTCGACACTGGCGTTCTGCTCTTCGGCATCACCGCGGCATTCGCGGCGAGCCTCCTATCGGGCTGCATTCCCGCCTGGCAGATATCGCGAGTCGAGGCCGCGACGGCGCTCAAGCAGAGCAGCCGCGCCGCCGGCAGAATCCGGCGTGGCACCCGCGGCGCCCTGGTGGTCGGGCAACTCGCGTTCTGCTTCACCTTGCTGGTCAGCGCGACGCTGCTCTTGCGCACCTTCATCAACCTGTCGTTGGTCGAGCCCGGTTTCGGGAATGAAGATGTGTTGACGGCCGAAGTCAGTATCGACTGGCAAGCATTCCAGGATCGCGCGGCGCGCTGGGAGGCCTTCCGCCAGCTGACCGACCTGGTCCGTGAGTTCCCCGAGGTGGAGTCAGTCGGTGCGGTGTCGCACATACCTCTGGGCTCGCGTGGCCTGATGTCCGGGTACAGCACGGTCGGTATTCCCGAAACCCTGGGGTGGAGTGATGAAGCTGCTGACTATCGCTTCATCGTGCCGGGTTACTTCGAGACGCTCGAGATTCCGCTGGTCTCGGGCAGGACCCTCACGGTGGATGACAACGATCAACTGCGACAGGTCGCGGTGATCGACGCGGCGTTCGCTGAACAAGCGTATCCTGGCGCGGATCCTGTCGGCCGAACGATGCACATTGGCCTTGACGGCATCGATCCGGGAATCGCCGACCCAGATCGCAACGATTGGACAGCGGTGGAAATCGTCGGCGTCGTGCGGACCCCGCGGATCACCGATTTGCGGCGCGATGGTCGTGCCCAGGTCTACCTGCCGCATCGATACCGCGGCGAGGTGCCGATGGTCCTGACGGCGCGCGTGACCGGGGATCCCGGGCGGGTGATTGACGGCTTGCGCGACGCGATGGCGACCCTCGGTTTCAATCGACCGGTCGAGAATGTCCGCATGCTCAGCGACTACATTGACGATCATCGGTCGACCGAACGCTTCCTCATCACACTCCTCGGGGCCCTCGCCGTGGTCGCGGTCGTCCTCTCAGCGGTGGGGATCTATGGCGTCGTCGCCTACATGGCTGGAGAGCGTCGGGGAGAGATGGGCGTGCGCAAGGCGCTCGGAGCTCTCGGCCCGGAACTCGTCTTGATCAATCTGCGCGAGGGGTGCGTCATGGCCCTCAGCGGCATCGTGTTGGGGTTGCTGGCCGCGCCGGCGCTCGGCGGCGCCTTCGGCAGCGTGCTTTATGGTGTGCCGCCGATCGATCCTTTCAGCTACGGCACTGCGGCGATCGTTCTGTTGGCGATCGCGTTGTTAGCGTCGGTCGTGCCAGCGATCAGCGCTAGCCGAGCGACCCCTTCAGAGGCGTTGCGAGCAAGTTGATCGGTGCTGGCGCGCCGCCGCCGGGTCTCGACTCGTCGGAAACTGCGCCGCGCCCATTCTCATACCCGAGTTATTAAGATATCGTTGTCGTTTTATGACTAGCGGGCCCTCGGTCTAGCTAGCAGAGGGTCCGCGCCTACCCACGGAGGATGGTGTTCCATGTACGCACTGCCTCAAAGCAACGACGGCCAGCTCCAGGGCCTGCAGCGCCAGGTGGCTACGCAGCGGACGGAGCTCGCACGAGCAAGGACAAGGATCAACAAGCTGGAGGAAGCTCTCGCCGCAGCCTGCGATTACGCAGAAGTGTGCGGGCACTATCCGGGTCATGATGCGCTGTTGAAGCGCAGCCAGATCCACCACACGACCAGCTGAATCCGGTCGCGCTGCCATCGCCATGGCAGGCCCCCCCACATTGGGGCCGCCGGTACGGGTGTGGAATAGTCCTGCCTGCCGGTAAGATCTCCCGCGCGTGCCACCTCCCGCTCTGGCGGGGCGCCGAGAACTCGCGTGAGGTGTTGCGCGCCGAGTCTCCCAGTTTCTTCCTGTCAGGAGCGCCGTGGCAGAGCGATCGTTCGCCAAAGAGGTTCAGTCTCTGCGACTGGGCGACGGTGACGTCTTTCGCGGTGAGGGGATCCTCGCCGTCACCAAGGCCTTGCTCCAGTCCGGGGTTGCCTACGTCGGTGGGTACCAGGGCGCGCCCGTCTCTCACCTGATGGATGTCTTCGCTGACGCGGGCGACATTCTCGACGAGTTGGGCGTGCGCTTTCAAGCATCCTCCAGCGAGGCCACGGCGGCCGCGATGCTGGCTGCTTCGATCAACTATCCGCTGCGCGGCGCGGTTACCTGGAAGTCGACCGTCGGCACCAACGTGGCCTCGGATGCCCTGTCCAACCTCGCCTCGGCCGGAGTGCAGGGCGGGGCGCTGATCATCCTGGGAGAGGACTACGGCGAAGGTGCCAGCATCATGCAGGAGCGGACCCATGCGTTCGCGATGAAGTCGCAGATCTGGTTGCTCGATCCTCGGCCCGATCTCACCGTGATCACACAGATGGTCGAGCACGGCTTCGAGCTGTCGGAGCGTAGCAGCACGCCGGTGATGCTCGAGCTGCGCATTCGCGCTTGTCATGTGCATGGCAGCTTCGTTGCCAAGGACAACGTTCGCCCGCGGCTGGCTGCGAAGAACGCGCTCGAGAACCCTTCCCGCGCCGCCGACAAGATCGTGTTGCCGCCGCACACATACCTGCAGGAACAGGACAAAGTAGAGCGCCGCTGGCCGGCAGCTGTGGAGTACATCGAGGAGCACGGCCTCAACGAGTGGTTCCAAGGCGACGAGAGCGGGCTCGGCATCATCCTGCAGGGTGGCATGTACAACTTCGTCGTCCGTGCCCTCGAGTTGCTCGGACTCTCGGACGCCTTCGGCGACGTCCGCGTGCCGCTCTATGTGCTGAACGTGACGTACCCGCTGGTGGACGCTGAGGTCGAGCGCTTCTGTGACGGCAAGCGGGCGGTGCTGATGGTGGAGGAGGGGCAGCCCGACCATATCGAGCAGGCGCTCAACCAGATCCTGAACAAGATCGGATCCCGCACGAAGATCACGGGCAAGGGATTCTTGCCGAAGGCGGGCGAGTACACCGGCGCGGTGATTCTCGAGGGCATTCGAGGGTTTCTGGTCGAGCACGCACCCGGGCTGCTCGATGGCGGAGGCGCCGCGAGTGCGCCGATCGCGTTGCCGACGCTCGAGTCGGTCGCGCTCGAAGCCGCTGTGCCGCCGCGCCCCCCGGGACTCTGCACCGGATGCCCCGAGCGCCCCTTCTTCACTGCCGTGAAGCTGCTCGAGAACGAGACGGGGCCGATCCACATCAGCGCCGACATCGGTTGCCACACCTTCGCGACGCTGCCCCCTTTCAACATGGGGAATTCGGTGCTCGGGTATGGCCTCGGGGCTGCCGCCGCGTCGGCTTTCGGGGCCTCCGACGCGCGCCCACCGCTCACCATCATGGGTGACGGAGGCTTCTGGCATAACGGCCTGACCAGTGGCATCACCAATGCGGTCTTCAACGAAGACGACGCGGTCGTAGTTGTGGTGGACAACAACTACTCCGCGGCTACCGGCGGCCAGTACATCCCGTCGTCCAAGGCGGGTATGGCCGCGCAGGCGAAACGCTACTCGATCCAGAACGCGGTGAAGGGAGTCGGAGTGAAGTGGGTGCGCACCGTGAGCACCTACGACATCGAGGCGTCGCTGACGACGCTTCGCGAGGCGATGAGCACGCGCTCGGAAGGCCCCCGGGTCATCGTTGCCGAGGGCGAATGCCAGCTGAATCGCCAGCGGCGCGTGAAGCCGCTCATCGAGGCAATGGTGAGTGACGGCAAGCGCGTGGTGAAGGAACGGTTCGGCGTCGACAGTGACACGTGCACAGGGGACCACGCCTGCGTTCGCTTATCGGGGTGCCCATCGCTGACGATCAAACCCAACCCGGATCCGCTGCGCGAGCACCCGGTCGCCTATGTCGACAACTCCTGCGTTGGCTGTGGCGTCTGCGGCACGGTGGCCCATGCGGCGGCGCTCTGTCCGTCGTTCTACCGCGCCGAGGTCATCTTCAATCCCAATCCGCTGGACCGCCTGCTGGGATCGATGCGTCGCGCTCTCATCGGGTTCATGCAGCGGCGGGCGGATCGCAAGCGCCTGGCGCGCGCGGTTTGAGGGGTACGTGATGACCGAAGCATCTCCACGCGCACTCACGATCGTCATCTCCGCGATGGGCGGACAAGGAGGAGGCGTGCTGTCGCGCTGGATCGTCGATGTCGCCGAGCAGGGTGGTTACCTGGCGCAGGCGACGTCGGTTCCGGGCGTCGCGCAGAGAACAGGCGCGACGATCTACTACATCGAGCTGTTCCCGAAAGCGGCCGCAGAGGCGGCAGGCAAGGATCCGGTATTAGCGCTGATGCCGATCCCCGGCCAAGTGGACCTGGTCATCGCGGCGGAGTTGGTGGAGGCCGGGCGCGCTGTGTTGAGAGGGCTGATCACGCCCGATCGCACGACGGTTGTCGCGTCTTCTCACCGCGAGTACTCGGTGGCCGAGAAGGTGGTGTCCGGCGACGGCATCGCCGATAGCAGCAAGATCCTCGAGGCTCTGGAGAACTCTGCCAAACAGTGCGCGACCTTCGACATGTCGCACCATGCCGCTGCCACCGGCAGCGTGATCAGTTCGGTTCTGCTGGGCGCCGTGGCCAGCGCCGGACGACTGCCGTTCGAACGCGACGACTTCGAGGCCGCCATCCAGCGCAGCGGCGTCGCTGTGGAGCGCAGCCGGGCCGGTTTCGCCGCCGGTTTTAGTGCGGCGGTGAGCGGAGCGGGGGAGTCCGTGGCGCCCCCGCCACCTGCGGTGGAGCGCCCCGTCCCAGCCAGCGCGCGCGGACGCGCCGTGCTCGAGCGCATCAACGAGACCTTCCCCGAAGTCGCGCGCCCGCTCGTGGCCGAAGGGGCACGTCGAGTGGCTGACTATCAGGACCTTCGTTACGCCGAGGCGTATCTCGATCACCTCGAACCCATTCTCGCGCTGGACGACGGAGGCGCTGACGGGGTTTATCGGCTCACCACCGAGACCGCCCGACACCTGGCGCTCTGGATGTCGTACGAGGACGCGGCTCGCGTTGCCGATCTGAAGATCCGGTCCGAGCGCTTCGAGCGCATGCGCGAGGAAGTAGCCGCCGAGTCCGGCCAGTTCGTCTACCCGGTGGAGTTCATGCACCCGAGCGTCCAGGAGCTCAGCGATGCCCTGCCGGCTCCGATCGGGCGGTTCATCATGGAACGCGTCGGCGTGCGCACAGCAATCGACAAGCTGATCAACCGCGGCCGGCAGGTTGCCACCGGCAAGCTGCGCGGCTTCCTGCTGCTGTCTTGCGTTGCCGGCCTGCGCCGCCTGCGCCGCCCGTCGTATCGCTACGCGAGGGAGGGGAGGTTGATCGCCGCCTGGTTGGGACGGATAGCCGAGATCGGCTCCTCGGACTACGACCTCGCCGTGGAGGTCGCCCGGTGTCAACGGTTGATCAAAGGCTACGGGGCCACCCACGCCCAGGGGATGCGAAGCTTCCACCAGCTCATGGAAGCGCTCCCCGCGTTGCGGGCTAGCGATGATGCAGCCACTGCCCTGCATAGGCTCAGCGAAGAGACGATGGCAAACCCGCCGCGGGCCGCGTAGCCAACAGGCGGCCTGGGTAAACAGAGAACAGGATGCTCTTCTGTGAGCCGCACGACGTGTCGTGCCCTAGTCGGTCACCCAGGGCGATCGAGCCGTGCTAGGTTTTCGGACGCTCCCCGCTCTCTTCCCCGATCAGGTACAGCGAATGAGAAGCGCGGCGGCGTCTTCGCCCAACGAGCCGGACCAACCGAACTGGCGAGCTGCGACTCGTCGTTCGCGCCCACTTCTGATGGCCGCCATCGGCGCCGCGCTCATCGTCGCAGCCGGGCCGGGGGCGGCGCACGCCTCGCGGCCGATCGCGCTCCAGTTCGAGGCCGCGACCTTCGAGACGAACGACGGCCGCACGACTGCCGCCGAAGTGGCCACCTTCAAGGTCTCCGAACGACACGAGCGTCTCGGCACGCGGGCCGCGGAATCGCGTGCGCGAATCACCCTACGTGTCTGGCGGTTCGCCGCGACGGGCAGCGCAGCCGGGCCACCGATAGTGTTGCTTGACGGTGGCCCCGGGGGGGCCGCCATCGAGGCGACACGCGGTGTCTACTTCGACATGGTCCAGGGATTCCGCGCCTTCGGTGACGTGATCGTTGTCGATCAGCGCGGTACCGGCGAGTCCGTGCCCTCCCTGGCGTGCAGCAAGAGCGCGAACATGCCCGCCGACGAACTGCTCACCATAGAGTCGTGGCTCGAGGCGCTCAGGTCTCCGGCGGTCCGTTGTGCGCGGCAGTGGCGCAGGGCCGGCGTCGACCTGGGGGCGTTCAACAACAGAGAGAGCGCCAACGACATCGAGGCACTGCGAGTGGCGCTCGGGGTCGAGCAGCTAGCCTTGTGGGGCGTCAGCTACGGCACGCAGTTAGCGCTCACCTACCTGCGTCAATTCCCCGATCGTGTCGCTCGCGCCGTGTTGCACGGCGTGCTGCCGCCAGGTGGTTTCCCCGGCCTACCGAGGAGCCGCGACAAGGTGCTCAAGGGGCTGGCCCGACTGGCTCGCCAGGCCCAACCCGGCGTCTACCCCAACTTAGTCGGCTCGCTGCGTACGATCCTCGCGGACCTGGCGGCCAACCCGCGCGACGTAGTTGTAAGCGGCTCGGCGGGTCAGGATCCGGTGACGGTCCGTTTTGGCGAATACGAACTGCAGTTCATCCTCAGCCTGATCGTGCTCGGGAACCGTCCACTGATGCAACGGTTGCCCGCCTGGGTTGTGGCTATGGAAAAGGGCGACTTCGCCGCACCGGCCTCGCTGGGGCTGGAGCTGCGTCGGTGGCAAACCACGGCGATGACCATGGCGGTCGTTTGCGGAACCGGCGACAGCCCGAAGCGCGCTCGCAAGGCGGCCAAGCAAGCTCCTGGCAGTGTCACCGGCGCGCAGCCAGGCCTCATCGACGCGTGTGCCCCGTGGGAAGTCGACCCTCTGGGCGCGGCCGAGTTGAAGCCCGTGAGTTCGGATGTTCCCGTTCTCCTGGTAGCCGGGACACTCGACGGGACCACATCGTTAGCCGACGCCAAGGCCGTGGGTAAGAAGCTCCGCAATAGCCAGTTGCTCAAACTCGTCGGAGCTACCCATACCGACTTGATCCATGGGCACCCCGATATCCTCGAGGTGGTTGGCGAGTTTCTCGCCGGCCAAGACCTGTCGCGCGGTTCGATTCCATTGGCCTGGGCCTTCGAGCCGGCGGCAGCTCGCTGAGACTGTCAGGCGGCCTATCGCTGTAGGCGCTGCTCGAACTCCGGCGAGCGGATGAGCTTGCGTAGCACGTTGCCGTACTGGCCCCGTTGCATCTCGGCGAGGTAGAGGCGCACGCCAACGCTGTCGCCCGGTCGGCCCAGGATGCCGAGGTAGAACTGCTCGAGGATCTCGGGGGCGCTCTTGTCGCCAGCCACCTGACCGAACTCCGCGCTGCGCGTCATCGCATCGATCTGGGCGTCCAGGTTACCGAGCTGGATCTCGGCAACCGCCCCGCTGAATCCGCTGCTGTCCGGTTCGCGATTCAGGATCGCTGCGTAGAGCGCCCGGGCGAGAATCTCCGCCTCGGCGCGTTCATAACCGCTCCGTGCCCCGACGTTGATCTCGACATCGAGCTGCCACTGAAAATTGAGGTTGTTGGGCATCCAGATCTCGAGCCTGCACCGTCCCTCGGAGGCGGTCGCAGTGACGCGCAGAAGCCCTTCTTCCCTATCTTCCACGTTGAGGATCGAGCGGCAATCGTAGTCGTCGTACCTGAGCGCCAGACGCTCGAGCGGAAATCGCGACCCACGCTGGTCGCGGGCCTCGAGTTGAAGATCGATCTGGCCTCGCGGCCCCAGTTCGACGCGGGACCCGGTGTCGAGCCTGAAGGTGTCACGGTCGGAGTCCGTGGCGACGAGTTCGGCGGTGCAAACGACAGGCCGGTACCAGTCGCCGCAGTCCTGCGCCGACGCGGGTGTGGGCAACAGCAAGAGCGTGCCCAGGGCGATCATCTGGGGGAGCGTTCGAAATCGCATACCTGGATGCTAGCAGCCCGGCGCCCCGCCGGCCGCGAGAGAACTCGGCGAGTCTTCTGCTCCGGGATCAGGGATGTTCCGTGAAAACGGACATCATGGTCGTGTTTATACTCGGTAGGAGCGTGTACTCAATCGAAAGAGGAGTGCTAGCTGAATGATGTCGGCCCCTCTGTGCGCTTCCAACCGAGAACGACATGTCAGATCGGAACAAGAGCCCGCTTCACGGACCGGTCGATCGTCGACGCTTCCTGCAGGTGTCCGGTGCGGCGACAGCAGCCGCGTTGACCGGTGGCGGTGCGCTACTCACGCAGCCCGAAGTGGCAGCGGCGCCGTTGCGCGGACTGCGGGCTGTCGATCTACGGATTGCGCTCAAGGCACGCAAGTCGAAGGTGAAGATTCTGCCCGGCGCCAGGACACCCGTATGGCGTTTCGTTGGCAAGGTCCGCGAGGGCGACCCTGCAGCGCTCGAGGCGATTCCCGGGTCCTATCTCGGCCCCACGATCAGAGCCCGCACCGGCCATCGAGTCGCGCTCGATTTCACTAACCGCCTGCCCGAGGAGTCGATCGTGCACTGGCACGGTCTGCACGTGCCCGAGGATGCGGACGGGCATCCGCGTTTCGCCGTTCGCAGGGGCGGCAAGTACCACTACGAATTCGACGTGCTCAACCGCGCAGGGATGTACTGGTACCACCCGCATCCCCATGGACGCACCGGGCCGCAGGTGTACAACGGGCTCGCGGGGCTGTTCCTCGTCTCCGACGAGGAGGAAGACGCTCTCGGTCTTCCCTCGGGCGAGTACGACGTGCCGGTGGTGATCCAGGACCGCACGTTCGACACCAACAACAGCTTGCTCTACCTCCGCGGCATGGGTGGTGGCGGCGGCACGATGTTCATGGGCATGCTTGGCGACCAGATCCTCGTCAATGGCAAGCCCGATGCCACGCTCGACGTCGAGGCCCGGCCCTATCGGCTCCGCCTGCTCAATGGCTCCAACTCCCGTATCTACAAGCTCGTCTGGGAAGACGGCGCGCGCTTCACAGTCATCGGCACGGACGGTGGACTGCTGCGCAAGCCGGTCAAGCGCGACTACATCACGCTCGCGCCGGCGGAGCGAGTGGAGATCTGGGTCGATTTCGCGGAGCGGGGCGTTGGTGCCCAGACGAAATTGATCAGCCAGGAGTTCATGAACGGTCAGTTCGGCATGCCTGGTGGTGGCGGTTTCCCGCAGGGGACGGCCTTCGACATCATGAACGTGCGTGTTACTCGCGAAGGTACGGGGGGCAACCTGCTCCCCGCGAAGCTGTCGAGCTTCCCCAAGCTCAAGCTCGCCGACGCCGTCAATCGTCGGGACCCGCGTCGCTTCGAGTACTCGTTCGACACGGGCCGATGGGTCATCAACGGACGTACGTTCGACATGACCGCCGTGGCCGCCGACGAGGTCGTTCAACTCGACACGTTGGAAGTGTGGGAGCTCGAGAACACCGGCGGTTCGGGCCCGGGCATGGGCATGGGCCCGATGATGCCCCACCCGGTGCATCTGCACGGGCAGCAGTTCCAGGTACTGGACCGCAAGATCGATTCACGTTTCGCGACCCACTGGCACGAGGTGAGCGACGGATACGTTGACGAGGGCTGGAAGGACACGGTGCTGGTGATGCCGGGTGAGACGGTCCGTATCCTCCGCCGCTTCGACGACTACACCGGCCTGTATCTGCAGCATTGCCACAACCTCGAGCACGAGGACATGGGCATGATGCGGAACTTCCAGGTCGAGTAGCTCGGCCATGTGGCACCTGCAAAGCAGATAGACTCGTCCGGTTCCCCCCTCGTCCGTCAACTCCAGGCCCCTGAATGACCGATGCGCCAGATGACTTCCGTTTCACCCACGAAGGCGAACCGCACCGGCCACGCACTCAGGCGATCCTGCGCGACCATCCGGAGGTGCGTAGCCTGCTAGGCCGTAACCCCTGGTCGTTCGTCGCGATTGTGGCCATCGTCATCGCACAGACTGCGATCGCTGGCGTCATGGCCACGCAGCCGTGGTGGGTCCTGTTGCTGGTCGCCTATTGCGTGGGAGCGTTCGCCAACCACGCAATCTACGTGATGATCCACGAGGCGAGCCACGGGTCGATCTTCCGCTCACGCTGGGCGAACAACATAGCGGGCTGTCTGGCCGGGACCGTCAACGGCGCGCCGACCGCGATTTCCTTCCGCGGTTATCACCTCAAGCACCATGCCTTCCAGGGCGTGTACGAACTCGACGCCGATCTGCCGAGCCGCTGGGAAGCGCGGCTGGTGGGCAACTCGACGGTGCGCAAGGCGCTCTGGCTCCTGTTCTATCCGGTGTTCCAGATGATCCGACCCGTGCGACTGAAGGCGCTCCAGTTCTTCAGCGCCTGGGTACTGGTCGACTGGGTGATTGTGTTCGGCTACGACGCCCTCGTGGTGATCTACCTCGGGCCCAAGGCGTTGCTCTACCTGTTCGCCTCGCTGTTCTTCGCGACCGGTCTGCATCCGTTGGGCGCCCGCTGGATCCAGGAGCATTACCTGACCGGTGACGACGACCAGGAGACGTTCAGCTACTACGGCTGGCTGAACGTGCTGACGTTCAACGTGGGGTACCACAACGAGCACCACGACTTCGCGTCGATTCCCTGGAACCGATTGCCGGAGTTAACCGCCATGGCTCCGGAGTACTACAAGAGCCTCGACTCACACCCGTCGTGGGCAGCTCTGATGTACCGGTTCCTGCGCGAGGGTGATCTCTCGCCGTGGGCCCGCATGACCCGCGACAACCGTCGCGGGGTCGCCATCGACGAGGCGTAGCGGCGATCGCCTACGCGCGCGGCCTCGGCCGCCGTCGGCAGCGCAACTCCGACTAGAAGTCGCTGGCAGCGTCAGCCGACTGGAAGAACTGTCGAGCTCAGGTTGTCGATGCGTGCGAAATCACGATCCAGGGTGAGCAAGTGGCCGCCGCAGTCGAGCGTAGCGGCGGCGATCCAGATGTCGTTGACAGGCAACGGGGTGCCGGCGCTCTTGAGTCGGCAGAAGACCTCGCCGTAGTGCCGGGCGGTGCTGCGGGAAGCCGGGAACTCGTGTACGAACGGCTCAGCGAGAAAATCGGCCAAGGCGACGCGGTTGGCGCGCGCGCGGTCGCCCATCGCGAAGCCCGCCTCCAGTTCGCCGATTACAATGACGCTCATCACAACCGCGCCCGCCGAGGCGATCCAGTCCAGGACCTCATCGTCCCCACGACACATGGCCGCGTAGGCTGAAGTATCGAGGACGAGGCGCTCAGCCGCCTCAACCCCAGAGATCGGCATCCACCTGACGTTGTGACCCGAGTGCCTTCTGGAAGCTCTCCGAGTCCTCGTCGGTCCAGGTGACGTATCGAGCAAGATGCTCCCGCCGTCCCGAGTCGCCTACAACGCTCGAGAGAATCTCGAGCACGGTGGTGTTCACGGACTGACCCTTGCTGTTGCTCATCGCCTCGAGCTTCGTCGCGACTCGATCCGGGACGTTACGAACCGTCAGTTGTTTGGACATGCAGGCATGCTAGCATAAAGATGCCTGCATGAATCGAAAGTGAATCTGTCTATGAAGATAGATGGACGCGGTCAGGAGCTTGCCGGGAAGGTCGCGCCGGTCTTCGGCTCATACCCGGCACCTGGAATCCCACGGCGCGGCCAACCTCGGTGAGTTGGTGGAACCGACCCGGTGCGAGTTGGCGCAAGTGAAGGCGGAGAGGGTGGATCAAAGTGCGCGTCCGCGCACTTTGCAGAAACACTGGAACCAGCCCGGCAAAGCCGGGCGTCGGTTCGAATCCCACGGCGCGGCCAACCTCGGCGAGTTGGTGGAACTGACCCGCTGCGAGCCGGCGCAAGTAGAGGCGGAGAGGGTGGGATTCGAACCCACGGTACGGGTTAGCGCACACGCGCTTTCCAAGCGCGCTCCTTAAGCCTCTCAGACACCTCTCCGCTTAAGGTCGGCAATTACTGTAGCAGGCTGTGGCTTATGGATTCAGCACGGAATCGCCGTGCTGCGGGCCGTCTGGGAAGTACACGGAGGGGATCAGCGGGCAGGTCTGGAGCGGTGATAACAGAATCTGTTAGATTGTTATCATGGTGCGAACGCAGATCAGCCTTACGGAAGAGGAATACGACGCCGCCAAGCGTGAGGCGGCGCGGCTCGGGATCTCGTTGGCGGAGTTGCTGCGGCGCGCGCTGCGGCCGCTACTACCGGTCGATGAATCCAAACCCTGGATGGCCTACGCAGGGCTCGTCGAATCAGGGGATCCGGAGGCCAGCCAGAGGATCGACGAAGTCGTCTATGGGCACAAGGACTGAGGCCTACGTCGACACCTCGGCGTTTATCGCGCTCGTCGATGCTTCGGACACGTACCACCCGCTGTTCCGGAGACTCTTTGCTGATCCCCCTCGCCTCGTCACCACGCCGCTCGTGATCGCTGAAGGGCACGGCTGGTTCTTGCGGCGCTACGATTCCGTACGAGCCCTGCAGTTCCTCGCCATGATTGAGGCGATGAAACCGCTCAAGGTGATCGCTGTCAGCGCCCTTCAGCAGACTGCGTCGATCGCGCTGTTGCGGCAGTTCTCCGATCAACGGCTGACGCTTACCGATGGGTTGGGGCTGCACGTGATGGCAGAGCGAACCTCGAGCACCTGCTGGTCCACCGATCGCCATCTCGGCATCACCGGAGTCCCACTGGCCATTCACTAGGCATCACAAACAAACCAATCCTGCTACTCGGACTGGTGCTCACACTGCTACCGGCTGGCCTGGCAGCCGCCCAGGACGCCGAGCCGAAGGCTGCTAGAGGTCGCGGGCGGCGGTGTAGCCAGCCACCGATGTCGCGTGGCGGACCGCACTGAGGATTGCATCGGACACGGCCGCAGCGACCGCGGTGTCGATGCGGCCGAATTCATCGTCGTCGACAGCGGCTCCCTTGTTCGTCGCGAGGAAGAAGAACGTGTCGCCGTCGAAACGGGTATGCGCGGGGACGACCGCGCGAGCCAGGCCGTCGTGGGCGATTCCTGCCAGGCGATGGCACTGAACCTTGTCGAGGGTGCGGTTGGTGGCGACCACCCCGATCGTGGTGTTCTGGCCCTCGCCGCTGGCATCGCCGGGTTGGTCGCCGGCCAGGAAGCGTGCCTCGGTGTCGACGAAGTTGCCGTGCTCGTCGATCGCGCCGGCGACGATCTCGCCGGATCGCGGGTCGCGAATGTCCCCGAGACCGTTGGTGGCGACCAGCGCAGCAACCACGGTGCCGTCCTCGAAGCGATAGCCGGCGCTGCCGATGCCGCCCTTCATGGGTCGACCGAATCCCAGTTTGCCTATGGTGGCGCCGGCACCGGCGCCGACGCTGCCCTGCTCTACCGGTGCGTCGCTGGCGGCGCCCGCCGCTGCGTAGCCGTCCTCGGCTGTGGGTGCGGTGGCGCCCTCACCGACGTTCAGGTCGAAGAGGATTGCTGCCGGCACGATGGGCACGGGTCCCCCGGGGATCTCGAAGCCGACGCCCGTCTCTCGCAGGCGGCGAACGACGCCATCGGCACTTGCGAGGCCGAAGGCGCTGCCGCCGGAAAGAGTGATGGCGTGGATTTTCTGTACCATGCTGGCGGGATCGAGCAGCGCGATCTCGCGCGTGCCGGGCGCGGCGCCGCGGACCGCCACGCCAGCGGTGGCCCCGTCCGGGGCAACGATGGCGGTGCATCCCGTCGGACGTTCGTCCCGGGTCTGGTGGCCGACGAGCAGGCCTCCCACCGAAGTCAGGGTCACATCATTCATCTGTGCCGCTCCTACGGAACCTGGCGAACCGGGGCCTGCACTGTGGCGGCCAAGAGGCTCCGCCACATGCTGACCGGCAGCCTGCCAGGCCAGGCCTGCCGGGAGCGCGGCCCCCAGAAGACGGGTCAGTTCGCGTCGAGTCCATCGCATGTCAAGACGATAGCAGTAGCCCGCCGAGCCCGGGTCACCGTGGTACCTTGCGCCCGCGATCTTGTTCCGGGACCAGCAGCACCGATTGCGGCGCGCATGTCCCGTGGCGTGTGCTTCTTCGCGGAGAACTGACATGCGCATTCTCTACGTGGCATCGGGGATGCAGATCCCGGGAAGTCACGGTGGCAGCGTGCATGCGCTGGAGCTCTGTCGGGCGCTCTCGCGCGCCGGGCACGAGGTGCACCTCACCTCATTGCCGCCCGACAACCCGGCCGACGCTGCGGTCGATCTCGATGGTGTGCAGCTGCATCCGCTGCGCACGCGCCCGCTGATCGAGCAGTTCGACATGTTTCACTGGCGCGAGGTGAAGCGGCTGGCGGGGCAGATCGGACCGGACATCATCGTCGAGCGTTTCTATACCTTCGGCGGTCGCGGCCTCATCGCCGCCTCGCAGCTCGGGCTGCCGGCGGTGCTCGAGGTCAACTCTCCGGCCATGCCGTATCCGGGCTCGCTGCGCGATCGTCTCGATGCGCTCACCCTGATCAAGCCGATCCATCGATGGCGCCAGTGGATGCTGGGGCAAGCGCGGCGCTACTACGCGACGAGCGAACTGCTGCTGCCCGCGCACCTTCACGATCGCACCACGGTGATCGTCAACGGTGTGGACTGTCGGCTGTTCCAGCCGGGCGAGCCGGCTCCGGATGACGGGCCGCTGCGTCTGGTTCATGTGTCGAGCTTTCGCGCCTGGCACGGCACGGTCGATCTGGCCCGTGCTTTCGGGGCCGCGGTTCAGGACGGCGCGGATCTCGAGATGGTCTGCCTCGGTGATGGACCCGAGTTGCAGCGCGCCAAGCGTGCCGCCGCCGCCGCCGGAGCGGGCGACCGCATCCAGTTCAAAGGGGCCATCCCTCACGCCGATGTCCCAGGCTATCTCGCCGCCGCCCACGTGGGGCTGGCGCCGTTCAGCCCGGACCAGTTCCGCGCGCTCGAGTTGGGCTGGTTCTGGTCGCCGATCAAGCTGTTCGAGTACATGGCCTCTGGTCTAGCGGTGATAACCGCCGACATCGCCGAGCTTCGCCAACTCATGCCAGAAGAGGCAGCGCAGTTCTATCCGCCTGGGGATGTCGACGCGTTGATGACCATGCTCACCGCGCTGCACGAGGTGCGACCCGCCGTGCGCGCCATGGGTGAAACGGCTCGCCGCCTCGCCCAGGAACGTTTCACCTGGGACCACCAGGCCATGCGTGTGGTGGGCGTGCTGAACGAGGCCATCGCCGCACCGCACCGCTAGGCACCGGTGTTGACTAGGCATTCTCACGTTGTTTCCGGCTACCCCCGGGGTCAACACCAGCACGGCCAGATCGGCGCGTCTGCCGCTGGTAGACTTCGGCCATGACGGGCGAGATGTACATCGTCCTCGGTGTCCTGGTCGCGGCCCTGGTGCTGTGGGTCACCGAGTGGCTGCCTATCGACCTGGTCGCGCTGTGTATTCCCGTGGTGTTGATACTCACAGGCGTACTGCAGCCGGGCGATGCCGTGGCTGGCTTCGCCAGCAGCGCCCTGCTCACCGTCGCCGCGATTCTGGTGGTGTCGGCCGGACTGACACAGACCGGGGTGATCACCTACGTCGGCGCCCAGATCATCCACTATTCGCGCGGCGACGAGCGCCGCATGATCCTGCTGGTCATGCTCACGATGGCCGTGTTCTCGGGCTTCATCAACAACACCGCCGTGGTGGCGATGTTCCTGCCGATCATGCTGGGCGTGTCGAAAGAGTTCGATATCTCGCCGTCCAAACTGCTGATCCCGTTGTCGTTCGCCTCGATTCTCGGCGGCACCACGAGTCTCATCGGTACCTCGACCAACGTCCTCGTGCACGGCCTCATGGAAGAGAACGGTCTCGAGGGGATCGGGATGTTCGAGATCACTCCAGTCGGGGTGGTCTACGCCGCCATTGGTCTGACGTACCTGTTCTTCATCGGCCGACATTTGCTGCCCGATCGCGGCACGGTGACGTCCTATCTCGGCGACACGGGCAGTCCACGCGCCGCCGGCGAGTACATGACCGAGGTGCAGGTCCCGGCGGGGTCGCCGATGATCGGCCAACTGGTGAAGGAGTCGATCCAGAGATCCCATCCCAACGTCCGCCTGTTGCAGATCCTCCGTGACGAGGTGGTCTTCTGGCCGCCGCTCGACAAGGTGGAGACGGCCGAGGGCGACATCTTCCTGCTGAAGGGCGACGTCAACGAGATGATGGCGCTCTACAAACAGGAAGGCTTGGAGCTCATCCCCGGATTGAAGGCGGAGGCGGTTCGCTACGCGTCGCGTGACATGCAGTTGGCGGAGCTGGTGATCACGCCCAATTCGGCGCTGATCGGCCGCTCGTTGCGTGGCATCAACTTCCGCCAGCACTACAACGCTTCAGTCATGGCGCTGCAACGCCACGGTGAGCACCTGCGCGACGAACTTCCGACGCTTCGCCTGCGCGTGGGTGACGTGTTGCTGGTGATGGTGGACCGCACGGACATCCCGCGACTGATGACCTACGGCGAATTCATGGTGCTCCAGGGCGTGCAGGAAATCGTGGTTAATCGCGACAAGGCGCCTATCGCCATCGGTCTGGTCGTGGGGTTGATCGGCCTGGCGACGTTCAGTCCGCTGCCGGTAATGGTGCTGGCCATGGTGGTGGCGATTCTGATGGTGGTGACGCGCTGTCTCACCATGCGCCGAGCCTACGCCTCGCTCGACATGTCGGTTCTGATGTTGATCGGCGGCGCGATCGCCCTGGGCAAGGCCATGGACCAGACAGGTACGGCCGAGTTGATCGCGGACACCGTGGTGGAGAGCGTCGGCGCCTACGGGCCGCAGGTCGTTCTCTCGGGTGTGTATCTGTTGACCGTGGTGTTCACCGAGTTGATGTCCAACAACGCGGCCGCGGTGCTGATGGTGCCGATCGCATTGAGTGTTGCCGCTGGTCTGGGCGTCGACCCCAGGCCGTTCGCGATAGCGGTTGCCTTCGCCGGTTCCGCCGCGTTCTCCACGCCCATCGGATATCAGACGAATACGCTCGTCTACGGGCCCGGCGGGTATCGGTTTACCGACTTCACCCGTGTCGGGTTGCCGCTGAACGTGATCCTGTGGGTCGTGGCGAGCTTCTTGATCCCGCTGTTCTGGCCGCTGGTCCCGATCGGCTGATCGGAGAATCGGCAAAGGGGCTAAACTGTGCGGGTGACTCGCCGGAATTTGGCTGGCGGTGTCCGTCTCCTGTAGCCCGGAGGCCCCACCCGCTCTCGTAGGAGGATCCCTTGGATCGTCGCCCTCGCTTCAGCGCCATTGTCTTGCTCGCGGCCCTCACCTTCGTTCCTGCCACCGCACTTGCGCAGGACGACGTCTCGATGTCCTTCACCGCGCAGGGGGTCGGGGAACAGCCGAACAGCATGACGGTCACCGTCTCCGGCGAGATGGCTCGCTTCGACATCGGTGAGCAGATGTCCATGGTCTGGAGCGCTGACTGGTGGCGGATGATCCAGCACGCGAATCGCATGTACATGGAGTTCGACAAGGCGATGATGGAGCGGATACGCCAGATGACGGGCAACATGCCCGGCGCGGCCGACGCTCAGGCAGAGATCGAGGATTTCGATCCGGCCAACATGACGTTCGAACGCACCGGCGCCACGGACACGGTCATGGAGTACGAGGTGTTCGAGGTCGCGTTCTCCGACGACGAGGGCAACGGCGGCTCGATGTGGTTGTCGGAAGCGGCCGAGCTCGGCATGTTCGAGATCTGGACCAAGATGATGACGCACCTCGAATCGCTCGCCGGCCCGATGATGGGCGGCGGCAACCCCGCTGGAAACCTGCAGCAGTACATGCAGTACGCCCGTGCCCAGGGCATGCCCGACGGCAAGGTCTTGCGCATGACCACGGAGGAAGGCGCGAGCTTCGAGGTGACGGGCTGGGAGTGGGGCCCGTTCGGCGACGATTTCTGGAATGCCCCGGATGGCTATGAGAAGCAGACGATGCCGGCGTTCCCGCGCTGAGCCAACACTCATGAAGACCTGGCGCGTTCTGCTGTTGGGCTTCGGGACCGTGGGTCAGGGTGTCGCGGAGCGCCTGCGGGATGGTGCGACCGAGCTCGCGGCGGGGGGACTCGACGCGCGGATCGTCGGGGTCATCGACCCGGCGCTCGGGAGTATCGCCAGTGCCGAGGGTCTCGACCCGGGTCAGTTGCTCGACCTGGCGAACCGCAGCGGTTCGCTGCGCGACTATCCCGGCGCGACGCTGGCGGGTAGTGGTGCGGATGCAATCGAGGCGATCGACGCGGACGTCGTTTTCGAGATGACACCCACGAACCTCGTGGACGGCGGGCCTGGGCTGCAGCATGTGCGCACCGCGCTAGGGCTGGGTCGGCACGTGGCTACCACCAACAAGGGCCCCGTGGCGCTTGCCTGGTCGGAGCTAGCCGAGTTGGCGCGGGCCAACGACGTACAGCTTCGATGCGAAGGAACGGTGATGTCCGGAACGCCGCTGCTCAATGTCTGTGACGGTGGCCTCGCGGGGGCTGGTGTGTACGGGGTACGCGGCATTCTCAACGGCACCTGCAACTTTGTCCTCAGTCGGATGGAGGCGGGCGTCGATTACGACGAGGCGCTGGCCGAGGCACAGGAACTCGGTTACGCCGAGACTGATCCCTCGGGCGACGTAGAAGGCTGGGACGCCGCCGCGAAGGTGGCGATTCTCGGGAATCTCGTTCTTGGCGGTGCGCTCACGCTGTCGGATGTGTCGCGGGAAGGCATCGTTGGAATTGGCAAGGGCGATGTGCGCAGCGCTGCCCGCCAGGGAACCCGTCTTCGGCTCGTCGGTTCGGTCCGCGCCGTCGATGGAACGGTTGTGGAGCCGAAGGTCGGGGTTGAGGAACTGTCGCTCGATGACCCGCTCGCGGCGGTTTGCGGGCCGGCCAACCTCCTGACCTTCGAGACGGAGGCGCTAGGGCCCGTGAGCATCGCCGGACCTGGCGCTGGCCGGGCGGCTACGGGTCACGCACTCATTGCCGACCTCCTGACCATTCACAGGCAGGTGGGGTCGTGACGGGATCTTCCAACGACGGGAAGGAAGTGAGGACCGCTACGCCGGAGGTGCCCGAAGATGGCGGTGATCCGCGCCGTGACCTGCTGGCGCTGTGCACCGAGGCCAAACGTCTCGCGCGGGCCGAGAAAGAAGTCGGGAAGGTGCAGTTCCTCATCGACGGCCCTGACCTGTGGATTGCTTCGGTCAGTGCGTACAACGTGGTGCTCGACCTGCCGGCGTCGCGTTTGCAGCATGGCTGTAGGGATTTCCAGGGCGAGGTTCGCGAGCGCCGGCTGTGCAAGCACGTGGCCGGCCTGCTGTTGGCGATCGACGAACAGGTCGCCATTGGCGTGCTCGAGCGCATCGTTGATCGCGCCGGTGACTGGCACCTGGAGGCCATGGTCGCGCGCGGTTTCGGCAAGTCTTAGGGGGCCCAGAGCGAGGGGGATGCAGCAGACGCCGCTGAATGACACTATGCTCTCTTCAAATCCCCATAGTCTCGCTTGTTCGACAAGATCCGGCCCTGCCGCAAGAGTGGTTGGCCGTCTTGCAAAAAACGCTCCCTGCTTGAAGGAGGAATTGGATGAAGTCCAAAGTATTCGTCGGGGCGCTGCTCGCTGCAGCAGTCCTTACGGCGGGAGTGGCAGAAGCCCAGGCCCCGAGCCTGAACACCGGCAATCTGAAGAAGAACGCGGTGCGCGTGTTCAACGTGACCACCACAGCGTCCGCGATCGTCTCCCTAGAGACGTTCTTCAACCAGGGCAACATAGACGCCGACATCATCATCGTGGATGAAACGAACGCCCGGATAGCGGCTGGTGTTGACGCAGAAGACGACGGCGTCATCGGCGTTTTCAACTCGACGGTCAAGGCCTATGAGGCCGCATCGTTCAGCGTTGTGGGTGCCACCACCGTGGCGATCTATGTCATGCACGAGAGTGGTCCGGGCTCGAAGTTCACCATGGTTTCGTCGAGCAAGACGGGCTCCGGCATCGCCAACGGCGCCGCGCGCAACGCAGCACCGTCGTATCGGATCACCGAGGGCACTGGATTCGATCTGTACGGTCCGGTGAGCGCCAAGTACGCTGGCATTCAGGAAACGCTGCAGCGTATCGTCGAGGCGAAACGGCGCTAGCGCGGCCTGGTTTCCGACAAAAAGAGGGCGGTCCACCAACGCGGACCGCCCTTTTCTTGTCCCCAGTGTCTTGTCGCTACGGTTTCTAGGCAGCGTCGGTCAACTGCGACAGCTTGTCCAGAATGCGCCAGGCGAAAGTGTCCGCTTCGTGCGGCTCCTGGCGGTGTAGTCGGGCCATGATCGATCCGCGCCAGGCGACTCCCTGCGGCTGGTTGGATGCGATCACTGCGGAGACCGCTTCGAGGGGGAGTTCCACCACGAGAGTGTCGCGGTTGGCAGTGCTCGTATAGCGGCGAGTTTCTTCACCGAGAAGGACAACATCGCCGAATGTCGCGTATGCAGAGTCGACGTTGTAGCTCACGCCCACTCCGTCGTTCGCGGTCCGTTCCAGGCGGGCACTCCCATCGAGCAGAACGAAAACCGATTCGGCGGTTTCTCCCTGTTCGAAGAACCGCTCGCCGTCCAGGACGAGCCGGCACACGGCGCTCTTGGATAGCTGCACCAGATCCTCGGTGGCCAGGTGGCTGAGTTGGGCGCAGTTGGTGAGCACCAGCGGGCTCACGCCCGCCACGCTCGTGTGGACTGCCTGCCGCGCTTCGTTCATCGTTGTGCTGCTCATCGAGATACTCCCTCCGAAGCCCGGTAGGGGTGCCCGGGAAGTCATTTCTACCTACTACTTCGCGCCCGTGGCGGGTTTGGTTTCGCGCCGAAGGCGGTTTGGAGCGTATTTGTGGGCCAGAAGGGCCAATCAGGACTGCATCTAGCTCGACCGCAGGCGCCCTGTCAGAGATAATCCAGGGCCGGTGGGAAACACGGCGAACTCGTCACGGAAACAGGAAGAAGACCGATGAAGCACAGTGAACGACGCGTCGAAGATGTCGTGATAGTCGACCTTGATGGCAAGCTGACTCTCGGCGCTGGTGACGTTCAACTACGCCAGATCATGACGGATCTGATGGACCGCAAAGAGACGAAGATCCTGCTCAACCTCGCGAAGGTTAGCTACATGGATAGCGCTGGGACCGGCGAGCTCGTTGCCGCGTACACGACGTGCAACAACAATGGCGCTTCGTTGAAGCTGCTCAACCTCACCGCCAAGGTTCGCGATCTGCTGATGTTCACCCAGTTGATCAGCGTGTTCGAGGACTACAGCGACACCGCTGAGGCTGTTCACAGCTTCAACGGGTAACCTCGGCCCCTCCAAACAGGGGAACAGGGACCGGCAAATGGGGACAGAGACCGGGATACGTAGGCTTGCGAGCCGCCCGGCCGTCCTCGTCCTGGCCGACGGAACCGTCTTTCACGGGGCATCGTTCGGGGCGAAATGTGTTCGCACGGGCGAGGTGTGCTTCAACACCAGCATGACCGGCTACCAGGAGATCCTTACGGATCCCTCTTATGCAGGCCAGATCGTGGTGATGACCTACACCCAGATCGGCAACGTCGGCGTGAACGCCACCGACGAGGAATCTCCGAAGCCGTGGCTATCGGGCTTTGTCGTGCGCGAGTTGTTCGACACGCCGAGCAACTGGCGCTCGGAAGCATCGCTCGATACCTGGTTGGCCGATCAGGGCATTCCCGCGTTGGCGGAGATCGATACGCGCGCGCTCGTGCGTCGGATCCGTGATCACGGTTTCCAGAACGCGGCGCTGTCCACGGATCCAGAGCAGCAGAATGTCGACGCGCTCCTGGATGCGGCGCGCAACGCGCCGGACCTCGGAGCGGTGGATCTCGTCGGCGCTGTGACCTGCGAGCGGCCCTACCAGTGGAGCGAGGGAACCTGGCCAGGCGTGGAGGGGCAGGTGCCAACCGCCGAGACGCCCGACGAGAAGTTCCATGTAGTTGCTTACGACTTCGGCGTGAAGCGCAACATTCTGCGTCAACTCGTGGACCACGGCTTCGATGTCACGGTCGTACCCGCCGGGACTTCCGCCGCGGAAGTCGACGGCATCAATCCGGACGCGGTTTTTCTCTCCAATGGCCCCGGCGATCCGGCGGCCGTAGAGGGTGTACCTGCGACTGTGCGCGAGCTGGTCGAGCGCTACCCGACCTTCGGCATTTGCCTCGGCCATCAGATTCTCGGTCGCGCGCTGGGCGGTACCACCACGAAATTGAAGTTCGGCCATCATGGCGGCAACCAGCCCGGCAAGGACATGCACACTGGTCAGGTTGCGATCTGCGCCGAGAACCATGGCTACGCTGTGGACGCTGATTCTCTACGCGCGGCTGGCGAGCCGGTGGAGATCACGCACGTCAACCTGAACGATCAGACCGTCGAGGGGATCGCGCACCTGGAGCGCCCGGTCTTCTCCGTGCAGTACCACCCGGAGGCATCACCGGGACCGCATGACGCCAGCTACTTCTTCTCCCGCTTCCGTCGCATGGTCGAACAGCACAAGGCTGGCAAGACCGTGACGGGTGCCTCGATCGCCCGGGAAGGCTGACGGTGCCGAAGCGCGAAGACATCAAGACGATCCTGGTAATCGGCTCGGGACCGATCGTCATCGGCCAGGCGTGCGAGTTCGACTACTCGGGCACGCAGGCATGCAAGGCGCTGCGCGAGGAGGGCTACCGGGTGGTTCTGGTGAACTCGAATCCCGCCACGATCATGACGGATCCGGAAACGGCCGACCGCACCTACGTCGAACCGATGACGGTGGCCAGCGTCGAGCAGATCATCGAGCGCGAGAGACCCGACGCGCTTCTGCCAACGATCGGCGGCCAGACCGCGCTCAATCTCGCCATCGAGCTGGCCGAGCAGGGAGTGCTCGAGAAGCATGGCGTGGAGATGATCGGGGCTAATCTGGAGGCGATTCTCAAAGCGGAAGACCGCGAGCAGTTCCGCACCGCGATGGAGAAGATCGGGCTAAGTATCCCGTTCTCCGGCTACGTGCGTTCGGTGCGCGAGGCGCGCGATCTGCTGGACAGGATCGGGTTGCCGGCCATGATCCGACCGAGCTTCACCCTCGGCGGCGCCGGCGCTGGGATCGCCCGCACCGATGCCGAGTTCGATCGTGTCGTCGAGTGGGGTCTACAGCAGTCACCGCGGCACGAGGTGCTCTTGGAGCAGAGCGTCTTGGGCTGGAAGGAGTTCGAACTCGAGGTAATGCGCGACACGGCCGACAACGTCGTGATCATCTGCTCGATCGAGAACCTCGACCCGATGGGAGTGCACACCGGCGACTCGATCACCGTGGCTCCGGCTCAGACGCTGACCGACAAGGAATATCAGGTGATGCGGGACGCATCGCTGGCGATTATTCGCGAGATCGGAGTCGACACCGGAGGGTCGAACGTTCAGTTCGCCGTGAGCCCCGACGACGGCCGGCTCGTTGTGGTCGAGATGAACCCACGGGTCTCGCGGTCCTCGGCGCTGGCCTCTAAGGCCACGGGTTTTCCGATTGCCAAGATCGCCGCGAAACTGGCCGTTGGTTACACGCTGGACGAGATCCCCAACGACATCACCCGAGAGACGCCGGCGAGCTTCGAGCCGAGTATCGACTATGTCGTGACCAAGATTCCACGCTTCGCGTTCGAGAAGTTCCCGACGAGCGACCAGAGCCTGAGCACCCAAATGAAGTCGGTGGGTGAGGTGATGGGTATAGGCCGAACCTTCAAAGAGAGCCTCCAAAAGGCTCTCCGTTCTCTCGAGATCGACCACTACGGTCTGGAGCCGACGATCGAGGGTGATGACGATGACGCCGTTGCCGAAATCTGGTCGCGCATCGAAAACCCGTGCCCTGGCCGCCTCTGGGCAATCGCCGACGCGTTTCGACGTGGCTTCGATGTCGAAGAGATTCACGCGCGCTGCATGATCGACCGCTGGTTTCTGCGGAACATCGAAGAGATCGTCGCTGCCGAGGCCGAACTGGCCGCTGCTTCCGAAGCGGAACGGATCGAGTTGCTGCGTCCGGCCAAGCGACTGGGTTTTGCCGACCATCGACTGGCTGAACTGTGGCACGTGAGCGAAGCGGTCGTGCGGGCAATGCGCATCGAGCACGGTGTTACCCCGGTCTTCAAACGCGTCGACACTTGCGGCGCCGAGTTCGTGGCGCACACGCCGTATCTCTACTCGACCTACGAGCGGGAGTGCGAGGCCGACCCGACTGACCGGCCGAAGGTGATGATCCTTGGTAGCGGACCTAACAGGATCGGGCAGGGGATCGAGTTCGACTACTGCTGCGTGCACGCCGCGTTCGCCCTGCACGACGCCGACTACGAGACCATCATGGTCAACTGCAATCCCGAGACGGTATCGACTGACTACGACACCTCCGACCGCCTCTACTTCGAGCCGTTGACGCTCGAGGACGTGCTGGCGATCTGCGAACGAGAAAAGCCGATGGGCGTGATCGTTACGTTCGGCGGCCAGACTCCGCTGAAGCTGGCGCTCGCGCTCGAAGAAGCGGGCGTGCCGATTCTGGGCACGAGCCCCGAGGCGATCGACCGCGCAGAAGATCGCGAGCGCTTCGACGAGGTGCTCGAGAAGCTGCAACTGAAACGCCCCGCGAGCGGTATGGCACGCAGCCCGGAGGAGGCGATCGCGGTTGCAAAGTCCATCGGTTACCCGGCGCTGGTGCGCCCGTCCTACGTGCTCGGCGGCCGGGCGATGCAGATCGTTCACAACCAGGCAGCGCTCGAGCGCTACATGCGCGAGGCCGTCATGGCGTCGCCCGATCACCCGGTACTGATCGACCACTTCCTCGCGGACTGCGTGGAGGTCGACGTCGACGCGGTGTGCGATGGCGAGCGCGTGATTATTGCTGGCGTGATGGAGCACATCGAAGAGGCCGGGGTGCATTCAGGCGACTCGGCCTGCTCGATTCCGCCGTTCTCGCTCGAGGCCGAGACCGTGAGGGAGATAAAGCAGGCTACTGAGAGGCTCGCCCTCGAACTCGAGGTGCGTGGCCTGATGAACGTGCAGTACGGTGTTCAGGGTGGCGAGGTCTATGTACTGGAAGTGAACCCGCGCGCTTCTCGCACCGTGCCGTATGTTGCCAAGGCGGTGGGCGTGCAACTCGCTAAGATCGGCGCGCTGGTCATGGCCGGGAAGAGCCTGGAAGAGCTTGGTCTGACGTCGAATCCAGAGCCCCATCGGGTTGCGGTGAAGCAGCCGGTGTTCCCGTTCCTGAAGTTTCCCGGCGTGGATGTGCTGCTCGGCCCCGAGATGAAGAGCACGGGCGAGGTGATGGGAATCGACTCGGACTTCGGCCGAGCCTACGCGAAGGCGCAGATTCAGGCAGGCGCCGCCCTGCCCCTGTCGGGGAGAGTCCTCGTCACTGTTCGTCCCGAGCACCGCGCGCGTCTGGCCGATGTCGTTCGCGAGCTCGCGGCCAATGGCTTCGAGGTTTTGGGAACTGAGGGCACGGCGGCCGACTTCAATGCCCAGGGCATTCCGACGAGAGTCGTGCCGAAGCCGGGCGAAGGGTCTCCGAACACGTTCGACGTGATCGAGAGCGGTGAAGTGAATCTGGTCATCAACACGGTCGAGGACGACCCAGAGATCGTGCGCGATTCGGTGATCATCCGGCGAGCGGCGTTGACGCGCGGTATCCCGTACTTCACGACAGCGGCGGGCGCTCGTGCTGGCGTTGGTGCGATCAGGGCGTTGCAGTTGGAGTCCATCGGTGTGCGATCGTTGCAGGAGATCCATGCGCGGGCGCGGGTTCCTGGAGTGCGCGTTCGGTAGTAAGGGAGGGAGGCGGGATGGATACCCCGACACGACGCAACGGTCACCGTTTGGCGGTTGTTCCAGCGTCCTTGCTCACGCGTCTTGGCCGAAGACTCCGCACCGGCCTACAGGCGACATTGCTCTGTGCCGCGGTATCCACCCCGCCCGGCACCACCGAGGGGTAATCGGTTGAAGCTGCGTACTACTTGGATCTTGCTCTTGATCGCCGCAGGCGCTTCAAGTCAGGCACCGCACAAGCTCGAGCGACTGCCACCGCCGGCGTTGCTGACGGAGGGACGGGTGGTTGAGAGCAGTGCTGCGACCCTGGTGTTGATGACGCAGGAGGCGGACCTCGAGTCGAGCGCGATTCTTTCTCAGGTCCGCACAACCTTCGATCTTGAACAGGTCGACGGGTATGTCTACTTCGTGGCCGACGATCTCGAACTGACGCTGAACGAAGGACTCCGCGAGTTGCGGCCCGGGGCGTGGGTCGAGGCTGCCCCCATGCCGGGGCGGGTGTTCGAGAAGTGGGGCGTGGCGGGGAGGTACGACCCGGTGCCTGGGCGGGCAGACAAGCTGCTCCTGCGGGAGCCGGCGGTGAACCACATTGGTGTCCGCGGCTGGATCTACCTGTGGGTCATCTCCGAGCCCGACCGCAACGACTAGTCGTCGCCCTTCAGCAGCTTGTCCAGACCAGCGAAGGGTTTCGACGTGGTCGTGGGACCGCCCTCGCGTCGCTGTGACTTGGCGGAGGCTTGCGCGACGGCGTGGCGGGAGTGCTCGTTATCGTGGCACCAGTAGCAGAGCAGTTCCCAGTTGCTGCCGTCGGGTGGGTTGTTGTGGTGGTCGTGATCCTTGTGGTGAACCGTCAGCTCGCTGAGGTTCTTGCCGTCGAAGTCACGGCCGCAACTGCCGCACACCCACGGGAATAGTTTCAGTGCCTGGCCGCGATAACTGCGGTCCCACTCGGCGCGCGCACGGCGGCCCTCGGCCACGATGCCCTCGGCTTTGCTCGGATCTGACGGTTTTCGCGGTGCCATGGCCACGGTCCTTCTAGCAAGGTCGCTCGCGGCTAGCATGCCACACGGGCTTGCCGCCCGGCACTAGGCTCCGGGCTGCCCGGAAGGCCTCGATGCCGAACTCCGCGACGAGTGGGACTGTTTCGAGGCCGCGAACGGCCCGCCTTGGGCTTGCCTACGCTAGCCTGGTCCACCACCCGTGTAGACGCGAGTGTCAGGGTGGTACTGCTTCCAGTCGAACCAGTAGTCCTTGATCGGGCGCAGCGGATCGAGCCTTCTGCCCTCAAGAGGGCCGGCAGTTGCGAGTCCGGTGAAGTTCCATTCGGAGCCGGTCTGGCCGTCGATGAACACCGGCGGTTCCATGTCCGGCTTGGCGTACATCTCGAGGACCATCTCGTCGACGCGGCGGTCGAAGGCGCGTAGCGAGCGCCCGTCGGCGGCCAGGGCGACGAGAACCGGGGTGTCGCCGACCCAGTCCGCAATCGGCGTCTGCTCGCGCAACACGTCCAGCGAGTAGGCTGTCGCGACGTCGCCGGCGAGGATGCCGACCACGATCTGTCTGGGGAGCCACTCGCCGGCCGGGGCCAACTGCTCGGGCAGAGGAAAGTCCATGTCTTCGTCCCAGTCGTCCGGGGCGTACTGATCGGCCTTGTCAGGTACCGGCTCGAGAACCAGCGTTTCGGGATGTTCGCCGCGCCAGATCTCGAAGGAGACCTCGTCGAAGCGCACGGGCTCCAGACGCTTGCCTGCCAGCGGCCCCACCAAAGCTTCGCCGGTGACCTGCTGCCACCATGTTCCGGTCTGCTCGTCACGCATGACGAAATTCTGGTTGTTCACGCCCATCAGGCGGAAGGTCAGCACCTGCCCGTCAACGACACTGCTCCACACCAGACCGGTGTGGCAGAGGCTTCAGTAGGTGGCGACGTACGGCTCGCCAGCCAACCGGTCGTTGACGATGTGGTGATAGGTCATCATGCCCACCGGATAGGCTTTCGCTTCGCCGCCGATCGATACGCCGAGCACGAGATGCTCGGGTTCGAGAAAGCTGGCAGCGGCCACGGCTACGAAGCGGGCCTCGTCGATGGGCGAGAACATCACCAACTCGACGATGGTGCCCTGGGCCAGCACCGCGCCCACGATCAACGCGATAACCGGCAGGATGCTCACCGTCCGGTAGATGCGGTCCGAGTGCTTCTTCCAGCTGAGCGCAGTAAGCGCGGTCCCGACGATCGCCAGCAGCAGACCCAACATCGGCACAACCTGAAAGAGCCTATGAGTCGCAGCGATGCCCTCGGGCGTGTGCACGATCGACGGCATCAGGCGGGAGTTCGCCCAGGTCCAGAGACCGATTCCGCCGCCGGCCATCAAAGCGGTGATCACTACCGTTGAGTACTTCTTCATGCAGCCTCCACCCTCGATCGTCCAGCCTGTTCGCGACTCCCGAGGCTACGCCAAGACGATCCCGCCCGGCAACCACCGCGCCGAATCCCGAACCTCACGGCCGTCTCAAGAATGCGGGGCCGGCGATCTGCCAGGTTCCACTTACATCCCTGATCGCATGCATGCATAATGCATGCATGAAGGTCAACATCACGATACGGAATGTACCTGTGGAAACCCGAAACAGGATTGCCGCCCGTGCCACAAGCCTCGGCCAATCGATGCAGGAGTACCTGCTAGGGGAGTTGGAGGGTCTAGCCGCCAAGCCGACGGTGAAGGAATGGGTCGACCGAGCCCGGCAAATAGCGACCGAGGCAGGTTCGAGAGTGACGTCCCAGGACATCGTGGATTCGATCAAGGGGGACCGGCGATAGTGGTCGTGGTTGATGCCACTGTGGTCGTGGCAGCGATCACGCACGTCGACGCCAATGGGGCCTGGTCCGGATCGTTGATGCGGCGGAGTCGGCTCTTTGCACCCGAGTTGGTGCTAGCCGAGGCCACGCACGCGCTACGCAATCTCGAACACCGCGGAATCGTCACCGCCGATCACGCTACCGTCGCTTATCGAGAACTCGGCATGCTGGCTGTTGATCTCGTGCCGTTTGCGCCGTTTGCCGATCGCGTGTGGGCACTCCGCAACAACCTCACCGCCTACGACGCGTGGTACGTGGCGGTTGCAGAAGCCTTCGAGCTCCCACTAGCGACCCTGGACCGACGTCTGGCCGCGGCGCCCGGCCCCACGTGCAAGTTCCTGACCCCGTGAGAGAACGCCCGGTGTCTCTCGTTGGCGCGGGCGGCGCTTCGCCTCCCTACACCGTGACTCAATCTCCGGCAGCCCCCGCGAGGTCAATCACGACGTCCAGGTTGAACCGTACGAACCGATGCAGCTCGCTAACCAGAATCCGCTCCTGGTCGCTATGCGCCCCATACCCGAGTGGCCCGTCCTCGATGTCGAACGCCGGTCCGATTCCATAGCACTGGATGCCGCGATTGCGCAGGTACGCCATATCCGTGGCGCCCGTCTGCATCATCGGTAGCGTCACCGTGTCGTAGTGCTTGGCGACGTTCGCTTCGAGCACCCGGAACGCCTCCGTATCGAGTCGGGCCTCGCCAGGCGGCCGTGTGTTGCGCTCACCGAGCGACACCTCGACCGCCGGGTCGTCGACCACGGCCCTGATCTCGTCCAGGAACGCCGGAATGTCTTCATCCGGTAGCGCCCGCAGGTCCACGGAGCCCCTGGCATCTGAGGGAATGACGTTGATGCGGTAACCGGCGTCGAAGATCGTCGGCGACAGCGACGAGCGCAGCATCGAGGCGTGCCGTGGCTCGTTCTCGAGGAAGTACTCATCGGCTTCGTGGATCGTCGCCGGATCGAGCACCTTGCGGTAGATCATGGCCTTGTCGGGCGGCGAGATCGCAGCCAGCCGTTCGAAGTAAGAGCTCGTCGTTTCGTTCAGTCGTACCGGCGAACGCCAGTCAGCGATCTTTGCCACGGCCTTGGCCAGGTGGGCGACCGAGTTGGTCTTGAGGGGCACCGAGCCATGGCCGGCGACTCCTGTCGCGACAAGTTCCACCCGGTAGGGGATCTTCTCGACCGTCTCGATCGAGGCGTACGCTACCTCGCCGCCGACGCGAGTTACTCCGCCGGCCTCGGCCAGGCAATACTCGGCTTCGATGGCATCGAGATGCTCGTTCACCATGAACTCGATGCCGTACTGCGTGTTGCCTTCTTCGCCCGACTCGGCCAGGAAGATCACGTCGCGGTCGAGCGCTACGTTGCGGCGCTTCAGTTCGAGCATGACCATCAGGCCAGCGACCACGTTGTCCTTGTCATCCACGGTGCCGCGGCTGTAGACGTAGCCGTCGTCCACCGTGCCGCTGAACGGCCCGTGTGTCCACTTGTCCGGATCGACGTTCACCGTGTCGGTGTGGCCCATGATCAGCAGAGGTTCCTTTTCGCCGGAGCCCGTGAGGCGAGCCACGACGTTGGGACGGTTCTCGTCGTTCCAGAACATCTGCACGGGGATGCCCTCAGCCTCGAGCACATCGCGCAGATACTCGGCCGCAGGCAGTTCGACCCCGGGCGGGTCACTGGTATCGAAGCGCAGTAGCGCCTGAAAGTGGCGCAACGTCTCGGCCTCGAACGCGGCGCGTTCGCTCTCGGTGGTTTGCGCTGAAACGGACAGGGAACCCAGCAACAGGACGGAAATCAGAGTCTTCTTCATGGCGCGCAAGCCTATCAAGTCCAGACGACTGCAACGGCGCCGGCGGGTAACCTCCGCGGTCGAACTCTGTGGCGACGCTACTTCAGTAACGGGTTGACTTCATACCGAACGTTCGGTACAGTGCTGCGAAGGTGAACTTATGCCAAGAACAAAAATCAGTCGCGAGGACGCCATCGAGCGGATCGCCGAGGAGTTTCGGCGCCACGGATACGCTGCGACCAGCGTGAGCCGCATCGCGGAAGCGACCGGCCTGGGGCGGGCGAGCCTCTACCACCATTTCCCAGGGGGCAAGGAGGAGATGGTCCGCGAGGTCTTCCGCAAGGTTGGTGAGGAAGTGGGCCAGATTCTGGGCCTGTTGCGGGCGCCGGGCGACCCGCGTGAGCGGATCCTGGCCTCCATGCACGCGGTTGATCGGTTCTATGGCGGTGGCGCCAAGAATTGCCTGCTCGGCTCGATGGTCCTGAGCGGTGGCTTGGACTTGTTCGCCGACGAACTGGGCGGCGCCTTCGGCGCCTGGGTCGACGCACTGCGTGGCGTGCTCGAGGATGCAGGCATCCCGAGTAAGGTCGCTCAGCGTCGCGCCGAGGACGCGGTAGTGAGATTGCAGGGAGCCCTCGTGGTCACGCGCGGGACACGCGACCCCAAGTTTTTCCAGCGGATGCTGAAGGAACTCCCCGGCAATCTCCTCGAAGAGGGTGGGGCATGAATGCGAGTTTTTTTGCCTGTTCGATAGACCGAACGTTCGGTCCATAAATCGAGAGTACGAACATGACACAGCCAGTTAGCGACATCGCGTTCACACCATCGGTCAAGGCGGCACAGGAAGAGCGTGGTTCCAGGGGCGGGTACGCACTCATGGAGAAACGAGGTGGATGGAGCGCTCGAATCACGCCCGACCTGGCGGCCTTTGTTGGCGAGCGCGACTCGCTATACCTCGGAACCGCCAGCAAGGACGGTCAGCCCTACATCCAGCATCGCGGCGGGCCGAAGGGCTTCGTGAAGGTGCTCGACGACAAGACGCTGGCGCTAGCCGACTTCTCCGGCAACCGCCAGTACATCTCGGTCGGGAACCTGGACGAGAACGACCGCGCCTTCATCTTCTTCATGGACTACCCGAATCGGCGGCGGATCAAGGTCTGGGGACGCGCCGAATTCGTGGAGGACTCGCCGGCGCTTCTCGAGCGCCTCGTCGACCCCGCGTATGGAGCAAGGGTCGAGCGCGCGCTCGTTTTCCATGTCGAAGCCTGGGACGTCAACTGCCCACAGCACATCACTCCGAGGTTCACGGAGGAGGAGATCAGAGATAACGACAAATAGACCCGCGAGACAGAAACGAGAGAGTCCTACAACAGCACTACTACTTGGAGACCAGCCATGAAGATGAAGCACCTCGCTTACGCATTGATCATCGTGTCGACCTCGTTCATCACCACCAGCAGCTCGGCGCAGAGCTCCGCGGTCGAGCCCACCCTGTGGGGGATCTACGGGGCTCACAGTCGGCACGACTGCCCGGTCAACAATCGCGAGACGGCCAAGGAAGTGATCGCGATCAGTGTGATGGACTTCGAACCGCTGATGGAGAAGTACGGGGTCACGGCTGTCGTCGATCAGTACCACTCCGGTCTCGAGCACACCTTCCTTTGGGTGGTCGAGACGACGCAGCCTCACAACCTGGAGGAGTTCTCTATCGAGCTCGGCGTCGCGCGTTGGAACGATCTGAAGTTCGTTCCCGAGCGCACGTTTGGTGACGTCATCACCGACGTTCGAGCGATTCACGGCCTGGAGAACTGGACACCCGAATCACGGAACTGACCGATTCGATTGTTTCTCGCCAAGACGAAACGGCACTGGCCGAGAGCAGGCCAGTGCCGACGAGGGGGTGCCGCGATGACGAGGCTCGCCCAGCGGCCTACGGCTGACTGAGGTACTCGAGCAGCGCGTAGACGTATGGCTGATCCGTTCCGCCCGGCGTCTGGTGCGCCTCTTCTCGACTCTCTATCAGACGGAAGCTCGGCCCGAACGCGGCGACCAGCTGTTCGAGTGTGTATCGCTGTATCGGCAGGCCCGAGCACTTGGCGGGCGCGGCCAGGCTGAACGTGCCGATGACAACGTGGCCGCCGGGCTCGAGCGCTCTTGTTAGCTGGCTCAGGTACCGCTCGCGCTCTCGCTTCTCGACCAGGAAGTGGAACGCGGCACGGTCGTGCCAGATGTCGAAGCTGTTCGGTGTCAGGTCGATCTCCAGGACGTTACCAACGCGCCAATCCACTCGATCGGCCAGTGGGCCGAGGCGGGCGCGGGCAATCGCGAGCGCGGCCGGAGACACGTCGAGAACGGTCATGGAGTCGAGGTTCTCGGCGAGCAGGTCATCGGCCAGCGTCGATGCTCCGCCGCCGACATCGAGGAGTCGCGCTTCGCGCGGCGGCGATAGCCGTCGGATCAACTCCAGGGACGTGTCGAGGCGAGGGCGATACCAGCCGAGCTTCTCCGGTTCGTCAGAGAGATACCGACCTTCCCAATGCTCCCTGATCACGGGGCACGCCTCGCTTCTTCGCGCATGGCCATATCGCTATGCGTAACTCCGATTATAACTTGACGCTCAATCGGTGGATTCCTCCGCCTCCCGAAAGTCGCCGCGGTGCTGGAAATCGCGCCAACCGGCATAGAGGACGGGGATTACCAGCAGGGTGAGGACGGTCGAGCTAACCATGCCGCCGACCATGGGCGCGGCCATGCGCTTCATGACATCGGAGCCGGGTCCCGTGCCCCACATGATCGGTAGCAGGGCGGCTATGGTGGCGGTCACGGTCATCATCTTTGGCCGCACGCGTTGCACGGCTCCTTCGAGGACCGCCTGGCGCAGGGCCGCATGTGAGGTCAGCTTGCCCTCGCGCTTGTACTTCTCGTAGTACTCGTCCAGGTAGACGATCATGATCACGCCCGTCTCGGTGGCCACGCCGGCCAGGGCGATGATGCCGACCCAGACGGCGACACTGAGGTTGTACTCGAGGTACCAGAGCAACCAGACAGCGCCGATCAGCGCGAACGGCACCGAAACCAGAACGATCAGCGTCTCGGCAATCGACTCGAAGTTCAGGTACAGCAGCACGAAGATGATGAACAGCGTCAGCGGTATGACCCAGACGAGCCGTTCGGCGGCGCGCTGCATGTACTCGTACTGGCCGCTCCATTCCAGCCGGTAGCCTTTGGGCAACTCGACGGCGGCTGCGACCACCTGTTGCGCCTCTTCGACGTAGCTGCCGAGATCGCGATCGGCGATGTCGACGAAGACATAGCCGACCATTTCGCCGTCCTCGCTCTTGATCACCGGCGGCCCGGTGGTGAGCTGGATGTCGGCCAGCTGGGATATTGGCACCTGTTCCCCGCGCGGGGTGGGCACCATCACGCGCGCAAGGTTCTCCGGGTTCTCGCGCAGTTCGCGGGCATAGCGCACGTTCACGGGAAACCGTTCGCGACCCTCGATCGTTTGCGTGACGTTGCGACCGCCGATCGCGGTTTCGACCAACTCCTCGACATCCTCGACATTGAGCCCGTAGCGCGCCGCTTCCTGGCGACGCACGACAAAGTCGAGGAAGTAGCCACCGACGACGCGTTCAGCGACGACGTTGCGCGTGCCAGCAACTGGTCCGAGGGCCACCTCGATGGCCTCGCCGATCTGCTGCACCACGTTCAGGTCAGGCCCGAACACCTTCACCCCGACAGGCGTGCGAATACCCGTCGAGAGCATGTCGATGCGGCCTTTGATCGGCATCGTCCACGTGTTCATGACTCCCGGGAGCTTCAGCAGTTCGTCGAGCTCGGCCTCGAGCGAGGCCGGCGTCAGTCCAGGACGCCACTGGTCCTGCGGTATGAGGGTGACGATCGTCTCGATCATGCTCAGGGGCGCCGGATCGGTCGCGGTGCGGGCGCGGCCCGCCTTGCCGAAGACACGCTCGACCTCGGGCACCTCCATCAACAGTTCGTTCTGCGTGTGCATGATGCGGCTGACCTCGGCGATCGAGGCACCGGGAAGCAGCATAGGCATGTACATCACGCTGCCTTCCCACAATGGCGGCATGAACTCGGAGCCCAGCTCCTCGTAGGCGGGCCAGGTAAGCGCCATGGCGGCCGCTGCCAGCATGACGACCGCCCAACGGAAGCGCAGCGCCAGCCAGGCGAATGGTCGGTAGACGAAGATCAGCAGGTGGGAGACGGGGTTGCGATGCTCGGGCGCGATGTGACCGCGGATCAGCCATACCATCAGCAGCGGCACCAGCGTGATCGACAGGAAGGCGGAGAAGAACATCGCGAACGTCTTGGTGAACGCGAGCGGCTTGAACAGCCTTCCCTCCTGCGCCTCGAGGGTGAACACGGGCAGGAACGATGCCGTGATGATCAGCAGCGAGAAGAAGAGTGGCTTGCCGACCTCCTGGGCCGCGCAGACGATTACGGCTGTGCGCGTGCCACGCGTTGCCTCGGGTGCCGCTTCCCACTCTTCCAGGTGCTTGTGGGCGTTCTCCACCATCACGATTGCAGCGTCGATCATCGCTCCGATCGCTATGGCGATGCCGCCGAGCGACATGATGTTGGAGTTCATCCCCAGGAGGTACATCGTGCCGATGGACATGAGGATCGCCACCGGCAGCGCCAGGATCGCGACCAGCGCCGAGCGAATGTGGAACAGGAAGATCAGACACACGAGCGCGACGATGAGGCTCTCTTCGAGCAGCTTGTTGCGCAGGTTGTCGACCGACCCCTGGATCAGATCCGAGCGATCGTAAGCGGTGACGATCTCGACCCCGTCGGGGAGCGAATCGCGCACCTCTTCGATGCGGGCTTTGATGCGATCGATCACGGCGAGAGCGTTCTCGCCGTAGCGCATCACGACGATGCCGCCGACCGCTTCGCCCGTGCCGTTGAACTCGGCCAGGCCGCGTCGCATGTCGGGGCCACGACTGATGCTGGCCACGTCGCGCAGAAAAATTGGGGTGCCGCTCGGTCCGGCTCCGACCGTGACCGTGCGCAGGTCTTCGAGCGACCCGATATAGCCACGACCGCGCACCATGTACTCGGTGCCTGCGAGTTCGATGACACGTCCGCCGACGTCGTTGTTGCTGCGACGGATCGCCTCGATCACGCGCGAAACCGGCAGGTTGTAGGCAAGCAGCACGGTGGGATCGAGCGAGACCTGGTACTGCTCCACATAACCGCCGACGCTGGCAACTTCAGCAACGCCCTCTACACCTTCGAGCCAGTAGCGAACGGTCCAGTCGTTGAGCGTCCGCAGCTGGCCCAGGTCGTGGCCGCCGGTCTCGTCGACCAGCGCGTACTCGAATACCCAGCCGACTCCAGTGGCATCCGGGCCGAGCGCCGGGACAACGTCCTCCGGGAGTCCGGCGGCAACCCGGTTCATGTACTCCATCACCCGCGAGCGGGCCCAGTACATGTCGGTGCCGTCTTCGAAGATCACGTAGACGAACGACAGGCCGAAGAACGAGTAGCCGCGGACTACCTTCACCTGCGGCGCCGAGATCAGCGCGGTGACCACCGGGTAGGTGATCTGGTCCTCGACCAGGTCGGGACTGCGTCCGGCCCATTCGGTGAGGAGGATCACCTGCACGTCGGAGAGGTCGGGAATCGCGTCCAGTGGGATGTTCTGTAGGCCGTAGAGCCCGCCGCCGACGGCGATCAGCAACCCGAGTCCGATAAGGAAGGGATTGCCCGCGCTCCAGGCGATGATTCGGTGAATCACGGTAGCCCCTCAGTTCTGATGGTCGGACATGTCCATGCCCGCCATGCTGTCCATCGAGGATCGTAGTTTGCTTTCCGAATCGATCAGGAAAGCTGCTCCCGAGACCACTTCGTCATTCGCCTCGAGGCCGGCAAGAATCTGCAGGCGGCCGTCGAAGCGCAGGCCGGTCTGGACTTCACGCGGCAGGAAGTGTCCCCCCTCCAGGACGATGAAGACCACCTTCCGCTCGCCCGTATCGATGACGGCGTCCTCGGGAACGACGAGGGACCTGCCGATCCGGGTCGTCAGCTCGACATTGGCGAACATGCCCGGCTTGAGGGTCGTCTCCGGGTTGGCGAGCGCTACGCGCACCGTGGCAGTGCGAGTGTCGCCAGCGAGGTAGGGATAGATGTAGTCGACGCGGCCCCGGAAGACCTGGCCGGGGAGATAGCTGAGGGTCACGGTTGCCGACTGCCCCTCGCGCACGTACTGCAGATCCGATTCGTAGATATCCGCCGTGATCCAGACGTCGCTAAGGTCCGCGATGGTGAACAGTTCGGTATCTGGGCCGACGTGGGCCCCTTCGTACGCTCTCTTGTTGGTGACGAAGCCAGTGATGGGCGAGTACAGGGTCAACGTCGTCTGGGGCTCGCGCCGCTCCTCCAGTTCCGCAATCTGTTCCTCGGTTACGTCCCACAGCAGGAGTCGGCGACGCGTCGCCTCGAGCAGGCTGCGTGTTGTCTGCGAGACCTCCGCGTACCGGCTCGTGCCGAGCGAGTCCTGCGCTCTCAGGGCGAGCAGGTACTCCTCCTGCGTGGCCACGAGTTCCGGGCTATAGATACCCAGAAGCGGTTGGCCGCGTTCGACGGACTTACCGGTGAAGTCGACGTACAGTTCTTCGATCCAACCGGTGACCCTCGTGTGGATGTGAGCGACGTTCGTCTCGTTGTACTCCACGCTGCCGACTGTGCGGATGTTGCGGGTGATGTCTTCGGCTGCGACCAGGGCGGTGCGGACGCCGATCAACTGCTGCCGCTCCGGCGTGATCATCACGGCCCCGGCGAGCATGTCCATGCCGGCGTGCTCATCGGCGGCGAGCATGTCCATGCCGGCGTGCTCATCGGCGGCGGGCATGTCCATGCCGGCGGGCTCCGCGACGGCCGACATCTCCGTACCATCGGCCTCGTCGGCCGTGGGCATATCCATCGCCATCTCGTCGTCGGGCTCATCGGTCTGGTTGCCGAAATGCAGCAGTTCAGCCGACCAGAGCACCGCTCCTACGGCCAGCATCGTTGCCAGAGTGGAGACTACTCCTGTGAAGATGCGACTCATTGCCAGGCCCCGGTGGGTGTCACGCCTAGCGACCGGCCGAGGTGTTCCTCGATGCGCACGATCGCCGTGGCGTAGTTGGTTTCTTCACGTTCGAGTTCGAGACGGTAGGTAAGTAGCGTCACTACGTTGTCGAGCAACGCTGGAAAGTCGATGTTGCCAACCCCGTAGCCGGCGATGGCCGACTCGAGACTCAGTACGGCCTGCGGGATGATGGCGTCGCTGTACAGGCGTGTCAGGCGGACCGCGCGATCGGCGCGCAGGTAGCTATCGTGCACCAGCAGCTCGATCGCCTGAACAGCATCGATGTGATCGATACGACGCGCGCTGAGTTCCTGCTCGCCTTCTTCGATCTCGAGGTCCTGTCGGCCTTCCTTGCGTACCGGCAGGGTGAACCCCACGTTCACCTCCCAGATCCCGGGCAGGCCACCGCGGTTCATGTAGCCGCCGCTGAGCAGGATGTCGGGCCGACGATCGGTGCGCACCACTTCAACGGCGGCCTGCTGCTGCTGGATTCGCCGATCGCGCGCCGCTAGTGCTGCGGACGAGCGCGTCGCTTCGGGCATGAGCGCCTCGATCGGGAGGTCGTCGAGGTCCAGTGTGCCGTGGACCGGCCGACCCAGTGGCATACTCGGTCGCCGTCCCAGCTTCCTGTTGATGATCGCTTCGAGACTGGCCCGCTTCTGGTCGAGTTGAACCAGCCGGTTCAGCAGGACCGAGATCTCCACCTGACCCTTGAGAACGTCCTGCTGCAGCCCCTCACCCACCGCATAGCGGGTCTCGGCCGTCTCTTCCAAGTCGAGCAGCAGAGCACGCGTCTCGTGAACGATGTCGATCGATTCGTAGACGTAGTCCAACTCGTAGAAGGTGGTCGCGACTTCCCGAATCAGTCGCCGTCGGATGGACTCGACGTGGGCCTCGGCCACCTCGATGTCGCTCTCGGCCAACGCGCGTCGCTGCGATCGCTTGCCCTTCCCGGGTAGCGCCTGGGTAAAGCGCACTCCGAGTTGCGTCATCATCTCGTCGCCCAGCGTGAACTCCGGGAGACCAACGTTGCGGTAGACGAGTGCGAGCGACGGATCGGGGAGACTGTCGGCCCGTTCGGGCCGTGCGTTGGCCGCCAGAACTCGCGTGCTGGCCGCCTTCAGTTCCTGGTTGTCACGCAGCAACTCCCCGAGGAGTGCCTCGAGCGTGACCTCTTCGGTCACCAGGGCATCGAGTCCCTGCGGCGACGGGTGCGGCGGAGCCTGCTGCGCCTGGGCCAGCTGCGTCAGGGCAAGGCTGGGCAGCGCGGTGAGCAGGGCGATGATGTAGAGGACCGGGCTCGGTCCACGGCGAAGCGAAAGTCGATGATGCATGGGAGGTACTCCCCTGGGCAGGGAATCCGACGAAGAGGCGGCCAACCGGGAATAAGGTCAGCGCAGGATGTGGTCTCGCGCGGAGGGGAGTATCAGAGGCGCAGAGGCACGTGTGCGACGGCCGCTTCAGGCGTCGCCCCAGGTCCAGCCACGCTCGCGAGCGAGCAAGAGTCCTGCGATGCGGTCGGCGCTGCGGCCATCAGGGCCAAGACGGCAGTACCGTCCGCCTGTTTCAGCCGGGCGGTCTTCACGAGCGCCGCGGCGCAGCAGGAATGCGGCGCGCAGTGCTCACCATGATGACTACCGCTGAGCGTCACGTTCGTGAGTTTCACAGCGGGTGCATGATGCGACGCGGGACTCATGGCGTGATCACCGTGAATGCCGGTTGCCGCCGATCCCTCGGGGGCGGCAATGACCGTCGAGCACAGCGGTGCCACGGCGACCAGTGTCCCCAGGGTCAGCAGGACAAGACGCCCCGCCACAGTGCTTTGATCGGCCATTTCACGAAATCCCATCGAAAGACGTTAGCACGGTGATCGTGGTTCGGGCGTACCCAACCGGTGTCGAGGTTGGGATGGCCGTGTGGGCTCGACCCAGGCTCAGAACTGTTTCCGGGCGACAAGAGCCTGCCAACGTGGTCTCAATTCGACCATCAACTGCACGAACTCGGGGTCCTGCCGCAGATCCGCGAGAAATGGGTCGAGCTCGGCCAGGTACGGGTAGTTGATGAAGCCGCGATCGATGCTGATGCGAAGCCAGCGCATGGCGTCATCCCGCAGTCCCAGGAGTGAGTACGCGCTCGCCATGGTGTGGGCGAAGTGGTCGCTGAGAAACGCATCGCGCGCTGCCGGCGTCAGCCGGCTCTGGGCCTTCTCCGCGTCACCTTGCAGCGCGGCTGCCATGAAGCCTGCCCACGATCCGGCCACGGTGCCGTCGAGTGCCTCGCTGACCTTGTCCAGGATTCCGCAGCCTTCGTCACGGTATCCGGCTTCCGCCACCTGCCATGCTCCGAGCAGGTGCAGCATCGAATAGGCGGGCGCCAGTTCCATGGCTCGCCGGGCGTGGACGGCAGCTTCCTCGAATTGCCCGGTGAGACTGTAGTGCGTGCTGGCCACGAACGGCGTGAACTGATTGAGGGGATCGATACGCGCCGCGCGCTCCAGCAGATCCGTGTCCGGAATCCCCGCCGCGTTGGAGAAGCGGCATAGTTCGGTCAGGACGTTGGTGTCGCTCCGATCCAGCTCGTAGGCGCGTCCGACATCTTCTAGGGCCTGCTCTACCTTTCCCCGCAGCCCGGCGACGATTCCGCGCACGAAGATGCCGAGGGCGCAGTCGGGATCAAGCGCAAGGGCGCGGTCGGCGAACTTCGCGGCGCGCGCCAGACCCACCTCGGGCGGCGCCAGCATGATGTTGACCTCGGTCCAGCAGATCTGTCCTCGTGTGGCGAGCAGCAGCGGGTTGTCGCCGACGAGCGTGAGCGCCTCATCGACTAGCTGGGCCGCGTGGCGCAATCCGTCGGGTGTCCAGCGCAACATCTCCTGGCGAGCGCGCAGGTAGCAGTCGTAGGCCACGACATTCTCGATGGGCCGCTCGGCCACCTGGTGTTCTTCGGAGTCGGTGAGATTGACCTCCAGTGCTGCGACGATCTTGCGCGCGATCTCCTCCTGGATCCCGAATACGTCGTCCATCGTGCCCGAGTACTTGTCGCTCCAGATCGGCGCGTCGGTCCGGGCGTCCACCAGCTCAGCCGTCACCCGTAGGGCGTTGCCCGCGCGCCGTACCGAACCGGTCACGAGGTGGCTCACGTTCAATTCGCGGGCCAGTGTTGGAGAGTCCTTGGTCGTGCCCTTCAGCGCCATGGCGGAGTTGCGCGAGATCGTGCGCAACGAGGAAACCCGGGAGAGGTCGGCGATCACCTCCTCGGTCAGACCATCACTGAAGTACTCGCTGTCGGGGTCGCTGCTGCGGTTCGCGAAGGGCAGCACAACGACTCCCTTGGCGCGCTCCTCGGCGGACGCCACGGGTTCGGCGTCCGCGGCAAGCAGTTTTCCGAGCTCAACAGAGACCTCGTGGGCGGTCTGACACCGTGCGCCCAGGTCCCGGTCGAGACAGCGCAAGATCAAGTCGGCCAGCGCGCCGGGCAGGCGCGGGTTGATCCTGGTTACGGGCGGTGGGTCGTCGCGCAGGATCGAGGACAGCAGGGAGGCCATGTTGTCCCCCCGAAACGGCCTCTCGCCCGTCAGGAGTTCGTGGAACACCACGCCCAGCGAGAAGATGTCCGTCCGATGATCGAGTTGCTGGCCCTGCACCTGCTCGGGCGACATGTAGGGCGCCGTGCCGAGGACTGCGCCCGCCTGGGTGTGAACCTCCGTCGCGCTCTCCTCGAGATCCGCCACCTGTTGCTTGGCGAGTCCGAAGTCCAGCACCTTCACCCGACCGGCGTCTGTGACCATGATATTGGCAGGCTTGAGGTCGCGATGAATGATGCCGCTCTCGTGGGCTGCCGCGAGCGCCTCCGCGAGCTGAACGGCCAGGTCGAAGAACAACGGCAACGCGGGTCCGCCGTCCTGCCGCATCTCCTCGAGCGTCTGACCCTTCACCAGTTCCATGGTCAGGAAGTGGATGTCGTCGATGTGCTCTACCGAGTGGATCGTGACGATGTTGGGATGATCGAGGGCAGCGATCGCCCTGGCCTCTCCCCGGAAACGCCGCTGCTGCTCCGGATCGGCTGTGAACTCGGCTGGCAGCATCTTCAGCGCGACCTCGCGGCCGAGGCGGGTATCCACGGCGCGATACACCTCGCCCATGCCGCCAGCGCCGATCTGCGCTTTGATCTCGTAGGGCCCTAGCCGGGTTCCGACTTCCATGGCTGAAGGCTACGTCGGCGTCCTGGCCAGCACAATCGGAGCGACTCGCTCAAGCGGCGGGCGGGGTCGAAGTCCTCGAGCCTTTCCGTCCGTGTTGCTGTATCCGAGCTTAAACTTTGCATTACAAAGTGCTCTCTAGTAGGTTTGTCGCCAGAAATGAAGCCCATACGAGGCGCAGAACGCGTCACAACGAGAACGGCCATGACCGCGGACAATCAGGTAGACGAGAACCTGCACGATTCCAAGGCGATGGCTCGACTCTACCGACACTGGGGCATCGCGCTGGCGGTCAGCGTGGTCAATGGCGCGCTCTTCGCGCTCTTCGCCGGTGACAATCCTCCCGTCCCGGTACCGGGCGAGGCGAGTCCGATGTTCTGGATCGGATGGGGCCCCCTGACTGCGATCAGCATCGTCGCGTTCATGGCGGCGGTCGCACCCGAGGCAAAGCGAGTTCGTTGGTATGGCGCGGCTGCTGGTGCGGCGGTAGTCGCAGGCGTTATCAGCGCGCTCGTCGCGTGGGGCCGAATTGACGACGCCGCGTATCTGCTTGCCCTGCACCTTCCGTTCGTCGCGTGGGCGATCGTGGGAGGCAGCGTGACCCTGGGCCGCCCCGAGCAGGCGAGGAACTTCTACTCGTTCATTGTGCAGTCGCTGGAGGTGCTCGTGACGAGTGGCATCTATCTCGGCGCGGGCGGAGTTTTCGGCGGGCTGACGATCGGCGTCTTCGCCGTGCTGGGCCTGGAACTGCCTGAGGACGTCGCCATCTCTCTCGTGGCGTTCGGGATCGGGATCATTCCGGTTCTGGCCGTGGCGAGCGTCTTCGACCCCACGCGTGCGCCCGTCGAACAGAGCCCGACAGGCCTGGCCCGCATCTTCCGCATCATGACCTGGCTGATGCTGCCCGTGGCGCTCGGCGTGATGGTGCTCTACGTCTTCTGGTTCATACCGAACTACTTCTGGAGACCGTTCAACGAGCGCGAAGTGCTGATCGTCTACAACGCCACGATCATCGCGATTCTGGCCTTGATGGCGGGGGCGGTTTCCGCGGGGAACGCACACCTGACGAGCGGATACCAGCGCCCTCTGCGCGCCGCGGTCGTCTGGCTCGGGGCGCTGACACTGTCGCTGAACGTCTATGCCCTCGCCGCGATCATCAGTCGCATCAGCGAGTTCGGCTTCACGGTCAACCGGCACGCGGTGCTCGGCTGGAACGCCGTGACCCTGCTCATGCTCGCCTTCCTGCTAGCGAAATCATGGTCCGCCGCCGCCGCCGACTGGTTGCCCGCGTTCCGCGGTTCCCTGGCGCAGGCGATGGTCTTGGCGGTGGGGTGGGCGGCCTGGGTGGTGTGGGGATTGCCACTGTTCTGACGGACGCCGCTGGGCCCATGGAGCGCGCTGGGACGGAGACCCCGGCATGCAGCAACGGCTACCGCCCGCGGGGTGTGCCGGCATCCGTGGTGACGCGTCCAGGCCCAGGACTCCTCATCGCACTGCCGGCGACATTGCTCTATGCCGGGGTATCCGTCCCGCCGGCCTCACCGAAGACGGACGTGGCAGTCGAGTCATAGCAGGTACGACTTGACTAGCAGAGCGATCGCCAGACTGGCGGTCAGGTAGACGAGGTTGACGGCGGCGCGGACTGGCCATGCATTCCTCGACAGATCCATGCGGACCGCGCGCCCCAACAGCACCCCCAGACCGGCGAAGAAGAACCAGGGGGTGAAGAGGAACGCTGCCGAGCGGCTGACGAGCATGGTGGCGAGGTCGTGTAGGGCGCCGGACACCACGAAGGTCGCGACGAGCGCGAGAGCTGGCGGGAGCGCGGTCTTCAACGGCGCAAACACGTACTTGCCGAGGCCATACCCCCAGATCGGGTTCCAGTATCGCCAGAATCCGCCGAACGAGCCGGCGCCCAGCGAACGATGCAACATGTTGCGCAGCGAACCGGGCGCACCCAGCGCTACGCCGTTGCGCTGGCGCACATACGCGGAAAGAGTGATCTCGCGCTTTCGATTGGGGTTGCTCATCTGGCGGCGGCCTCTTGTTCGACGGGAAGCCTAGCCCAGGCCCATGATCGAGACGTTGACATTCACATTTTGTGAATATACGCTCAGAGCCATAGTCACACTATGTGAATATGGTGTGTTGATTGCCCCTCTTACCTCGCTGGCCAACACCTGCTGATGAATCGCGCCGAAGATCTCGTACCGCTCAAACCGCAGGTGTTCAGCGTCTTGCTGGCCCTGCTCCGCCAGGACAACCATGGCTACGCGATCATGCGCGAGGTCACGGACAGTACCGGGCGTCAGGTCTTGCCAGGATCTTTTTATCGCGATCTAGAGGGCATGGAAGCTCTGGAGATGATCGAGGAGGTCAGCGGCGGGCCGCGAATAGCCGGTCGTAGGCGTTCCTTCCGAATCACCGCGTTCGGACGCGCGGTGGCCGAAGCCGAAACGGCCCGGTTGCGGCGATTGGCGGAGGCAGGCACGGAACTGTTGCAGGGATCTCGCGTCGGCCGATGAGACCACTTCGCTTGATCTACCGAGCCGCGCTGCTGGCGTTTCCGCGTCGGTTTCGACGGCGATTCAGCGGCGAAATGCTCGATGCCTTCGACGGCGCTCTTCTGGCCAGCGGCGGCAACCAAGCGGCCAGGCGATTCGCTGTTCGGGCTATCGCGGATGCGTTCACCCACGGCCTGGGCCGTCGCTTCCGCAGCGCACCCGAGCCGCGGATGAGCGCCCGAAATCTCCAGACTCCTCGTTCACCCAAGCGCAGAATCACCGATCCCCCGGACATCGCCATGCGTAATCTCGTGTGGGCCTTACGCTCGCTACAGCGTCGCCCGACGCTCGCCATCGCCGTCATCCTCACGCTAACCATCGGCATCGGCGCCTCGACGGCTACCTTCTCGGTCATGGACGGGATCCTGTTCCGCGAGTTGCCCTACTCGGAACCGGAGCGACTGCTCGCGGTGCAGCAACGTGATACGCGCACGGAGCAGATTGCCGCGCCCATCTCGCCCGCGAACTACCTTGATCTACGCGAGTCCACGACGACATTCGAGGACCTGGCCGGCACGCTGTTCCGCGCGTTCGCGCCCACCGTTCGCCTCGGCGAAGAGCCAGCTTTCCAGGCTCAGGTGTTGACGGTGACGTTCAACTTGTTCGATGTGTTGGGCGCCGAGCCCTTCATGGGGCGTGGCTTCAGCGACGCAGAAGCCCATCCCGGTGCTCCCGCCACCGCGATCCTGAGCCATGATTTCTGGACGCGCGTGTTCGACGCGGCGAACGATGTCCTCGGCGGGCAGATCACGATTGCCGGGACACAGCGCGAGATCATCGGGGTGATGCCGCCGGGCTTCTACGTGGAGGCACCCGCGGATATCTGGATACCGATGAACTACGACCCCGATGTGCACTTCGCTCTGGCCGCGGACATCCGCCACATAGGTATGTTGAACCTGGTCGGTCGCCTCGCTCCGGACCACACGCCGGAGCATGCGGACGACGAGATGAACGCACTGTTCGCGTCCCTCGGTCGGGAGTTCCCGGAGAACAACGCCGGCCTGGTCGCCGTCGTGCGCGGTGCCAAGGAAAGACAGGTTGGCGACCACCGACGAGCCCTGTGGCTATTGGGTGCCGCGGTAGGAACGATGCTCGTGATTGCGGCGTTAAACATGGCAGTGCTGCTCGTGGCGTCGGCGGCTTCGCGCCAGACCGAGATCTCCACCCGTCTTGCCCTGGGGTCGAGCCGCAGCCGGCTCGTTCTCCAGGGCCTGACTGAGAGCGTGCTGCTGGCGCTGGCTGGCGCCCTCGGGGGCGGGCTCCTGGCAACTTTTCTGGTCCGGGGCGTTCTCGGGCTGATGTCGAGCGCGCTTCCGCGGCAAAGCGAGATTGCCGTGGACGCGCGCACCTGGGGCTTCGGCTTCGCCGTGGCTCTGGTCACCGGGGTTCTGTTCGGCCTCCTGCCGCTGATGCTGCAGCTGCGCGTCGCGCCGATACAGGCGATGCGCGGCCGCTCGACCGCGAGTTCGAACACGGCACGCTTGCGGCGCGGGCTGATCGTCGCCGAGGTCGCGTTGGCGTTCGTGCTTCTGATCGGGGCGGGGTTCCTCCTCGAGAGTTTCAACAACGCCCTGCGTGTAGATCCTGGCTTTGACACTGCGGGAGTGCTCACAACGGCAACGTCCGTGCGTGAGTCGGACGCGGAAACGGCTGCCGGCAGGCTCGGACACTTCGTCGGCCTGCGCGAACAACTGCTGGCGATTCCCGGTGTGATCGATGTCGGTTACTCATCGCGGACCCCCTTCCGGGGCAACAGCGTGGAGACCGAGTTCAGCGTCGAGGGCCAACCGGTGGCGCAGAGCGATCAGAACCGCGCGGAGTTCCGACGGGCGGGCCCGCATTACTTCGAGACTCTGCAGATCCCGGTGCTCGAGGGGCGCACGTTTCGCAGCGAGGACCGCCGGGAGAACGAACCGGTCATGATCGTCAACGATGCCGCTCGGCGCGCCTTCTTCGACGGAAGTCCCGTCGGCCAACGAGTTCGATGGAATGGTAGCGACTCCTGGTACACGGTCATCGGCGTGGTGGGGGATGTCCGGCACTTCGGCCTCGACGTGCCGGCGGTGCCCGAGATCTACATCTCGATGACGCAGGCCCCCAACAGTTCGGCCGGGGTTTTCGTGCGTGTTTCCGGCGACACGGGTGCGCTGAGCGCGGTGGTTATCGATCGGGTCAAGTCGGCCAATCCCGCCGAACCCGTGCCGCTGCTCCAGACGATGGAGAGCCTGGTCGACGCATCCTTGTTGCCACGTAAGTTGCCCGCGCTACTGGTCTCCGGCTTCGGCCTTTTTGCGCTCGTGCTTTCGGCGATGGGACTGTACGGCGTGCTGGCTTATCTGGTGGAGGAACGCTCGGCCGAGATCGGCATTCGAATGGCGCTGGGGGCGCAGCCTAGAGCCATGCTGGGAAGTGTCGTTAAGGACGGTGTTGTCCTCGCCGGCATCGGGCTCCTGGTCGGTCTGCCCATCGCGATCCTCGCGACGCGCTCGGTCGCCACGATGCTCTTCGATGTCAGTGCCAACGATCCGCTCACGTTTGTCGGTATCGCAGCCCTGCTGCTGGCCGTGGCCGCGACGGCGAGCGTCCTCGCCGGGCGCCGCGCGACCCACGTAGACCCGGCATCCACGCTTGATCGCGCCTAGTCGCCCTCGGGTGAAAGGCAGAGTTCGAGTTCGGAGATTTCGCTAGTAGTCAGTTGACTAATAGTCACATGACTAATAGGGTTGCTCTGGTATTCCGTTACCGAGTTCTCCGAGGCTAGTCCCATGGCGACACAGGCATCCCTACCGACAGCGACCCCGCCACTCGCGGCCAGAGACTTCCTGATCTTGCTGGCCCTCGTAGAGGGGAGTGGGCACGGGTACGCGATCCTGCAGAGCATCGCCGAGGAGAGCGATGGGGCGGTGCGCATGGACCCTGCCAACCTGTATCGCTCCCTGCGCCGGCTCGCACGCGAGGGTCTGGTAGTGGAGCACGATCCGGACGAGACACGCCGCCGCCAGTACGAGCTCACACCGGCTGGGATCGCTGTGGTCGCGTCAGAGGCCCGTCGCCTCGAGCGGCTGGTGAGCGTGGCCCGCAACAAGCAGCTGCTGTCCGCCACGGGGCAAGACAGTTGAGTAGCTCGCAGGTCCTGTATCGGTGTCTACTGAGCGCCTACCCGCGCTCGTTCCGACGGCGCTACAGCGAGATGGTGTTGGCTGATTTCGACCACTTGCATCGCGCCACCAGGCGCCGCGAGGGCCTGCGCGGCGTGCTGTCGCTCTGGGTGCGCACGATTCCACGGGTGCTGCGGGACGGACTCGATGAACGCGGCCTGCCATCGGATCCGATCCATTCGGGGCCCACCTCGAGCCACTCCGCCAAGCGTCGGCAATGGTTCGCCCAGACACTTCAGGACGTGCGCTACGGCGTGCGCAGTCTTGCCAGCAGCCCGGCTTTCGCTGCCGTTGCGATTGCGACGATAGCCATCGGGATGGCCGCCAATGCCACGATCTTTGGCATGACCTACGCGATCATGTTCGCGGAGTTGCCCTACGGCGATGAGGCGGGCCTCGCCGTCATCTGGTCGACGAATAGCGCCAATGGCATCGCCGTCAATTCGACCTCTCTGGCTGATTGGGCCGATCTCCGGGAACGAACGGAAGCTTTCGAGGACATAACGATCTCGACAAACTGGGACGTCAACCTGACCGGCGGCGAGGAACCGCTGGCGCTGCAAGGCTATTCGGTGTCGTCAAACCTGCTCGGGGTGCTCCGGGTCGAGCCGCACCTTGGTCGCGGCTTCAGCACGGCCGACGACGAGCCAGGCTCGGATCCGGTGGTGCTCCTGAGCTGGCGGCTGTGGCAGCGGCTTGGGGCTGACTCCGAGATTGCCGGAACCGTCCTGCTCCTCAACGAGCGCGAATACACCGTGATCGGCGTCATGCCGGAGTTCTTCGAATACCCGCAGTTCCAGTTTCGCGGTGATCTGTGGCGAACGATGCAGATGAGCGTCGAGCAGCTGGCACAGTCTCGTGGGCGACGAAACGCGGTGCCCTTCGGGAGGCTCGCGGCCGGTGTGGACATCGAGACGGCGAACGCAGAGCTGGCTGGCGCGATGGCGCAGCTGGCGACGGCCTACCCGGAGCACAACGAGGCCGTGAGTGCCCGCGCCGTGCCGCTGCGCAAGCAGATCACGTCGGTCATGGCGCCAGCGGTGGCCGTGTTGCTGGTGACGGTGGGGTTCGTTCTGCTGATTTGCTGTGCCAACGTCGCGAATCTGTTTCTGGCGCGTGGCGCCACCCGCCAAGGCGAGATCGCGGTGCGCAAGTCGCTTGGAGCGTCGCGCATGCGGATCGTTCGGCAGCTGCTTACGGAGTCGATGATCGTGGCGTCAGCCGGTGGAGTCCTCGGATACTTCGGATCCGAGATCGCCGGTAGGCTCCTTGTCGCCAGTCTGCCAGATTTCGTGTTCGAGGCGTCGCCGATGGCGACGAATACTGGCCCGGAACCGAAGGTGTTGATGGCAACCTTCGCCGTGGCAGCCCTGGCCGGAATCACCTTTGGCCTCGCGCCCGCTCTACGGGCTTCGCGCTCTGACCTCGGCGGCGTGATGCGTGCCAGCCGCGATGCTGATCCGGCAGGAACCGCGGACGGTCGAAGTCGAATGAGGAGCCTGCTCCTGGTTAGCGAGGTGGCCTTTTCCGTCGTGCTGCTCACCGGCGCTGGACTGATGGTGAAGGGGTTCGCCGGGCTGCTGGACAAGGACCCTGGCTTCGAGCCGGGCGGTGTGTTGACCATCGAACTGGCGCTCAATGGACCGCGCTACGAATCCGCGGAGGCGCGTCGCAACTTCTACCGCGAGGCGGTTGCCGAGATCGAGGCCCTGCAGGGTGTGGAAACGGTGGGAGCAACGTCGATCATTCCCCTCAGCTTCTACAACCAAATCGGCGCGCTCGTGGCTGAAGGTCTCGAGGGCGAGAACGAGGTCGAGAGGCGGCCGATGGCCGGACACCGGATTGTGTCGGCGGGCTATCTGGAAGCCATGGGGGCGAAGCAACTCCAGGGTCGTTTGCTCGACGCCACCGATCGGCAGGATGCCACTCATGTGGCCGTCGTGAACGAAGCTCTGTTGCGGCATCTCCCGGAAGGCGATCCGATCGGTCGCCGCATTCGCGTCGGCAGCGATCGTTGGATGACGATCGTCGGGGTGGTCGGCAATTTCCAGCACAACACCTTGCTCGATCCGCCCGGCCCGGCCTACTTCATGCCCTATGAACAGTCGAGTGCTCGGTCGCGCATGTACGTGGTCATCAAGGCCTCCGGCCCGAACCCGGAGGCACTTGTGCCGGATGTTCGGGACGCTGTCTGGCGAATTGACCCGGCGATCCCGATCGGTTCGGTACAGACGCTCGACGAGATCGTCGACGCCTCGCTGGTCGTCGTCCGTCTGCCGACGACCCTGATGGCGGTGTTCGGCGCGGCGGCCCTCTTGCTTGCCGCCGTGGGCCTGTACGGACTGTTGGCGCACCGCGTGGCGCGACGCTCGCGCGAACTCGGCATTCGTGTTGCCCTGGGCGCTGAGCCGGGGCACGTACTCAAGTTGGTGCTGCGGCGGGGCATGACGCTGACGGGCGTAGGCCTGCTCGCCGGGATGGCCGCTTCGGTACCACTGGGGCGCCTGCTCGCCGCCGTGCTCGAGGGGGTCAACGCTAATGAGCCGATGGTCTACTTCGGCGTGCCGACACTGTTGCTGATCGTCGCGCTGGTGGCCACCCTGGTTCCGGCACGGCGCGCCCTCGCGGTCGATCCCGCGGTCAGTCTGCGCTCCGAGTAGAGGTCAGCGACCGTTCCGCCCCGTGGCGGGATGGCCGGGCACCTGACTGAACCCGAGCCGTACGCGCCGTTCGCCGTAGGACCCTCGATTCGAGGTGCGTCCGGCTAGAGAACTTGACAGTGTCAAAACGACAGTGTCATGCTGCATCAACGCGCCCGCCTCCGACCCCGACGCACAGCGGTTTCAAGTTCGACGCGGGTGGTCAACAACTCTGAACGGGAGGCCTCGGTGGCAAAGACTGCGAAGATCACGGCGGAGCAGATTGCCGCTTGCTTGCCCTTGCACCCGCTCGAGGCACGGATCCTGGTGGTGCTGACCGAGGGGCCAGCGCACGGCTATCGGATCGTGCAGGAGATCGAGCAGCGAGACTCGGCGTGGACGAAGATCTTCCCGGCCAACCTCTATCGCCGGATCCGGACACTCTCCGCGCGTGGGCTGATCTCACAGGCCGCCGTGTCTGATGCTCCACGCGGGCGCCGCAGCTTCGATCTCACCCCTCTCGGAACCGCGGTCGCGCGGGCCGAAGCCGAACGCCTGCGAGACTTGCTCGCCGATTTTGACGCGGCCGAACTGGCGACCGAAAGGGAGCAACGATGAGCGCGGGCGTCTACCAAGTGTTGATGACGGTTCTCGTTCCGGCACGCGTACGTCGGCAGTTTGGCGACGACATGAAGGCGCTGTTTACCGACCGCTTGCTGAGCGCACGATCGCCGTTGAACCGCGTCCGCGTATGGACCGATGCCCTCTGGGATCTCCTTCGGCATGGCAGCGCTCAACGCTTCGAGCCTCCAACAGTGGACCCCGCCGGGGCCCGCGTCAGTCGATGGCGCGGATGGCTGAGCACGCTCGGTCGTGATCTGCGCTACGCGGTTCGCGTGCTACGCACCAACCCGTTGTTCACCGGCGTCGCGATTACCACCCTGGCGCTCGGCATCGGGGCGAACACGGCCATGTACAGCGTGATCGACGCGGTGCTGCTGAGTCCGTTGAGCTATCCGGAGTCCGAGCGGCTGGTCGTGGTCAAATCGATGGACATTCAAGCCGGCCGGATCGGCGCGAACACCACGCCGGCGAACTTCGCCGACCAGGCCGGGCGCGCGAACACGTTCGAGTCGATGGCAGCCCTCAGTGGCGACGTCGTTGCCCTGATCGGATCCGGCGAAACGCGCCGGCTGACGGGCGTGCGCAGTGCCGGGAGCCTGCTCGGTGTGCTCGGGACACAGCCTCTGTTCGGCCGCGTGCTTACCGTCGACGACGACCTCAGCGGCGCCTCGGTGACAGTGCTGAGTTACTCGCTCTGGCAGTCGCTGTACGGCGAGGACCGGTCGATCCTGGGACAGACGTTGAACTTCGACGAGGTCCCGCACACGATCGTTGGTGTGATGCCGGAGGACTTCGTCTTTCGCTATTTCTCGAGCGCCGAGGTCGACTTCTACGGTACGTCGGGGTGGTCGAACGAGTACCGCAGCAACGCGACGAACTACGCACATCGCGTGATCGGCCGCCTGGCGCCCGGCGCGACGCTGCAGCAGGCGCAGGACGAGATGGACTCCATCGCGGCGCAGATCCGCCAGGAGCGACCCGAGGCTGCCCTCAACTACGGCATCCGGCTGGTGGCCGCTCACGAAGACCAGGTAGCGGATTCCCGCGGGATGTTGGGTCTGCTCATGGGCGCGGTTGGCCTCGTGCTGCTGATCGCGGCAGTGAACCTGGCCAACTTGCTCATGGCGAGAGCGGCATCGCGCGAGCCGGAGATCGCCGTGCGCAAGGCCCTCGGGGCGACGCACGGTCAACTCGCGCGACAGGTTCTCACCGAGTCGTTGGTGCTCGGTTGGCTCGGAGGGGCGGCGGGTCTCATCGTCGCGTACGTCAGCGTTGACGTCATGGTGCGGTTGATCCCCTGGAGTGTGCCGAATCTCGACCGCGTGGCAATCGATGGCAGCGTGCTCGCGTTCACGATGGCCGCTGCCACCGTGACCGGCGTCGCCTTCGGCGTACTGCCGGCGCTCAGTTTGGCGAGCGGCGGTGTAACCCGACGATTGGTCTCTGCCGGGCGTGGTTCGGGGGAAACGTCGTGGGCCTGGACGGCACTGGTGGTCACCGAAGTGGCCCTTGCGGTCGTGCTGCTGGTCGGTGCGGGCCTGCTCCTGCGCACCCTGCTGAATCTCTCGAGCGTGGACCCTGGATTCCGCGCGAACGACGTAATGACCTTTACGGTAGCAATGCCCGAGGGACACTCACCGGACGAGCGAGTGGGCGTCTGGGATGAACTCGAACTCGAGTACGCGACACTACCGGGCGCTCTCCACGTGGCGCGTGCCAGCCAGATGCCGGCCCAATCGAACCGTGCCAGCGGCTGGTTCAATTTCGTTGACCGACCCGTCGACAACACGGACCGCTCGTTTCTCGTGCCGTATCGTCTGGTGAGCAACGCTTACTTCGAAACGCTCGGAATCGATTTCGTCTCCGGACGTGCCTTCCGGACAACAGATGCCGCAGAGCCTGCCGAGGCCGTGATCAACGAGGCCGCGCGCCAGTTGTACTGGGGCGATCGCGATCCGCTCGGCGACACCATCGGCATCGGCAACCGCAAGGGAGAACTGTTCTTCCCGCCGGCGACTGTCGTAGGGGTTGCGGCCGATGTGCACAACGATGGCGTCGGCTCCGAACCGATGCCAGCCGTGTACTTCCCGGCGCTGTTCGCCCAGGGATGGTCCAGCCTTACCTTTGCCGTCCACACGGCAAGCGACGTAGACATCCTGCCCTCCGTCCGCGCGCGAACTCGCCAGATGGAGCCACTCGCGCTCGTCTACGGTGAATCGACCATCGAGCAGATGCTGGCGACCCAGCTAGCGCCGACCAGCGCGCTGCTCGGGTTGCTCGGGTCTTTCGCAGCGATCGGACTGGCCATGGCCGGTATCGGCGTTTTCGGTCTCCTGTCGTTCGCGGTGAGCCGGCGGACGCGCGAGATCGGAATTCGCATCGCCCTGGGTGCCGACGGACGCAGTCTTACGGCGATGGTCGTTGGTCAGGCCCTGTGGAAGGTGCTCGCCGGGACCGCCATCGGGTTGGTGGCGGCGATCGGTGCCACCAGGTTGCTGGAGAGCATGCTGTTCGGTGTCGGGGCGGCCGATCCGACCACCATGATCGCCGTGGTCGCGGTCCTCGTGGCGATCGGCCTCGTGGCGAGCTATCTGCCCGCCCGCCGTGCGGCAAAGGCCGATCCGACCACCGCGCTCCGCTCCGCCTAGCGCTCTACTTCCGGCTGCCGAAGCCGTTCACTCGTAGTGGGTCCATAGCCTCAACACCTTGACCGTCCGTTCGGTATCCAAGATCTGATACACGAGCCGGTGCTGGACGTTGATCCGCCTGGAGTAGGCACCCTCGAGATCGCCTACCAGTTTCTCGAACCGCGGTGGCGTCTTGAGGGGATCCTCGCGCAGCAGCGCGAGCAGGAACTCGGCCTTCGGCTTCAGTCCGGAGCACGCCAACTTACGGGCATCGCGTTGCGCCTGGCGCGTGAACACCAAGCGCCAGGACCTACCAGTCGAGCTCTTCGGCACAGTCCTCTAGCCGGGTCGCGAGGCCTGTCCGGATCGACTCGCGCATTCCCGGGATCGACAGCAGGTGCGCCGTTTCCTGCAGTGCGAACCAGTCGTCTTCGGATAGCAGCACTGCGTTGCCGCGCTTACTGGTGATCTGCACGGGGTCGCTGCTCAGCGTGACCTCGGCGAGTAGCCGGTAGAGCTGTTTCCTGGCTTCCGTCACTTTGATGCTCTTCATGCAGAAAGCGTACGTTTTAACGTACGTACAGGCAAGGCGCGATCGGCCTCACCTCTGGATGACCTCCACTGAACGGTTGGACGGGCGCCGCAGGCGACATTCGGACGGCAAGTCTGACGCCGAGAACAACGTGCGCGAGCGCTTCATCCAGGCTCTCGAGGAGCGTCTGCACGACGTTCCCAGGATCCACGAGCTATATCCCGAGCCGGAGGAGTCCGCGAGCCCGGACAGCGTTTGAGCCACTGTCGTCGTTGGTGCTGCGCCGCGGAAGCCGGGCCGCGTAGGGGCTATCATGCTGGCCCTGTCTTCGACCATGGAGGGTTCGTATGCGCGTGTTCCCCTGGGTGTCCCCTGTTCTTGCTCTGGCGACCTCTGCGGTTGCCGCGCAGGAAGTTCCGCATCGCGTGGTCTACGAGGGCAGCGAAGGTCCGGGCGTCGGTATGCACATCGTGATGATTGCTGGCGACCACGAGTATCGGTCCGAGGAGCTCCTGCCGGCGATGGCCAGGATCCTTGCTCGCACCTACGGTTTCAAGTGCAGCGTCTTTTTCACGCTCGACGATGATGGATTCATCGAACCGGGTAGCTCGAACATCGACGGACTCGAAGCCTTGGAGACCGCCGATCTACTCGTCGTCGGCCTGCGATTCCAGGACTTCCCGGCCGAGCAGATGCAGTATTTCGTCGACTACCTCGATCGAGGCGGCCCGGTCGTAGGAATTCGTACTTCCACGCACGCGTTCAACATCGCCGACGGCCCGTTCCTTCGCTATACCTGGAACTACGAGGGCGAGGAGTACAGGTCGGGGTTTGGTCGCCAGGTCCTCGGCGAGACCTGGGTCGGGCACTACGGCACCAATCACGAGCAGAGCTCGGTGCTGCATTTTCCTGAGGAGAATGCGCGGCACCCGATACTCGAGGGCGTGTTCGACGTTCATGTGCAGTCGGGCGGCTACAACGCCGACCCGATGCCGAACTCGGTAGTTCTAGCGCTCGGACAGGTCCTGAACGGTATGAACACCGATGCGCCGCCCGACCCTGAGAAGGAACTCCTGCCTGTTGCCTGGACCCGTACGTACGAGGGCGGCGGTCGCGTGTTCGCCACGACTCACGGGGCTTCGGAGGATTTTCTCAATGATGGCTTTCGCCGCATGATGCTCAACGCCACCCTGTGGGCGATCGGCATCGAGAGCGCCATCCGACCCGATAACGACATCGATTTCGTCGGCTCCTACAACCCCGTGACGTTCAGTTTCGGCGGCTATCGGCGCGGCGTAAGGCCGAGTGATCTCGCCGGTTGGGACACGCCCATCATGTCGCCCGAGCGACCGACCCAGGAACAACCATGACTCTCCGCAGCACGCACCGGTATTCGTTGGCCGCGGTAACCGGGCTGGCACTGGCCCTCGCGACTGCCTGTGCGCCGACCCCGACCCCGTTCGAGGCCGGTGACCATGTCGTGATCATCGGCAGCGCGCTCGCCGACCGAATGCAGCACGACGGGTGGCTCGAGGCGTACCTGCAGACCGAGTTGCCAGAGTTGGAACTCGTCTTCCGCAACCAGGGGTTCACCGGCGATCGCATCGACCACCGCCCCCGGGTGCAGGGTTTCCCCGGCGCTGACGAGTACCTGTCGATGTCGCAGGCCGATGTCATCCTCGCCATGTTCGGCTACAACGAGTCCTTTGCCGACGAGCCGGATGAGTATGGTGCCGCCGTAACCCGCTGGATCGACCACACGCAGGGACTCGACTACTCGGGCCGGGGCGCGCCAACGATCGTGCTCTTCTCGCCGATCGCCCACGAGGATCTCGGCGACCCGAATCTACCAACTGGCAACGACAGCAACGCGCGACTGGCCGCGTACACCGAGGCGGCGCGGGCGGCAGCGACCGCGAAGGGCGTGCACTTCATCGACCTCCTGGCTGCCTCGCAGGAGTTGTACGCCGCGGCGGATGAACCTCTGACGATCAACGGCATTCATCTTGGAAGCGAGGGAAATCGGCAGGTTGCCGAGGTCATCGTGGAGGATCTGCTCGGACACTCACCCACAGCCGGCGCCGCGAGAGTGGAGCAGGTCCGTGCGGCGGTGCTCGACAAGAACTGGCACTGGCACAACCGGTTCAGAACGACAGATGGCAATGACGTTTGGGGATCGCGCTCGACGCTCGCGTTCACCGATGGTCAGGATAACTTCGAGGTGTTGCAGCACGAGCTCGCGCAGCTCGATGTGATGACGGCCAACCGCGACCCCGTGATCTGGGCCGCTGCCCGCGGCGAGTCGATCGAACCCGACGACTCCAACGTGCCCGCGCCGATCGAGGTCATAACCAACCTCTCTGAGCCTCAGATCCAGGGCGGCGTGAGCAAGACAGGGACGCTCGACTTTCTGACGGCTGAAGAGGGCGTCGACAGGATGACACTGGCCGACGGAATGGTCGCGAACGTCTTCGCCTCCGAGGAGATGTTCCCTGAGCTGGTAAACCCGGTCCAACTGGGCGTCGACAACCGCGGCCGCCTCTGGGTGGCGGCGTGGGCCACCTACCCGAAGTGGCAACCGACCCAGACGATGGATGATCGCTTGCTGATCCTGCCGGACGAGGACCGCGATGGCGTGGCAGATGAAGCGATCACCTTCGCCTACGTGCACAACCCGACGGGATTCGAGTTCTGGAACGGCGGCGTGATCGTGGCTTCGGTGCCCGACCTGATCTTCCTCAAGGACACCGACGGGGACGACGTGGCGGACTTCCGTGTGCGCATCATGGGTGCGCTCGGGTCGGCCGACACGCACCACTCAGCGAACAACTTCATCTACGGCCCGGATGGATTCCTCTACTACCAGCGCGGTGTGTTCAACGTCTCCAACATCGAGTCCCCCTGGGGCGCCAATCAGGAGTCGACGGTCTCGGGGATGTACCGGTTCAATCCGCGAACGTGGTCGTTCAGTTTCCACGCCGCCAACAGCCCCAACGCCCACGGCACCGACTTCGACTACTGGGGCCACCACTTCGCCACCGACGCGACCGGAGGGCGGGCGTACCAGGTGAAACCGCAGGAAGACGGCCGCTTCGTCATGCGCAAGCTGCTCGACCACACTGTCCGTCCGGTGCCCGCCGCCGGCATTCTCTCCAGTGATCATTTCCCGCCGGAGAATCAGGGCAACTTCCTGATCCTGAACGTCATCGCGTTTCTCGGGATCAAGCAGTACAACCTCGACTTCGACACGGAGACCGGCGACGCGAACGGCACGGAGACCGACGACTTGCTGGTGTCGTCGGACCCGAACTTCCGGCCTACGGATTTCGAGATTGGCGATGATGGCGCGCTCTATGTCGCCGATTGGGCGAATGCGGTCATCGGCCACATGCAGCACAACATCCGTGATCCAGCCCGTGACCATGAACATGGCCGCATCTATCGAGTCACCGTTCCCGAACGACCGCTGTCGGAGCACGTGGCGATAGACGGCGAGCCGATTTCGACCGTGCTGGCCGCGCTCGAGCATCCGGTGAACGCGGTGCGCCGTCGCGCTCGAGTAGAACTGACGGAGCACGATTCCGGAGAGGTCATTGCTGCCACCGAACGGTGGTTGCAGAAGTTCGATCCCACCGACTCCGCCGATGCGCATCATCTGCTCGAGGCGCTCTGGGTGCACCAGCAGCACAACGCGGAGAATCGCGATCTGCTTGCGCTCCTGCTGAACTCCCCCGAACCGAGAGCTCGCGTCGCGGCACGCAACGTCCAGTACTACTGGGAGCACGACCTTGCGGGATCGTTCGGATCCGAAGACGCCCTGGAGGAGACCTCCTACATCTCGCGGGTGGATCCGGACCCCGACGCGATCGTCATCCGGCCGGTACCCGACGAGATGCGTTTCGATCTCACTTCGTTCACGGTGCAGGCGGGTGAGACGGTGAAAATCTGGTTCGAGAACCCCGACTACACACCCCACAACCTGGTGGTGGGGATGCCTGGTTCGGTGGAGGAGATCGCCCTGGCCGCCGAGTCACTCGGCGCGCTAGGGTTCGCCGTGGGTTTCTTGCCCGACAGCGACAAGATCATCGCGGCAACCGAATTACTGAACCAATCGGAGTATCAGATGCTGGAGTTCACGGCGCCGAGTGATCCCGGCGACTACGAGTATCTCTGCACCTTCCCCAACCACTGGCAGACCATGCGCGGCGTGATGCAAGTGGTTGCAAGCGACGGAAGCGAATGATCGTTCCACGAACTACGCGTGACGAGATTCTCAGCAAGCTCCGAGCCAAGATAGATCGGCGCGATCCGATCTTCATCGCCAGCGCCGGCAGCGGACTGGTGGCGAAGCTGCTGGAGAAGGCCGGGGTCGACTGCATCAACACCTTCTCGGGCGCGCGACTGCGGGCCAACGGCATGGGCACGATGTCGATGATGTGGCCCATCCTGGACTCTAACCAGCAGACGCTCGACTACACCGAGCAGGACATCATGCCGGCGATCGTCGGTGATGCTTTCGTTTGTGCCTGTATCAATGCCAACGATCCGCTGCGCGATATGCGAACGGTGCTCGAGCGGCTCAAGTCGATGGGCGTGATGTCGGTATCGAACATCGGTCCCTCGATCAGCTACGTGGACAAGGACAGCAACATCTACAAGGTGCTGGTCAAGAGCGGTGTCACGTTCGAGAACGAGGTCCAGATGCTGGCGCTGGCAAAGGAGATGGACATGGTCACGGTAGCGTTGGCCTTCGACATGGAGGACAGCCTGCAGGTGATCGAACAGGCCCGCCCGGACATCTTCTGTTTCCACGCGGGGACGACCCGTGGTGGGCTCACGGGTTACGACTCGGGCGAGCAGATCGAGGAGACCGCGCGGCGCAGCGAAGAAGTGTACGCAGCCGTCCGTGAGATCGCTCCGGAGACGATCCTGGTTGGCCACGGCGCCGCGATGGAGACGCCGGAGGACGCGCAGTACATGCTCGATAACACTACGGGGCACGGTTTCTGGACAGGTTCGTCGACGGAACGCCTGCCGATCGAGCGTGCCGTGCTCGGTGCCGCGACCGAGTTTGCCGGTCTGAAATTCAACGACTAGGGAGCGCGGTGGTGAGCAGAACAACCGTCGTCTTGGCGACCCTCGACACGAAGGGCGAGGAGGCCGACTACGTCCGCGGCCAGATCGAAGCTCTCGGCGGCGAGGCGGTGTTGATCGACATCGGCGTAGTCGGCGATCCGATGATCGCTCCGGATGTGAGCCGGGAGCAGGTGGCTGCGGCGGGCGGCACAGAACTGTCGATTCTGCTCGAAGATCCGACGCGCGAAGCCGCTGCGCCAGTGATGGCGGCGGGGGCGGGGGCGATCCTGCGCGGCCTGATCGGCGATGGCAAGGCCCATGCGGTGCTCGGGCTGGGCGGCACGCAGGGGACCTCCTCCTGCAGCCAGGTCATGCAGTCGCTGCCCTACGGGTTCCCGAAGATCATCGTCTCGACGGTCGCCTCTGGCGACACGTCGCCGTTCGTCGGCATCAAGGACATCACGATGATGTTCTCGGTCAGCGACCTGATGGGTCTGAACCCGTTCACCGCTCGGATTCTCGCCAACGCCGCGGGAGCCGCGTACGGCATGTCGTTGACCGAATCCGGCGGGGACCACAGTGTCGAGGCGCCCGGAGGGGGCAAGCCGTTGATCGCGATGACCAACCTCGGGGTACTCACCGAGGGCGCGACGCGCGCGGTGGAGTACTTCCGCGAGGCCGGCTACGACGTCGTGGTCTTCCACGCGGTGGGCTCGGGCGGGCGGGCTATGGAGCAGCTCATGAAGGAGGGTGTGGTCGGCGCGGTCTTCGACTACGCGATGGGCGAGATCGCCGACGATGTCTTCGGCGGCCTGCGCGCGGGCGGGCCCGAACGTCTGACCGTGGCCGGTAGCCTCGGCCTGCCGCAGGTGATCTGCCCCGGCGGCGCCGAACATCTCGGCCTCTTCGTGGAAGCCAACACGGTTCCGGACGAGTACCGAGACCACCTGCACGTGTTCCACAGCCCCGTGATCTTCGTCCCGCGCCTCAACAGCGACGAGTTCGTCCAGGTCGCCGAAGAAATCTGCGCCCGCCTGCAACACACCAAGGGCAACGCAGTCTTCATGCTGCCGCTGCGCGGTGTGGGCCGCTATTCGATTCCGGGCGAACCGCTGCACGACCCCGAGGGCGACCAGGCGTTCTTCGCGGCGATCAAGGCGGGCATGCCGCCGGGAGTCGAAGTCGTGGAAATCGACGCCGATGCGGAAGCCCCAGAGTTTGTCCGCGAGGCCGTCCACCGACTCGTCGCTCTTATCGAGGCCGAGCGGTAGTCGGAATCTCTGGGCCCGTTCGCAGTCTGCGGTCGTGTGGAGGGGTATTCGTCCAGTTCGCCTCACCGACCAGTGGGTCACGTAGCGAGTCCTGTCCGGGGCATGTCTCGGTGTTGCCGGGGTGGGTGGCTCGCGACGATGCGCGACAGGGGTCGATAGGTCTGTGTTTGCCTGCGCATGGCTGCGCGTTGCGGGTCCGCGGATCGCGCCCATGTTCCTCGCGGCGCACAGTCAGCAGCCGTCCTCGTCAGGACCGGACCTGGCCGGCGGATGCGCGACATACCCCGAAACCCCACGCGACACAGCGTTGCTGAGCGGGTCCGCTCGGCCACGCGAGGCCAGCAGCTGGCGCGGTCGCGCCGGTTACCGATGTTGCACAGAAAAGGGGCGCGGCAACAAGTGCCGCGCCCCCTCTGAAAGCCTCAGAAGACCGAGCTAAGCCTGCTTGAACTCCGCCACCAGCGTGGACACGGAGTCCTTGGCGTCGCCCAGCAACATGCGGGTGTTCTCACGGAAGAACAGCGGGTTGCCGATGCCGGCGTAACCGGCGCCGAGCGAGCGCTTCATCACGAAGGTCGTGCGCGCGAGATCGGCGTTGATGATCGGCATGCCGTAGATCGAGCTGTCCTCGTCTTCGCGTGCCGAGGGGTTCACCACGTCGTTGGCTCCGATCACCAGGCAGACGTCGACCGCCTCGATGATCGGGTTCACGTCGTCGGGCTCGACCAGCTGTTCGTAGGGAACGTTCGCTTCGGCGAGGAGCACATTCATGTGCCCCGGCATGCGGCCGGCGACCGGATGAATCGCGTACTTCACTTCGCAACCGTTCTCTTCGAGCATGTCGCCGAGTTCACGCACCGCGTGCTGCGCCTGGGCGACCGCCATGCCGTAGCCCGGCACGATGACGACGCTGCTGGCGGCTTCGAGAACGAGGAAGGCGTCCTCGGCCGTGATCACACGTGCCTCGCCTTCGTTCTTCTTGCCCGCCCCACCGGAGGTGGCACCGAAGCCGGAGAAGAGCACGTTGGCCAGCGAGCGGTTCATCGCCTTGCACATGATCGTCGTGAGAATCAGGCCAGAGGCACCGACCAGTGCCCCGGAGACAATCAGCACCTTGTTGACGATGATGAACCCGGTGGCGCACGCGGCCAGCCCGGAATAGCTGTTCAACAGCGCGATGACCACCGGCATATCGGCGCCGCCGATACCGATGACCGCCAGCACGCCGAGAATCAGGCCGATCACCACGATCACCAGGAAGATGTCGTACTTGGCCATCATTAGCGGGTCGCCAGCGTCGCCGACCAGCGAGAAGGCGATTCCGGCCGCCAGCACGATCACCAGCAACAGAATGTTGAACACCTGCTGGCCGGGAAACAGCATCGGCTTGCCCGGCAGCTTGCCGGACAGCTTGCCCCACGCGACCACGCTGCCCGTGAAGGTCAGGCCGCCGATGAGCGAGGCCAGGAAGATCGCTCCCAGCGTGAAGGAGCTGAAGACAGTCATGCCGCCGGCAGCGATCTCGGTGCTCGACTGGTGGAACTCGGCCCAGCCGACGAGCAACGAGGCGACGCCACCGGTGCCGTTGAACAGCGCCACCATCTCTGGCATACCGGTCATGGCGACAGTCTTGGCGCCGAACAGGCCGATGCCGCCACCGATAACGAGGCCGGCGAGGATGTACGTGTAGTCCATGCCGCCGTAAAGCAGCGTCGCGACGAGTGCGATGAGCATGCCCAGCGCGGAGATCTGGTTACCGCGACGTGCAGTGTCTGCCTTCGACAGCATCTTGAGGCCGAAGACGAACAGCACCGCGGCAACGATGTAGGCGACGTCGATCAGAAATGGCGAGATCATCAGCCCTTCCCCTGACCCTTCTTGCGGAACATCGCAAGCATGCGGTCGGTGACGAGGTACCCGCCGACCACATTGACGGTCGCGCAGGCGACCGCAGCAGTTCCGAGAATAGCGGTCATCGTCTCGTTACCGCTCGAGAGCGACAGCACCGCGCCAACGATGGTGATGCCGGAGATGGCGTTCGAACCACTCATCAGCGGCGTGTGCAGCTGTGAGGGCACGCGCGAGATCAGCTCGATGCCGAGGAACACGCTGAGCATCAGGATGAACAGCAGGAAGACTGTTGTTTGGGCGTCCATGTTTGACCTGGCTGGTTAGGTTCGAGCGCTAGGCGCTGGCGTAAGCCTTTTGGAGCATCTCGCTGGTGACGGCGCCGTCGTTGGTTACGAGCGCGCCGGCCATGATTTCGTCTTCGGTGTTGAGCTCGAGCGCCTTCGTTTCTTCGTTCCAGAAATGCTGGATGAAGTTCATCAGGTTGCTCGAGTACATCTGACTCGCGTGCATCGCGACGTGGCCCGGCAGATTGTCGTAGCCGAGGATGCGCACACCGTTGTCAGTAACGACCTCCTGGTTCACCTGC
>JAJCXT010000001.1 GCA_029263295.1 Acidobacteriota bacterium | reverse complement strand
GACATGCGCTCCTGCATGTCGATGAACGATTCGACAAAGGGCTGCACGAACTCGAGCGCCCCGATGACTTCGTCCTCGCTGACCTCCAGCGCGCCAGCCTCGACCATCATCACCGCGTCGCGACGCGCGGCCAGAATCATGTTCAGGCGCGAACCCTCGATCTGCTCCGTGGTGGGATTGATCGAGTAGCCATCGTCGTCGAGCCCGACCCGAAACGCGGCGAACGGTGTCGTGAACGGAATGCGCGAGCAGTACAGCGCCACCGAGGCGCCCAGCTTGGCCAGGATCGCCGGATCGTTTTCCTTGTCGGCGGAGATAACCCAGCCAATTCCCTGAGTCTCGTGGCGGAACCCCTTCGGGAACAGCGGCCGAATGCTGCGATCGATCATGCGCGAGGTGAGAACTTCCTTCTCACTCGGGCGCCCTTCGCGCTTGAAGAAACCTCCGGGAATCTTGCCGCCGGCAAAGGCCCATTCACGATAGTCGACCGTGAGCGGCAGGAAGGAGGCGTCCTTAGGCTTGGGGTCCATCACCGCAGTGACTAGGACCATCGTGTCGCCGCACCTGACGACGACGGCGCCATCAGCCTGGCGCGCAACCTTGCCCATCTCGAAATGGACTGTCTTTCCGTTCAGTTCAATGCTGTCTTGTACGATCATGTTGTTATTCCTCGAAGCCGCACAGCGATTTTCAACGCGATCTGGGCCGCAGCACTTACTGATTGGCGGGGCCGCGCGTCGAACCGAGGAGTTCTCACTAGACCGCTATCAACCGCTTTCGCTGCTTTTGCCTCTGCCGCTTCCGCTATCCGCTTTCTGTTCCGCTCGCGTTTGCTGGTTCCGCAGTAACTACCGGCGCAGACCGAGGCTGGCGATCAGCCCCTGGTAGCGCGCAACGTCCTCACGACGCAGGTAGCCCAGCAGGCGACGCCGCCTGCCTACCAACATCTGGAGCCCACGCTGCGTGGCGTAGTCCTTCCTGTTGGCCTTCATATGCTCAGTAAGATGCTTGATCCGAGAGGTCAGTTGAGCAACCTGGACCTCTGGGGAGCCCGTATCCGACGGATGTTGCCGGTACGTTTCGATTTCGATCGCTTCCGTGCTCATTAGACGAACTGTTTCCTCAATTGCTGAACCGCATGACACCCGGCGTTGCACGGACGTGCAGAAGTGAGACACACGGGTCCCCGGGCGAACTGAAAATCTAGCACGGGTTTCCGACGCTGTAAACGCGCTTTCCCGCGGCCGTGACGATCAGCGGAGCACGACTCGCGGCTGCAACATCCCCCCCGGCAGGAGCTCCGCAGCAGCCAGAAACGAACCGTCTGGCCGCAGCACCCGGACCCAGTCGCCATGCACCGGATCATCCCCGGAGCCACGCCGGCGCTCTGCGACGCCGTTAGGCTCGATCACCCCACCGTTGGCGACCACTCCGATCCCGACCTCGTTCACCACTGCCGTCGCCCAGCGCGGAAACATAGCCGCCGGATCGAGGGCCTTTCCCCAGAGTTCCTCGAGCTCTCCGTCGCCAAGCTCTGCCCACGTGACCGCTGATTCGAGACCGAAATTGCCCACGCGAATGCGGCGAAGCTCCGCCAGATGGGCGGGAATGCCGAGCCTGTCGCCAACATCCTTGGCCAGCGTGCGAACGTAGGTGCCCGAGCCGCAGTGGACGACACAGCGAATCTCGGGGCCGTCCACCTGCACGTCGCGAATATCGTAGATCGTCACCGCGACTGGCTCGTGCACCACGACCTCGCCACGTCGCGCACGCTTGTAGGCAGGCTGCCCGCGGATTTTCTTGGCGGAGTATGCCGGCGGAACCTGTTGAATCTCGCCTACGAAGTCGCCCAGGACAGCGCCAACCGACCCAACGTCGAGGTCAGGCACCGACACAGGATCCGCCAACGCCTCTCCATCAGCATCGTAGGTATCCGTTGCCCACCCGAGCCGAATAACGCACTCGTAGACCTTGTCGGTTTGCTGCAGAAAACGGGCGAGCCGCGTCGCCTTGCCCAAGCAGATGAGCAGCACCCCGGTCGCTCTCGGATCAAGCGTCCCCGTGTGCCCGGCGCGGCAACGCAACTGCCGGCGGACCTTCTGGACCACATCGTGCGAGGTCATCCCGGCCGGTTTGTCTACAACCAGCATCCCAGAGGTTGGGCTCATCCGCCGATCCCTTCCTCGAGCACTTCGTGAACCTCGTTCAGCAGGCGGTCGCCCACCTGTTCAAAAGCACCCTCGATCTGGCATCCGGCTGCGCGTGGGTGGCCGCCGCCACCGTGATGGCTAGCCACCTCCGCCACATCGACGCTGCCGTCCGAGCGCAGGCTAATGCGCAGCACTCCGGGGTCAACCTCCTTGAACAGCAGACTGACCTGCACTCCGTCGATCCCCTGCGCATGGTTCACGAAAGCCTCGGTATCCCGCGTGCCGCGTCGCTCGAAGGCACTGAACGGCAAGTACATGAACGCTATGCGTCCCGCGGCCATGCGCTTGAGACTACTGAGCGCGTCGCCCATGAGGTGGATTCTGGCCGCGGGGTAATCACCGTAGACCTGTTCGGCGATTTCGGAAGCGTTGGCGCCACGGGCGAGCATGTCGCTCGCGAATGCCATAGCGCGGGCATCTGTGTTCGAGTGATGGAAGGAGCCGGTGTCTGTCAGCACCGCCACATACAACAAGGTCGCCATGGGCGCGGTGACCTCCGCTCCCAGCGCATCGGTCAAGTCGCGGACCATCATGCCCGTGGCTGCTGCGGAGGGGTCGATCCAGTTCACCTCGGCATACATGCCGTTCTTGGTGTGGTGATCGATATTGAGCGACTCCAGCGTATCCAGGCCCAGCACCCCAGAGCGACCGAACTCCGAGCACTCCACCAGAATGCTCGCCCGCGTATCCGTGGGAATACGCTCGACAGAGACCACTCGAGAAGAGCCGGGAAGCCAGCGATATCGCCGTGGCAGCGGCTGCCCGATAACCACCGTGGAGCGCTTGCCGACTTGTTCGAGCCCCATCGCGAGAGCCAGCGACGACCCTAGCGAGTCGCCGTCTGGATCCGCGTGAGACGCGATGACAAAATCGTCGCGCGGCCCGAGCCACTCAACTACACGCTCGAGGGAATCAAGCGGTTTCATCGTCGTGCTCCTCATCCCCCGATGTCGGGGGGTTATCTCTCAGGAGTTCCTCGATGCGCTCGCTCTCGGCAAGCGTCTGATCGAGCTGAATCCGCAACTCGGGATTGTGCCGGAGCCTCAGTTTCTTGCCTACCTCTGAGCGCAGAAACGGTGCGGCGCGCCGCAGACTGGCGAGCGACTGTGTTTCAGCCTCGTCGCCCCCCATCACGCTCACGAAGACGGTGGCGTACTGGAGGTCCGAACTCATTCGCACTTCGGTCACAGTAACGAAGCCCACGCCGGGGTCCTGCACTTCGCGCTGCACTAATTCCGCGAGCACAGCGCGCATCTGGTCGCCCACCCGCCGCGGCCGAAACTTTTCACTCACCGGTACACCATGCGGTTGCGCTCGAGGTTGCGACACATCGCCAGGCCAAACTGCAGCAGACACACGTCGGCGACTATGCGCCGAGAGGCCCCATGCGTCACAAGCTGGGAGCGATCTCTGTCACTGTGAAAGCCTCGATCACATCACCGATCTTGATGTCGTTGAAGTTCTCCAGACCGATCCCGCATTCGTACCCCTGCTGCACTTCCTTCACATCGTCCTTGAAGCGGCGCAGTGAACGCAACTGCCCCTCATAGATGATGCGAGAGTCCCGCACGAGGCGCGCCTTCGCGTCACGGGTGAACTTGCCCTCGGTGACGTAGCAACCGGCAATCGTGCCGATGCGCGGGATACGGAAAGTGTCCCGAACCTCCGCCGCACCGAGGGTGGCCTCCTCGAACGTCGGATCGAGTTGCCCAACCATCGCCTGCTTCACCTCATCGAGAAGCTGATAGATGATCGTGTGCAGCCGCAGGTCCACACCTTCACGCTCAGCCGCGTCGGCAACTCCGCGCTCTGGACGCACGTTGAAGCCCACGACGATCGCGCCGGACGCCGCTGCGAACAGAATGTCTGTCTCGGTCACGCCTCCGACCGCCGCCCGGAGGATGTCCACTTCCACGCTATCGCGCGAGAGTTTGTTCAGAGCGTCACGAAGGGTCTCGATCGAGCCCTGGGCGTCGCCCTTGAGCACCAACGGCAGCTTCACCTGCTCACCGGAGCGGAGCCGCTCGTGCAGATCCTCGAGGGTCAGACGTTGGCCGGCGCCGAGCTGTTCGCGACGCTGCTGCAATTGGCGAATCTCGGCTACCCGACGGGCCAGCGAGGCTTCCTCGACAACCTGCAACTCGTCGCCTGCGCCCGGCACCCCAGAAAAACCGAGCACTTCAACCGCTGTGGCCGGGCCGGCCTCCTTGACCGAGGCACCGCTCGCAGTGAACAGGGCGCGCACCTTGGCGTCCTCCGCCCCTGCGATCAGCCACTCGCCGACACGCAACGTGCCGGCCTGAACCAGGACGGTCGCCACCGGGCCGCGGCGGCGATCGAGTTGCGCCTCGAGCACCGTGCCACGAGCAAGCACGCTCGGGTTGGCCTTCAACTCCATAAGTTCCGCCGTGAGAACGATCATCTCGAGCAGGCCGTCGAGATTCTCCTTCTCTAGCGCCGAGACCAATACGCAGACCGTGTCGCCACCCCAATCCTCAGGTGCCAACTCACGCTCGGCCAGTTGCTGTTTCACCCGGTCCGGATTCGCGTTCGGCAGATCGATCTTATTGATCGCGACGATGATCGGAACTCCTGCCGCTCGGGCGTGGTCGATCGCCTCGATCGTCTGCGGCATGATGCCGTCGTTCGCCGCCACCACGAGCACGACGATGTCCGTGATCTGTGCCCCGCGCGCACGCATGCGAGTAAAAGCCTGGTGACCCGGGGTGTCGATGAAGACGATGCGGTTACCCTGCCATTCGACCTCCGACGCGCCGATATGCTGGGTGATCCCTCCGGCTTCGCGCGCGACGATGTTGGTCTCGCGGATCGCGTCGAGCAGTTGCGTCTTGCCATGGTCGACATGCCCCATGATCGTGACGACCGGGGCCCGCGTTGCCAGATCCTCATCGCTGCCCTGATCGATGTCGCCCAGCAGGATCTCATCGGCCGACTGCACCTGGACACGCACACCGTGCTCTGCCGCCACGGCGATCGCCAGCTCGCCCTCGAGCGACTGGTTCATGTTCGCCATGATCCCCTGCGCCATCAGGCCGCGGATAAGGGCCGGTGCTGAGATCCCTGTAGCCTCCGACAATTCCTTGACCATGATCGGCGCCTCGATCGTGACGACCTCACCCGAAAACTCAGGTTCGGCCTCAGGCTCAGGCTCGGGCTCGGGCTCGGGCGCAGACTCTTCCTCGGGCTCCGACGCAGGTTCTTCCTCCGGCTCGGACTCCGCCTCCGGCTCAGGCTCGGGCACCGCTTCGGTCTCAGCTTCGGGTGCTGCGGGCGACTCGCCTGCAGGGGCCGCTGCCCCCGCCACGCGGTCACGCAGCCGCTGAGCGTCCTCCTCTGAAATCGCGTTGGCGTGTGATTTCACCGCCACGTCGAGTTCGTTGAGCAGGCTGACAGCTTCCTTGCTCTCAATGCCGAGTTCTTTTGCGATCTCGTATACGCGCATCTGGTCTTCTTTCTCGGCCTCGAACAGCCGTGTGTGTCTAGATGTCTGTCGCTACCGGCTCTTGCGGCTCATCCGTAGCGTCCGGGCCGGGATTATCCTCGGCTTGCGGTTCTGTGTCACTGCCGGAGTCGACAGCAATTGCCTGTTCCCAAATCTTTGCGGCCGACTTCGGTCCGATACCCGCAACCGCGAGCAGGGCATCCACCCCGGCCTCCGCGATTGACGCTGCAGAACCATAGCCCGCCTCGCGAAGTGCCCCCGCAGCCTTCGGGCCCACACCGTCGATCCGCTCGAGATCGTCAGCGTCCGCTACCTGAGCGGTCTGGCTATCGGCAGGTGCATCAGCGGTCGCCTCGTCCGTCGCAGTGTCGTCCTCGTCGGTTTCCGCCGCGCCGGTCTCATCCGCCTCGGCGGCAAGACCGGCCTTCTGCTCCTTGCTCATCACGTCGATCTTGCGGCTGAGCAACTTGCCCGCGAGGCGCACGTTCTGCCCACGCTTGCCGATGGCTAGTGAAAGCTGATCCTCATCCACGATGACTTCGAGATGAGGTTCTTCGAAACCGTCTTCGTTGACACGCACGACCTCGGTGACACTGCTCACCTTCGCAGGCTTCAGCGCGTTGATCGCGTACTGATGCAGATCCTCGTCCCAATCGACGATGTCGATCTTCTCGCCCCGGAGTTCACGGATGATCCCCTGCACGCGGGAACCGCGCATCCCCACACACGCTCCCACCGGATCGATGTCCGCATCCAGGGAATGCACCGCAACCTTGGCCCGGTCACCACCCTCACGCACTGCGCCTTTGACGAGCACCGTGCCGTCGTAGATCTCCGGCACTTCCATCTCGAACAGACGGAGCAGCAACTCTGAACTGCTCCGCGAAACCACCACCAACGGGCCACGGGTATCGCGCAGAACCTCGGCCACAACGACCCGGATGCGGTCGCCAATGTTGTAGTGCTCCGCGCGCGACTGCTCCCGCCGTGGCAGGACTGCCTCGGCGCGGCCAAGATCGATCACCATGTCGCCGCGCTCGAATCGCTTCACAGTACCGGTGAGCAGTTCCCCAACCCGGTCCTCGTACTCGGCGAAGATGTTGTCGCGTTCCGCATCACGTACTTTCTGGAAGATCACCTGCTTGGCGGCCTGCGCAGCGATGCGGCCAAGCTGGTCGGTAGCCATCTCTACCCGCTGCTCGTCGCCCACCTGCGGCGCTTCCATTCCCGCCGCGACAGCGTCCTCGACGCTGATTTCGCTATGCGGATCCTCTACCTCTTCGACCACCGTCTTCACGGCGTGCAACTCCAGTTCTCCACTTTCTGGGTCCAGGCGGCCGACGAGCCGATCCTCGGTTCGGTAGAACTTCTGAGCAGCCACGGCCATCGCCTCTTCAATAGCGGCGATGATCACCTCGGGCGCGATGTTCTTCTCGCGCCCGATCTGCTCGATCGTCTGCAGCAACATCTAGCCGTCCTTTCCTACGTAGACTCGGTACATATCGTCAAATTTCCACTTCGAGTCGGGCTTCCGCGATAGTCGATCGCGGCAACTCGAGCCGGTCGCCGCCTTCGTCCTCCAGCAACACGTTGCCGCCGTTCAGGCCACGCAACTTCCCACGCAATGTGGCGCTGCCCTCTGGGCCCTCTACCGTCTCGATGCGAATCGCCTGACCTGCGTACTTCTTGAAATCCGCCGCGACGAGCAGTTCCTTGTCGAGTCCCGGCGAGGAAACCTCGAGCGTGTACGCCGCCTCGATAAAGTCCTCGACATCCAGCAACGCGGACAGCTGGCGACTCACCTTGGCGCAGTGCTCAACATTGACGCCACCATCACGATCGATCACGACGCGGAGAATCCAGTTGCTTTGTTCGAACAAGTACCTCACGTACGCGAGCTTGCAGCCTACGCGTTCGGCCACGCGTGCGGCCAGCGGCGCAACCTGCTGCGCGATCGCCTCGCTCGGTGTTGTCTGCTGCTCTGTCGACATCAACTTGTCCGTACAAAGAAAAGAAGCGGGCACGGGACCCACTTCTGCTGAAGTAGCCAATTTCGTACAGCACAGATTAGCAAAACACGCGGGCAAACGCTCACGGCCCCGTCTATCGTTGCCGTTTGCGTCACCGACGTACTTCCGCGAAGCTACGCAGCTTAACCGCCCATCGCACCTCTGCTACGGGGGGGCCCATCTCGCAACTCTGCTTTGTGAGCGCTCGTCATGCAATCGGTACCTTCTTCGCTAGCCCATCTCTCCTGTAGTCGATGCGAACAGCTCTATGATGCCGATGAAGTCCATCGGTTCTGCTCGTGTGGCGGGCCTCTCTACCCCCGTTACCAACTCGACCAGATCAAGTGGACGCCCGACCAATTGGCCAATCGACCAGGAGGACTGTGGCGCTACGCAGATCTCTTGCCTGTGCGCGGCCCCGAACACCGTCTGTGCCTGGGCGAGGGTGGCACCCCCCTGCTGCGTCTCGGACGGATGGGGGCACACCTCGGGCTCGATGAGCTCCTGGCCAAGGACGAGGGCCTGAATCCGACCGGATCGTTCAAGGCCCGTGGCCTGTGCATGGCGGTAAGCCGCGCGCGCGAACTCGGCATCAGCACGCTCTCAATTCCCACCGCGGGCAATGCAGGCAGCGCGATGGCCGCCTACTGTGCACGTGGCGGCATGCGTGCGGTGATCTACGTGCCCGCCGAGACCCCGCCCGAGTTCCTCACTGAGTACCGCGACCTCGGTGCCAGCGTCACGGTGGTTGACGGCACGATCTCGGATGCGGGCGCCCAGATGAAACGCGAGTCCGAGGACGACTGGTTTCCCGTGAGCACCCTGCAGGAGCCCTATCGGCTCGAGGGCAAGAAGACCATGGGGCTCGAACTGGCCGAACAGTTGGGCTGGGAGCTCCCCGACGTGATCCTGTACCCGACCGGTGGAGGCACAGGCCTGTTGGGCATGTGGAAGGCATTCGACGAACTCGAAACGATCGGCATGATCGACAGCCGGCGTCCGCGGATGATCGCCGTCCAGGCTGACGGCTGCGCGCCAATCGTTCGCGCCTTCGACGCGGGCCTGGAGAGCGCGGAACCCTGGCAGAACGCGACGACCGTCGCCAACGGCCTGCGGGTGCCCACGGCGTTCGCCGACCGCGAAATCCTGCAAGTGCTGCGCGCCTCCAAGGGTACGGCCGTAATGGTGGAAGACGACGCCATGTTGGAGATGCTGCGTCGGCTGGCCGCAGTCGAAGGCATTTACGCCGCTCCAGAGGCCGCCGCCACGCTCGTAGCGGCACAGCGGCTCGTCGAGGACGGCGCCATCTGCCGCGACGAGCGCGTGGTGACGTTCCTCACTGGCAACGCGTACAAGTATCTTTCGTCGCTCGCGTAGCAGCAGCTGAATTGGCCCACCCGCTTCCCTGGCCTATCATTGCGGTAGGATTTCAGTACCGTCCGAGGCACTCATGTTTGGTTCAATCGGTGGCACCGAGCTGCTCATCATCGTCATCATCGCGCTCGTGGTGTTTGGCCCGAAGCGCCTGCCCGAGCTCGGCCGCACTGTCGGCAAGGGCATGCGCGAATTCCGTCGCGCGTCTAACGACCTCAAGCGCTCGCTCGAAGACGAGATCGCCCTCGACGATCGCGCCGAGCGTCGCCGTGAACTCGACGACGACTGACGTCGGCGAACCTGAGTCATGAGCGAGGACACGGCCACAGTCGATCCGGTCGACGCGCAGGAGTCGAGCGGCGCCCCGCTGCCGGAGATGTCGTTGCTGGAGCATCTCACCGAGCTCCGGCGACGCGTCGTCATCAGCGTCATCGCGTTCGTTGTGGCGATGCTCGCTTGCTGGGCGATCTCCGACCGTATCTACGAGATCCTGACCGAGCCCGTCGTGCGGCTCCTCCCTGCCGACTCCGATCGACTGGTGTTCCTGTCACTCACCGAGCCCTTCGTGCTCTACCTGAAGGTAGCCGCGGTCGCGGGGATCTTCCTGTCGTCGCCAGTGCTCATCTACCAGGCGTGGATGTTCGTCGCGCCGGGCCTGTACCGGCGTGAGCGCTTCTACGCTGTGCCTGTCGTGTTCGCCAGCGCCGCCTGCTTCATCCTCGGCGGACTATTCGGCTATAAGGTCCTGTTCCCGATCATGGCAGACTTCTTTCTGTCGCTAGGGGGCGACTTCCGCCAACTGCTGACGGTCAACAACCTCTTCAGCTTCCTTCTGCGGACGTTGCTTGGTTGCGCGTTGATCTTCGAGTGGCCGATCGTGGTCTTCTTTCTGGCGCGCCTCGGCCTGGTCACAGCCGGCGGAATGTGGCGAAACTTCCGCTACTCGATCCTGATCATCTTCATCGTCGCGGCGGTGGTAACGCCAACCCCCGACTTCGCCACGCAAACCATCCTCGCCATACCGATGCTGATGCTGTACCTGGCCGGCATCGTGATCGCGTGGGCGGTCCAGCCACGCGACTAGCCACGCGCTCGCGCCAAGTGACTAGGCGCGTAGGTCCTGGATCTCGAGCTGTGGTTCCAGCCGTCCGCGAAAACGATTCACCTTGAGCGTCGCGACCACGTCGACGGATGTCGCTCCGGCGAGCTTCTCCGCCAGTTCTCCGCGCCGCCATGCGATGGCCGAGATGGCCTTGTCGCCCGAGCGCACCAGCAGTTTCAAGTGTTGCTCCTTGAGCACCTGGACCGGCCCAGCCAGCCGCAGCTCCTGACACAGGAAGCGCGGCCGCGGGTTGCCGATGCCGAACGGCTCCAGGCGCTCGAGCTCCAGCGCCAGATCAGTTGTTGCGTCATCGCCGTGCAGCTCGTCGTCGCAGGTCAGCACAGCCTGCAGGCTGCTCGCGTCGAACTGGGTCGCGTACTCGTGCAAGGCTGCGCGCAGGTCGTCGATCCGATCACTGGCCAGGCGGAAGCCGGCAGCCTGTTTGTGTCCCCCGTACGAATCCAACAGTGGCGCGGCGGCCGCCAGCGCCGCGGAAATATCGAAGCCCGGCACGGAACGAGCCGACCCATGCGCCTCGGCACCTTCCACTGAGATCACCAAGGACGGCCGTGCCGTCCGTTCCACGAGTCGCGACGCGACGATCCCGACGACTCCACGGTGCCAGCCTTCGCCGGCCGCGACGACGATCAGCCCCTCGTCGCCAGCGCTCTGGGTCAGGGCCTCGGCGCTTACCCTCTGCTCCAGCTCGCGGCGCTCGGTGTTGAGCTGCTCGAGGTGGCCGGCCAGCCTCTTGGCTACGGCTTCATCGGCGGTCATGAACATCTCCGCAGCATCATCAGGGTGCCCGACCCGGCCCGCGGCGTTGATTCTGGGCGCCAGGCGGAATGCTACGTCGCCAGCGGTGACTCGCCTTGGGTCCACTCCCGCTACCTGCATCAACGCACGTAGGCCGGGATTCACGGTATCGGCGAGCCCGGCGAGTCCATGCACGGCGAGGGCACGGTTCTCTCCTCGTAGCGGCACCAGGTCGGCAATCGTCCCCAACGCCACCAACTTGAGCATCGCGAGGCCGCTCGCAGTGGTGTCGGAGCGCTCGAGCATCGCGCGCGCCAGCTTGAAGGCCACCGCCACCGCGGCCAGATCAGGCTCCGGATAGCCGCTGTCTTCGAGCCTCGGATTGAGGATGGCTACAGCCTGCGGCAATTGGCCTTGCGGCAAATGGTGATCCACGATGATCACGTCGATCCCGAGGCCCGCGGCGTGATCGCAGGCCTCCCAACCTGTGATGCCGCAATCCACGGCGACGAGCAGGCGCGCGCCCGCCGCCTGGGCACGGTCCACTCCACTCGGGTTGAACCCGTACCCATCTGTTAGCCGATGCGGCAGGATGACCTCGATGTCGCCGCCGAGATGGCGAAGCACCGTGGCGAGCAGAACGCTACCGCTGATCCCGTCCACGTCGTAGTCGCCATGGATGGCGATGCGGTCCCCGGCCGCGATTGCCGCCTGTAAGCGCTCGACGGCAGCGTCCATTTGCACGAACTCGAAGGGCGAGTGCAGTTCGTCGAGTCCTGGCGTCAGGAACCTCTCCGCGGCCGCAGGCGTGGTGAGCCCGCGGCCCGCCAACACCCGGGCGGTCACCGAGGAGATCCCGAGATTGGACGCCAGCCGCCGGGCGGCGTCCTCATCCACTTCGCGCACCTCCCAGAGCCTCCGAGCCTCAATTCGAGCACGCTGAGCCCCATCCGGCATCTCGGTCACTCGGCCGCAACGCTCCCCATTGCTCGGAACTTGGAGTAGCGCTCATCGACGATGCGCTCAGTCGGCAGGTTCGTCAGCTCTTCGAGTTGACGCGACAGCACGTCGCCCAGGCTTCGACCCATGGCAATCGGATCGGTGTGGGCACCACCGGCAGGCTCGGGAATGATCTCATCCACCAGGCCCAAGTCGACCAAATCGGTCGCCGTGAGCCGCAGCGCTTCGGCGGCTTCTTCCGTATGCTCAGCGTCGCGCCACAGGATCGATGAACAGGACTCCGGCGAGATGACCGAGTAGACGGAATGCTCGAGCATATTGACTCGATTGCTCACTCCGATAGCCAGAGCTCCGCCACTGCCTCCTTCCCCGATAACCGTGGCGATAATGGGCACCCGCAGAACCGCCATCTCTCGAAGGCTCACCGCGATCGACTCCGCGACGCCGCGTTCCTCTGCTCCCGAACCCGGGTAGGCGCCAGGAGTATCGATGAAGGTCAACACCGGCATCCCGAATCGTTCCGCCATACGCATCACGCGCAGAGCCTTCCGATAACCCTCGGGATTGGGCATGCCAAAGTTGCGATGGAGCTTTTCCTTGGTGTTGCGACCCTTCTGGTGACCGACGATCCCCACAGACCGGCCACGAAACTCAGCGAGGCCCGCGACAATCGCCGGATCGTCGCGATACAGGCGATCACCACGAAGCTCGACGAAATCCGTGAACAGCTGACCTATGTAGTCGAGCGTGTACGGCCGTCGCGGATGGCGTGCTACGAGCGTGGTCTGCCAGCGCGACAGATTCCCGTAAATACCGCTGCGCGTCTCGGCGAGCTTCTTCTCGAGCCGCTCGAGACGCACATCTCGCTGCATCGACTCCGGGTAGCGGCGCAGTTCCGCCATCTGGTCTTCGATCTCGCGGATCGGCTTCTCGAATTCTTCTGCCTTGCGGTACATGGCCCGAAGGTTAGCACGCAGTGGCCGCGCCTTTTGGGCACCCCACATGCCGCACGAAGCGGGCGCTCAGTGACGCGTGGGGGGCGGGCGGAAGAACCGCCCGACGGTCCGGACGCCCATGATCCCCAGACGGCGAAACCGGGACATCTGTGCCTCCGCGCGCTTCGCCCGGGGACGATCTCCCACTTGTGCTCGGCGTACCGCCTGGGCGCTCAAGTCGTCCAGGACGAGTTCGAACATCGCGTTCGCCTCTGCGTCCCACGCCCAGCACTCGGCCAGGTGCCTGGCCAGCTGGCACCACTCCGCCGCGAACGCGCCCGGCCACTCCAGCGACGGCTCGACCTCCCGCGCCATCTCGCCGTGCAGTTCCAGGATTCGCTCGAACTCTGTCGCCAGGCTGCCCGCGAGCGCCTTCGCCCGATGCTCGTCATTGTCGAACAGTTCATCGATCGCCGGCATGCCCCGACGCCACTCGTTGTGCCGTTGATGAATCCGGGCCCTTCGCCGGCGAAACTCGGTTGCCAGCTCATCGCCCAGCTCCACCGAGCTCGGGAGTCGCGACAGACGATCCTCGATGCTCTCGCGTGCGACTGAGTCCGAGGCCTCTACCACGGGCTGCCCCGGTCAGGTCCGCAATCGCACGGCATCGGCGCCGAGCAGTTGCTGCAATTCACCCACGAGCCCCTCTGACGGCTCGACGAACAGATAGCGGTTCGGCGTGATGCGTGCGCGGAACGCTTGCGGCTGCTGCCCGACGACCTGCACGATCACCGGAACAGGACCCCGATGACGCTCGAGGACCGCCCGTAGCTCCGCCGGCACCGACTTATCCATGACCTCCAGATCGACGGAGACCTCCACGGTCTGCGCCGTGGGCTGCTCAACCTTCGCAACCATGCCCGCAAGAGGCTCGATGGTGCTGGCCAGAATACTCGCGGCGTCGTCGCCCGAGTCCTTGCGGCCCTTCACCAGTAGCACGGCGTCCTCCACCAGGAGCGACGCGCACTTCTGGTAGACCTTGGGGAAGACGACGATCCGCGCCTGCCCCTCCATGTCCTCGAACTGGAGAATCGCCATGCGATCGCCCTTGCGCGTGGTCATCTGACGCACAGACACCACCGTCCCACCGAGCGCGAGTTCCTTCCGCGCTCTGGCGGTGGCGATACCCACCGTCGTGGTGTCCGTGTGCTCGGCCAGCTGCTCCGCGTATTGCTGCAACGGGTGGCCGCTGACGTAGAAGCCCAGCGAATCCTTCTCCGCCGCCAGCATGTCCCGTTCCGACCAGGGCTCAGGAATGCGCGTCGGGGTCACCGGGGCGACGTCTTCGTCTCCCTCCATCCCGTCGAGCAGCGACCCCTGACCCGTGACTCGGTCGCGTTGCTTCTGCTGCCCTGCATGCAACGCGCCTTCGAGTTGCGCTTCGAGCAGAGCACGGGTCGTGCGTGCGTCGATCTCCGGGTCAGCGATCAGACTGTCCATCGCCCCAGCCTTGATCAGGCTCTCGAGGGTCTTGCGGTTGATGCCTCCGCTGAGGTCGATCTTCTCGCAGAACTGCACTAGGCCGCGGAAACGCCCGGCGCGATCGCGCGCCGCGATGATGTTCTCTACCGCGCCCTCGCCAACACCTTTGATCGCGGCGAGACCGAAACGGATGTCCTCGCCAATCGGTGTGAAGTGCACGTCTGACTGGTTCACATCCGGAGGCAATACATTGATCGCCATGCCGCGGCACTCATTGATGTAGCGCACCACCTTGTCGGTGTTGCCTTCCTCGTTGGTGAGCACCGCAGCCATGAAGTGCACCGGATAGTTGGCCTTCAGGAAGCCTGTCTGGTACGCCAGGAGCGCATACGCAGCCGAGTGGGACTTGTTGAACCCGTAGCCGGCGAACTCCACGATCAGGTCCCAGATCTTCTTCGCCGGTCGAGCAGGAATCGCCTTGGCCTCGCAGCCCTGCAAGAACTGTTTCTCCATGGAGGCCATCACCTCAGGCTTCTTCTTGCCCATGGCCTTGCGGAGAATATCTGCTTCGCCGAGCGAGAAGCCGGCTAGCGCCGCGGCGATTCGCATGACCTGTTCCTGATAGACGATTACGCCGTAGGTCTCCTGCAGGATGTCCTCGAGCTGCGGCAACTCGTACGCCACCTGGCTGGGGTCGTGTTTGCGCTCGATGTACTGGTCAATCATCCCGGAGCCGATCGGGCCCGGCCGATACAACGCGTTCATGGCGATCAGGTCGTTCAACTGGGTCGGCTTGAGCTTCTTGAGGTACTCACGCATGCCGGACGATTCGAACTGGAAGATCCCGGAGGTATTGCCCTTGGCGAACATCCGATAGGTCTTCTTGTTGTCCAGCGGGATGTCGTCGGTAGTAAAGGGCTTCCCCTTCTCCCGGGAGATCGACGACAGCGCATCGTGCACCAGCGTCAACGTGCGCAGCCCTAGGAAATCCATCTTCAGCAGCCCGATCGCCTCGACATCGTTCATCGGGAACTGCGTCGTCACGAGCTGCGAGCTGTCGTCTTTGCCGCCGGGCGCCTTGTAGAGCGGCACATAGTTCGTCAGCGGCTCATCGGCGATTACCACCCCCGCTGCGTGCGTAGATGCGTGTCGCACCTGGCCCTCGAGCCCTTCGGCAAGACCCACGAGCTTGCCCACCTGTTCGTCGTCTTCGATGGCCTGGCGCAGGTCGGCATTGCTAGCGCGGGCGTCCGCGATCGTGGCCCCAAGGTCAGGGGGGATCATCTTGGCGATGCGATCGACATCACCGAAGGACATCTCGAGAGCGCGCCCCACATCGCGGATGGCCGCCTTCGCTGCCATGGTGCCGAACGTGATGATGTGCGCGACCTTATCGTGGCCGTACTTGCGAGCCACGTAGTCGATCACTTCCCCACGGCGCCGCATACAGAAGTCGATGTCGATATCCGGCATACTCACGCGCTCGACGTTCAAGAAACGTTCGAACACGAGCCCGTAGTGCATCGGATCGATGTCGGTAATGCCAAGCGCATAGGCGACGAGCGACCCCGCCGCGCTACCACGACCCGGGCCTACTGGAATGCCCTGCTCCTTGGCGTACCGGATGAAGTCCCAGACGATCAGGAAGTAACCCGGGAAGCCCATCTTGCGGATGATGTCGACCTCATAAGCGAGGCGCTGCTCATAGTCGGCAGGCGCTGGACCCGCGCCGTTGCCAAACCCGAGTTGTCGCATCCGGTCATCGAACCCACTCCGCACCATCTGCTGGAAGTAGTCGTCCATCGCCATGCCTTCAGGCACAGGAAAACGCGGCAGATGGTGGCCCTCGAAGTCGAGCCTCAGGTCGCATCGTTGAGCGATTTCGACGGTCTGAGCCACCGCTTCCGGAACCTCGCGGAACACCCGTGCCATTTCATCCGGCGTCTTCAGGTAGAACTCGTTGTTCGGGAACTTCATGCGCCCGGGATCATGGATCCCCTTGCCGGTCTGGATGCAAAGCAGAACGTCGTGCGGGTCGCTGTCCTCTTGCCGCAGGTAGTGGCAATCATTGGAAGCCATCAGCGACAGGTCGAACTCGCGCGCCAGCCTGACCAAATCAGGATTGATCCGTCGCTGCTCCGCGATTCCCTGGTCCTGCAGCTCGACGTAGTAATTGTCGCGCCCGAAGATCGCGATCATTTCCCCGACGACGCGGCGGGCGCCATCCATGTCGTTGTTGAGCAGGTACTGGGACACCTCCCCCGACAGGCAACTGGTGGTAGCGATGAGCCCACCGCTGTACTTGGCGAGCGTGTCCCGATCGATGCGCGGACGGTAATAGAAGCCTTCCAGGTACCCGATGCTCGAGAGCTTCAGCAGGTTGCGATAGCCCTCCTCGTTCTTGGCCAGCAGCAAGAGGTGACTCGCATAGTCGCCGCGAGGCCCCGTCGCTTTGCTATCGCGAGCGCCGGGGGCGAGGTACGCCTCCATCCCGATGATCGGATTGATCCCGCGCTGGCGCGCCGCCCGGTAGAACTGAATCGCGCCGAACATGTTGCCATGGTCGGTTAGGGCGACGGCGTCCATCCCCAATTCGACACAGCGGTCCATGAGCTGGTCGATTCGCGTTGCCCCATCCAGCAACGAGAAGTTCGTGTGGTTGTGCAGATGGACGAAGCGGGTACCGGAGGCGTCTGAACTCATGATTGCAGCACTATAGCTTCCCGAACCGAGGGCGTCGTCGCGACCTACGGAGCGATGTCGCGGGCAGTCCGCTACATGAGCGAGTCAGGCACGATGTCGACGATCAGATCCGACGGTCGCCGGCCCTCAGCCTGCAGGCGCTCCAGGCCCGCGCCTATGAACACCGGCAACTGGGCGCGATCGCGAACCTTGACCAGGACGTGCAGTCGATACTTGCCGCGAAGCCGTCCGATTGGTGGCGACGCCGGTCCGATTATCCTGGCCTGATCGCCGGTCACTGCGCGCAACGCCGCGGCGAGCCTGTCCGCCTCTTCCTTGACCTGTGTGGCCACCTTGCCCCGGCACAGGCAAACGGCCAGGGCGCTGAACGGCGGATACGCCAGCCGGCGGCGAAACTCGATCTCACGAGCATAGAAGCCTTCGAAATCGTGCCGTAGGGCCGCCTCGATCGCGTAGTGGTCAGGCTGATGGGCCTGCAGGATTACCTCGCCGGCAAGTTCGCCGCGCCCCGCCCGGCCCGCGACCTGGGTCAACAACTGAAACGTGCGCTCGGCAGCGCGGAAGTCCGGCACGCCTAACGAGGCATCCGCACCCACAACGCCGACGAGCGTGACCGCCGCGAAGTCGTGCCCTTTGGCAAGCATCTGCGTTCCGACGAGCACGTCGATCTCGCCGCGGCCAAAGCTCGAAAGGATGCGCGCGTGTGCGCCGCGCCGCTGTGTCTGGTCAGCATCGAAGCGCTCGATCCGTGCGGTCGGGAAGCGCTTGACCAGCGCCTCCTGCAACCGCTGGGTACCGTGCCCGATGTCGTGGAGGGCCGTTGCACCGCACTGCCGGCAAAGGCTCGGCACGGCCTCCCTGTGATCGCAGTAGTGGCACACCAGCGATGAGTTCTGTCGGTGATAGGTGAGACTTACCGCGCAATTGGGGCACTCACCGCGGTCGCCGCAAGAACGGCACACTATGGCACTGGCGAAGCCGCGCCGATTGAGCATCACCAGGGCCTGCTCGCCCGTTTCCACCCTCAGGGCTAGTGCGTGCTCGAGCCGCCTCGAGATCAGCGACCGACCACTCGAGCGCCACTCGTCTCGCATGTCAACGAGTTCGGTTGCTGGAAGTGGGCGCTTGCCTACCCGGTCGGGCATTCGGGCGAGCGACCACTTCCCTTCCTGGCCTGCCGCATAGCTCTCCACCGCCGGGGTGGCCGAGCCCAGCACAATCGTCGCAGCTTCGAGTTCGGCCCGCCACAGTGCCACCTCGCGACCGTGGTAGCGCGGGCGCTCTGCCTGTTTGTAGGCCGAGTCCTGCTCCTCGTCGACAACGATCAGCCCAACGTTCTCGATCGGACTGAACACTGCGGACCGAGGCCCAACGACGACGCGGGCCTGGCCCGAGCGCAGGCGCCACCAGGCCCGGGCGCGAGCGCCGGCCGCCATGCGGGAATGAACAACCACGACCTGGTCCCCCAGTACCGCGCGAGCGCGCTGCTCCAACTGCGGCGTTAGCCCGATCTCCGGCACCAGGAGCAATACTCCCCGCCCGACGGCGACGGCCCGCGCAGCGGCCCGGAGATACACCTCCGTCTTGCCGCTTCCCGTCACGCCGTGCAGCAGTACCGGAGCGCCGGCGGTGGACTCGATGCGCTCCATCAGGATATCCACGGCCGCACGCTGTGCCGGCGTCAGGTTGAACGAGCCGGCCCCATCGTCCGGCATCATCTCAGTCGGCGGGGCCTCTTCAGTCAGCGAGCACCTCTCGATAACTCCCTTGGCCGCCAGTCCGGTCAGCACCGCACGTGTGACGCCGAGTTGCTCGATCAACTCCTTTTCCAGCCGTCGCTCACGAGCGAGCTGAGCCAGACCGGCAATCGCCGCAGCCTGTTTCGGTGCCCGCGATGTCAGCTGCTGCGCCATCTCCAGTGTTGTGTCGGGGTTCCAGCGCAGATAGACGCGTCGTGCCCCGGGCGCCCCGCCGCCACCCTCCAACTGCAGTTCCACCAATCGGGCCGCCGCCAGCGCGAACAAGCTCGCGTGCACCGGATGGTCCGGACAACGAGCTTCGAGATGTCTCGCCGCAACCCATTCGCCTTCTCCGCGCCCGCGCAGCACGTTGAGCACCGGTTCACATCCCGGCGGAGAGGACGCCTTCGTCGCCAGCAACCGGGCTCTTCGCCCGCCCACCTGGTCGCCGCCCGGCGGCAGGCAAAGCGCGAGAACCTCTCCGATGCCGACGAGATAAGCGGCAGCAACGCGAGCGGACAGTTCGAGCACCGCGGCCGGGACGACGGCTTCGCGATCGAGGAGGTCGTCGATTGCTCGTATGCGCCGGGGGTCCAGTTCCACGGGCACTTCGTCAAGCAGGCTGGTCACTACGCCGGTCAGCCGGCGACCCGCAAACCTGACCCGCACTCGCGCCCCGACAACGACCAGGCCCTCGAACTCAGGCGGAACGCTGTACGTATAACCCTCCGGCACGGGGGCAGCGACCGCCACGATCGCGTGTTGCCCCGTCGCGGGGTAGAGCGATGGCTGCCTGGTCACGGTCGTACCGGAGCCGGCCACGACACTACTGTGCTGGACATTTGCCAGTGCCTACGCGGCGGTACGGCAGCCTTCACCCTCAAGGGATCTCGAGGCCGAGGCGTTCCATCACCGCGCGCATGTCAGCCCAGGTCTTGCCCTTGTCCTCCGGCTTCCGCAGCAGATACGCAGGATGGTAGGTACACGCCACCGGGGTTCCATCCCAGTCGTGGAACCTCCCTCGCATGCGGCCCAGCGGGGCATCGGTCTCCAGAACCGCCTGCATGGCAACTCTGCCGAGTACCACGACCAACTCGGGAGCAACCGCTCTGACCTGCTCGAGCAGGTACGGCCGGCAGGCAGCGAGTTCCGCCGGCTCTGGATTTCGATTGCGAGGGGGACGGCACTTCACGGTGTTCGCGATGTAGACATCCGCCCGCCGCAGGCCCATCGCGTCGAGGATCTTGTTGAGCAGTTGCCCCGCGGCGCCCACGAACGGTTCGCCCTGAAGATCCTCGTCCCGGCCGGGGCCCTCGCCAATGAACATCAGACGGGCATTCGGGTCGCCCACACCAAAGACGACCCTGGTGCGCTCCTCGCACAACGAACAGAGCGTGCACGCCTGACTGTCTCGATCAATGTCCGCGAGGGTGCGTGCCCCGGATTGCGCCACCGACTCCGGCGCGGCCTCGATGGGGGCGGACTCGAAGGTCTCGTTCGTTGCCGCCTGTTGAGTCATAGGCATCGCCCCGACCCCCTCGGCCTGCAGGCGCTGCAAATGCCCGATGGATTGCCGGCGAGCCTCTCTCCTGTCGGTCACCTACTGGCCTGCTCCCGGAAGCGGGCGATCGCGTTCCATATGCGAGTGGCGACGTCTGCCTTGGAAGACCGCCCTACCTGTTGTTCACCGCCCTGGCGATCAAGGATCACGACTTCGTTCTCGTGGCCGCCCATCCCGACATCCGCCCCACCGATCAGGTTGCCGACGATCATGTCGCAATTCTTGCATTCCATCTTCTCCACGGCATGCTCTCGCAGGCCCGAACTCTCGGCGGCAAACCCAACCAGGAACGGTCGTTCGGCGCTGGTCCCGAGACTGGCGAGGATATCCGCGGTGCGGACCATCGGAATGTCGATCCGGTCTCGAGCGCCCTTCTTCAGCTTGGCGTCGGCCGGCTCCGCCGGGGTGAAGTCGCACACGGCCGCGCACATGATCGCGACTTCGGCGTCTGCCGCTACCGATCGCACTGCCTCGTGCATCTCGCCGGCCGACCGCACGGGCTGATATCGCACCCCGGCCGGCGGCACGAGCGAGGTTGGCCCAGCCACGAGCGTCACCCGCGCACCGCGCCACCTCGCTTCACGCGCAAGTTCGAAGCCCATGCGACCGCTCGATCGATTGGTGAATCCGCGCACCGGGTCGAGCGCTTCGTACGTCGGTCCAGCGGTGATCACCACGTGCTGGCCCTCGAGGTCGGCGGCAATCACCCCGTGTCGCAGCACGCGCAATGCCGCCGCGACGATCTCATCGGGTTCGCTCATCCGACCGGGGCCCGTCCGGCCCGAGGCCAGAGAGCCTGTCGCCGGGCCGACTATGGCTACCCCGTCGCCCGTCAGCGTCGCGATGTTCCGCTGCACGGCCGGATGGCGATACATGTCGTCTTCCATCGCCGGCGCCACCAGAGTCGGTGCCGCGTTCGCGAGAGACAACGTGGAGGCAAAGTCATCGGCAACCCCATGCGCCATCTTGGCAACGAAGTCCGCCGTGGCCGGCGCAACGCACAGCATGTCGGCCCACTCCGCCCAGCGGACATGCGGTATCTCTTCAGGAGACCCGCCCTCGAACAGCGACGTGACGACCGGCTGGCCAGACAACGCCGCGAACGTCAGCGGAGCGACGAAGCGCGTGGCCGCCGTGGTCATCGCAATGCGCACTTCCACGCCGTGATCGCGGAGGCGACGAACCACTTCGCACGTCTTGTACGCGGCGATGCCGCCCGTCACGACCAGGACGACCCGCTTTCCTTGCAGCGAACTCGAGCTCACGACATCGTCATCCTGAGCAGTGCGGTCACTCCTCTTCGTCGGAGCCCTCATCGGACGCGGCCATGGCGGCTGCCACGAGAGGCTCCTCGTCCTCGCCGCGGATACGCCACGGGACGAGACCTTCCTCCACTTCGGTAATCGCGAGAGTGCTGTACTTGCGCGCTTCAGACTCGATCTTCGGTCGCGCGCCACGCATCAACTGCATGCAGCGCTGCGCAGCAACTTCCACGAAAAGGAACTCGCTGACGGGCGGCGTGCTCACGGGCTCTGTCATTTCAATCTCCTGCTGTTCTGCTGTTGGCGTCGCAGTCCGGGTCGCTCGTCTCGGCGCGAAAATCGGCCAGAAGCCTCTCCGCCTCTGCTTGCCGACGCTGCCGGCAGCAGCGTTCGGCCCGGACGATGGCGGCAAGTTCCGCCGCCGCAATATCGAAGTCGTCGTTCACGACCACGTAATCGTACTTCACATAGTCCGCGATTTCGTCCGCCGCGACGCGCAAGCGAAGTTCGCGCCCCTCCCCGCCGCCGAGACCATCACGTCCATCAAGCCTCTCAATCAGCGCTCGCCGTGACGGCGGAAGGACAAAGACGGTGACGGATTCGGGCAACGCTTGCCGCACGGATTCCGCTCCCTGGACATCAATCACCATGACGGCGTCGTCACCGGACGCGTGAATCCTGTCGACCTCGGCAGACGGAGTCCCATAGCGATGGCCGTGGACTTCTGCCCATTCGAGGAACTTGTCGTCGCGCACGAGGGCGTCGAATTTCTCTGCGGTGACGAAGAAATAGTGTTCGCCATCGACCTCGTGATTGCGCGGTTCGCGTGTCGTGCAGGAGATCGTGCGCTGCACCCGTGAAACGTTGTTCAGCAGGTGATCCGCCAGGCTCGTCTTCCCGGCCCCAGAGGGCGCCGAAACAACAAGACTCGCGGGCCGCGACTCACTCAATGTTCTGCACCTGCTCGCGCAGACGTTCGAGCTCCGCCTTGAGGACGACGATCGCGTCGGCTACCTCGAGGTCCTTGCTCTTCGAGCCAATCGTGTTCAACTCGCGATGAATCTCCTGCGTCACGAACTCGAGGGTTCGGCCGACGGCCTCGTCCGACTCGAGCAGTTCGTCCACCTTGTCGAGGTGCGATCGTAACCTCACGATTTCTTCGGTCACGTCGGCGCGATCGGCGTAGTGGGCGGCCTCCTGCACGATGCGGTCCTCGCTGACCTCGACACCGGCATCGCCCAGCAGATCAGCGATTCGCTCGCGTAGCTGATCGCGAACCCGTCCAGGCAGCGAGTCGGCAACCGCGGCGACCTCCTCGATGCGCGCGCGCATCAGCGCCGTCCGGCCGCTCAGGTCCTTGGCCATGTCAGCGCCTTCACCGCGGCGCATCTCGTCGAACGCCTTTAGCGCGTCGGCGAGCCCCGCGCCGAGTAACTTTCCAGTGCCGTCGTCTACAGGCACGGTGCCGGCGCCAGCAAGTACTCCAGGGAGCTGGAGCACATCGCCAAGCGTAGGGTTGCCCTCCAGACCGTTACGGTCCGCAAGCTGGCGCAACTCACTCACCCACGCCGCCGCAGCGTCATGATCCAGGCGCACGCTCTGCCCGCCGGCCCCGGCGATCGAAGCGGTTACATCAACCTTGCCGCGCTGGACACACGCCTGCACCTGTCGGCGAGCCACGTCCTCGAACGCGATCAACTCGCTTGGCAGACGCAACGAGACTCGACAGAAACGGTGATTTACGCTGCGAACCTCGACGGTGATCCGCAGCGCCTCACTGGCGGCATCCGCACGGCCGTGCCCGCTCATAGATTTGATCATGGCGGCTCATGTTAGCAGCATCGTTTCAGCTCGTTTCGTAACCTCTTCGACTCGGCGCGCCAGTTCCTGATCGGCCACCGCCAGATCGTCGTGAGTGGCGTCGCGGGGCACGTACAGATGCTCGCCGTATACGAACGCTCCGCGCGAGAAAGGCAAAGGAATCACCATGCGATCCCAGCTTCCGAGGCGACGATAGCGACTGCAGGCGAAGCCCACCGGAAGCAGTGCGCAGCCGGCGGCACGTGCAATCCAGGTGGCGCCGGGTTGCACCACGTGGGCGGGGCCACGCGGCCCATCGAGCGTAATCCCGAGATCCCGACCTGCGCGCGCGGCGGTCACCATACCGCGAGCGGCCAGAGCCCCTCCGCGTGAACTCGAGCCGCGGGTCGCCTCCACTCCCAGCCGGGCGAACAGCCGTGCGGTGAAATCTCCGTCGCGCGACTGCGACACGGGGACAACCGTCGGTGGCCTGAACTGCACCCACGGCATCATCGCCAGTTTCTCGTGCCAGAAGCAGTACACGACCGGCGTGCCATCGTCCGGCAGGGCCGTTCCATCGCCCTCTCGCGACAGCCGCATCGTACGCCGGACGAGCCTGAGATATGCGGCGCCCACTGGCGGGACCAGCGCCGCCACCAGCCGATCCGAAACGCTGCGCGGTGGGGTTCCCGGTTCTACCACAGGCTGCTAGTTTTCCAGTGCGAATCCGGCGTCGGCAGACGCCGCGAAGTGCATGGCATAGAGACGCTGATAGGGACCCATTCGTGCCAGTAGCTGATCGTGCGTACCCTGCTCGACGACTCGCCCGGCATCGATCACGACGATCATGTCGGCACTCTGAATCGTCGACAATCGGTGCGCGATGATCAGCGTCGTACGACCTTCCATCAGGTTGACAAGAGCCTCCTGAACGAGCCTGTCCGAACGCACATCCAGGTTACTGGTCGCCTCGTCGAGAATGAGGATCGGCGCGTTCTTGAGCAGCGCTCGCGCGATCGCGATTCGCTGCCGCTGGCCACCTGACAGGCGCAACCCGCGCTCGCCGAGCACTGTGTCGTAACCCTCCGGCAGGGCCTCGATGAACTCGTGCGCGAACGCTGCGCGCGCGGCGCGCGCGACCGCATCGGCCGAGATGCCGGGCTGGCAATAGGCAATGTTGGCTCGCACGGTGTCGTTGAACAGGATCGTCTCCTGAGTCACCACCGAGATCTGGCTGCGCAGGTCTATGAGGCGCACGTCGCGGATATTGACGCCGTCTATCTTCACGGCACCCGCGGTGGGGGTGTGGAATCTCGGGATCAGATTTGCGATCGTCGACTTGCCTCCACCGGACTCGCCCACGAGTGCAATTGCCGACCCCGCCGGGACCGAGAGGGTGATGTCGTGCAGTACCTGCCGGGTAGGCCCCCCGTCGTCGTAGGCGAAGCAGACATGCTCGAAGGCGATTCCGTGAACCAGCGCAGGCATCTGCAGCTTTCCCGGCTCTTCGGTGACCTTCAACTCACCGCCGTCGGGCCACTCCGCCGAGCCGGCCAGGGGCTCCACTGGAGAGTCGAGGATCTCGAAAATGCGCTCCGACGCGGCGGCAGCCGCCTGAATGCGTACATTCGCGTTGCTCAATCTCCGTATCGGGGCGTATGCGACAAGGCCCGCGGTCAGGAACATCACGAACTGCCCCATTGTCAGGACGCCCGCGGCGATGCGGCCGGAGCCATAGAGCAGCACGGCGGCGCCGGCACATGCCCCGATGAACTCCATCAGCGGCGAACTGATCGCGCCCAGCCTTTCCGCGTGCAGCGAATGACGAAACAGACGCTCGGCCGCGCGCCGGAACTTCTCCGTCTCCGCGTGTTCCATACCAAACGCCTTGACCACCCGGATACCCGTCAGCGTCTCCTGTAGCAGGGCCGACAGCTGCCCGAGGCCCCGCTGTGCCTCGTGGCTCGCTTTGCGCAGGCGTTTCCCCAGCCGACCGATGACCGTGATCAGCAGCGGCGCTGCCGCCAGGATGATCAGCGCCAGCAGCCAGTCGACGTAGAACATCACGGCAAGGCACCCGACCAGCGTCAGAGACTCGCGCACCACATCAACCAGCACCCGGGTCAGCGCCTCCTGGATGGCCAGCACGTCGCTCGTCACCCTCGACATCAGGCCACCGGTGGATCGCGACGAATGAAACCCGAGCGGCAAGAACTGCAGATGTCGGTACAGATGTACGCGCAGGTCGCGGACGACCGCGAAGCCGACACTACCCATGAGATACGTGGATAGGTAACGCGCGATGCCCATTGACAGGTAGAGCAGGACCAGGACTGCGGCGACCTTGCGCACGTAGGAAGACGCCGCCCCCTCCACGAGCGTCTGATCCATGATGGGCTCGATCATCAAGAGAATCGCGTAGTTCGCCACTGCCACGGCGCCCATGGCCGCGGCAGCGCCGGCCATCCGCTGTCGGTGCGGTTTCATGAAGCGGAAGAGCCGTTTGAGATTCGTCATCGAGAGATCTGTCCGTTCGGGCGAGCGACGAGCACTTCAAGAACAGCGTCCGCCGCGCGAGCCGAGGCGCCAGGCCCACCGAGCTTTCCGCGCACCTCACGCAAGAACCGCAGGCACTCAGTGCGCGCGGCACCATCCTCCGCAAGCGGCCCGAGGTACCGCACGATATTCGCTGGAGTGACGTCGCCTTGAAGTAATTCTGGCACTCCTCGCCGCCCCCCGACCACGTTGACCAACGCGATATCGGAGATGCGCACGAGTAATTTTCCGAGATTGTAGGTGAGCCAGGATGTCCTGTAAACGACCACTTCGGGCGTGTCCGCGAGTGCTGTTTCCAGGGTGGCCGTACCCGAGCAGACCATCGCCGCACGCAGATGCGGCAGCAGTCCGTGGTAATCGTCATCCACCAGATGGACACGCTGCCGGATCGAAGGATCGAGTTGCTCCACGGCCGCTGTGAACAACCCGCCGTCCAGACCCCTCGCGCGTGGAATCACGGCTTCGTAGCTATGGTCCGCGAGAAAGCGCTCCGCCGCGCCCAGCATGGGCCCCAGCAGTCTTTCCACCTCTCTCGTACGGCTTCCCGGCAACATCCCCAGCCACGGCAACGCCGCGTCCAGACCGTTACGAGTCGCGAACGCCTCGCGGGACTCATGCACCTCGGGCTCGTCCAGCAGCGGGTGTCCCACGAAATCCACTGCTACTCCCGCCTCCGCGTACAACTCGGCCTCGAACGGCAAGATCACCAGCATCCGATCGACGAGCCGCGCCAACTTGTGCACGCGGCCAGGGCGCCATGCCCAGACCTGAGGACTGATGTAGTAGACGATCGGCACCTCGGGGTGGTGACGACGAAGCCGGCGCGCCAGGGTCATGTTGAAGTCGGGATAGTCCACCAGGACCACGGCCGAGATCGGACGCGCAGCTACCGCTTCCAGGACGCCGTTCATCGCGCGGCGGATGTCACCCAGGTGCGCCAGCACCTCGGTAATGCCAACAACCGCCAGCCCGCGATAGTGGTAGAGCAACTCGGTGCCGGCAGCCTGCATCAGGTCTCCGCCGACACCCACCGTCCGCAACGCCGGGGCGCGCGCTCCCAACTCGCGGATCAACGCCGCGGCATGTGCGTCACCAGACGCCTCTCCGGCGACCACTAGGAGTTCCTGCGGCTGGCCTTCGCCCACTTCAGAGCGCACGCGGGCCCACGCTCAGCACATCGCAAAGGCCCATCGCCTCGAGCGCGTCGAACGCCCGGTCGCGCATGCGATACGGGGGCACCACATGCGTGCCCGCGACCAGATCGGGAAGTGAGCGCAGTAGCTCGCGTGCCATCGCCAAACCCTCGCGCGGCGGATCGTCGCTCTTCCTGAGCCGTCCTCGCACATCCTCCGGCACGCTGATCCCGGGAACCTCGTTGTGCAGGTAGTCAGCATGATCAGGCGAGCGCAGCGGCAGCACCCCGACGACGACAGGGACCTCTACACCGAGGTGAGCACAGAACCGCTCCACGCAGCCGACGTCGAACTGCGGGGGCGTGACCACGCCCAACGCGCCAGACTCCAGCTCCAGGTGGATACGGGCCGCCTCCGCCGCCAGATCTTCGGCGTTGGGATCGCCGCCGACCAGTGGCACGAAAGCCGTCGGGCTTCCAATCGTGTTCTCGGCCAAGTCGAGGCCCCTGTTCATGGCGGCCAGAATACGCACCAACCCGTTGGCCCCGAGGTCGCTGAGCGTCCGGGTGTTGGGATAGTCGCCCAGATTGGCTGGATCGCTCAACGAGACGAATAAGTTCCGTACCCCGAGCACGTGTGCCGCCAGCAGGTCTGACTGGATGCCAAGGACGTTCTTGTCGCGCGTGTGATACGGCAGGACACACTCCATGCCGAGGTCTTCCTGCAAGCGGTACGCAACCACGAGTGGGTGCACAAAGAGGCGTGCCCGCAGCGCGTCGGACAACATGAGCGTGTTCACTCCCATGTCGCGCAACTGCGTGGCATAACTCATCACTTCCGCCAGGTCATGACCGCGCGGAAGTTCAATGTCCACCGCGGCGATGAACTCCTTTCCCAGGCGGCCGGCCAGTCGCGACCGCTCCGCGGCGGGAAGTGGCTCCGTGCCCTTATCAACATCCTCAGTGACCGCCACGATCGCGCGGCGTGGCGACGACACGACCGTGGACAGCTCCCTTGCCATCGCTGCGATGTGAGCCGGCGTCGAACCGCAACATGCGCCGACGATCGTCGCCCCGGCCTCCGCGATGCGCCGTGCGTAGTGGCCCATGTAATCCGGCTCAGCGTGATACCGCACTTGGCCGTCTACCAAGCGCGGCAAGCCAGCCGTGGGCATGGCGGACAGCGGGATCTCGGAGCGTTCCGCCATCCGCTCGACGATATCGACCATTCGTTGCGGACCCACCGTGCAGTTGGCTCCCACCGCGGTTGCTCCGGCGGCCGCGGCACGCGCAACGACCTCGTGCGGCAACTCGCCCATGAGTGTCCGACCGTCCTCCGTGAAGGTCTTGTGGATCACCACTGGTAGGTCGCACGCCTCGCGCGCGGCCAGCAACGCCACATCGAACTCCTCGAGATCGGAAATCGTCTCGATGACGATGAGATCGACTCCCCCTTCAGCCAAGGCTTCCACCTGCTCGCGGAAGATCGTCAGCGCTTCCTCGCGGTCTACCCGGCCGAGCGGCACCATCGCGGCGCCGAGAGGCCCGACTGATCCTGCGACGTAGCAGCGACGCTCGCTCGCCTGTCGCGCGAGCCGGGCCGAGGCAATATTGATGCGTCGCAGGTCGCCAGCCAGCCCCTGCCGATCGAGCTGCAGCCGGTTCGCACCGTACGAATTCGTGGTGAGGATCTCTGCGCCAGCGTCGGCGTATTCTCGATGGACCGCCTCGATCGCGGCACCATCCGTCAGGCACAGCTCCGCAAAACAACGATCCATCGGCACCCCTCGCTCATGCAGGTAGGTACCGATCGCGCCGTCACTGAGAATAATCCCGCGCTCGAGGCGTTCGCTGAAGGGAGGCGTTCTGCGCATACTCCGGTCCGGAAGGCCGCCGCTGACAGGTTCTCTGTCCACCGTTCGGCTCGCCGTAGAGTACCTGATCGCGACCTTCTCAGGGCCCTCTGAATGGGGTCGTTCGCAGCTCACACCGTGCTACCATCGCCTCTACGCCATACCAGCCTCCGGTACGGCACTCCTCTTGCGCCTTACGGATGCACGTCTGTATCGACTACCGCCCGGCCCTCCGCGAGGGTACCGGCGTCGGCACCTACGTTCGCGGGCTCCTTGCCGGGTTGGTGCGTTGCCATCCTGAGGCGGAGTACAGCGCTTTTTCCGCCTCATGGCGCGATCGCCTGAGCCTCGACGCGGAACTGGCCGAAGTCCGTCCACTGGACGCCAGGGTCCCCGTACGCCTCCTCGACTGGCTGTGGCATCGTCGCGAGTGGCCGCCCGTGGAGCGCTGGGCCGGCAAGGTGGATGTGACGCATTCCCCTTCCCCGCTTCTGCTGCCATCGCGTCACGCGCGCACCGTAGTCACGGTGCACGATTGCTACTTCCTTCGTCATCCGAGTGACGTAAGCGGTGTGGTCCGCCGCGACTACGTTCCCCTCATGCGCGACGCAATCGGCCGAGCTGATGCCGTGGTCGCCGTATCCGAGACGACGCGGGCTGAGCTACAGGAGTTCATCGGCCTTCCGGCAGACAGGGTGCATGTGACCTACAACGGAGTTGCGGACATCTTTCGGCCCGTGCCTGACGCATCCAACGTGCTGCAAACCCAGCTTGGTATCGAACGCCCCTTCGTGCTCTTTGCCGGGCGCCGCGAGCCTCGCAAAGACCTGCCCACACTGCTCGCCGGTTTCGCCGCGCTGCTCGATCAGTTCCCGGACCTCGATCTCGTACTCGTCGGCCCTGACGGAGCGGGTTGGGCCGATACATGGTCACAGGCTCCTGCTGCCCTGACTTCGCGTATTCGTCTCCTCGACCACCAACCCGCGGACCGCCTCGCCGCCCTGTACAGCGCCGCGGAAATCCTGTTGCTACCTTCGCGCTGGGAAGGCTTCGGTCTCACCGCGGTGGAAGCGATGGCCTGCGATACTCCCGTTGTCGCGGCGCGCGCTGGAGCGCTGCCGGAGGTGCTCGGCGACGCCGCCGAGTGGTTCGATGTGGGAGACGCGGAGGGGCTCTCCGCCGCCTGCGCTGGCCTGCTCGAGGACTCGACGCGTCGAGCCGATTTCGTCAGGCTCGGGCGTGAGCGCGCCGCCACTTACACATGGGACCGGACCGCCGCCTTGACCTTCGACCTGTACGAGCAGCTGACGAAATGAGACTCGCCGTCGATGCCCGTGAACTGGAGACGCGACCAACCGGCGTTGGGCGCGTCGTGCAGGGACTCCTCGAGGCATGGCCCATCGACGAACTGGTGTTGATCTCACGCCGACCCGTCGGGCTTACACCCGACCTGGCGGGCCGCCCTTCACTCTGTTCTCAGGTCGTGTACTCCGGCGCCTGGATGCCAGGGGCGCTCTGGGAACAACTCGTGCTGCCTCGCGCTGTCACCGCCTGCGGGGCTGATGCTCTACTCGCGCCCGGGTACGGCATGCCGCGCATGGCCGCCATCCCCACCGCCGTTTGCATGCACGACTGCGCCCCGTTCGCACTCCGCGACAACTTCAGCTGGCGCGAAGGCGCTCGCCGTCGCTGGAATGCCCGCAACGCGGCCAGCCGGGCCGCGTTCCTGTTCATGGGAAGCCAGTTCGCGGCCGCTGAGGCCCAGCATTACCTCGGCATCGCTCCCGATCGGTGTCTCGTGTCGCCGTGGGGTCTGACGAGCGGTTTCTCTCCGCCTGGCGAGGAGGCGGTCAGCGCTGTGGGTGCGAAGTACGGAGTTGACTCGAAGACGGTTCTCTTCGTCGGCTCCGGCTTCCAACGGCGCGGCGTCGATTCCCTCGCCCAACGCGTCCGTGCAGTTGCCCGCGCGGTCCCTGGCACACGGCTCGCAATCGCCGGCCACGCCCACGCCCGCACTGGGGCTGAGGGCGACAACGGTCAGGTCATGCGACTCGGATACGTCCCCGATCTAGACCTCCCCTCCCTGTACGCCGCCTGCGGCGTCGTAGCCTACCCTTCTACCTACGAAGGCTTCGGCCTGCCGGTTCTCGAGGCGCTCGCCTGTGGGGCCACCGTGGTCGGTTCTCGGTCCGCGGCACTGGTTGAGGTATTCGACGCGCACGCCATCCTCGTCCCCCACGAGGACGACGACGCCTGGATCGCGGCTCTCGGCACGGCACTCGATTCGACCGGAGCAGGCGATGCCGCAGGAGCTGCGTGGGCCCAGGCGCAAAGCTGGGAGCCAACGGCCGCGGCCGTTCGCGCTCGAATCCTCGAGCAGCTGGAAGGAGCAGTATGACCGCCCCGATAGATGTGGTTGTCGTCAGCTACAACCGGCAGGACCTGCTGACCCGCTGCCTTGCCAGCCTGCAGGCATCGGAGCGCGCCACCCGCGTCGTCGTCGTCGACAACGCCTCATCGGACGACAGCGTCGCGGTAGTGTCCGAGCTCTACCCGAAGGCCACCATGCTCCTGAACGACACGAACGTCGGCTTCGCCGCCGCCGTCAATCGTGGAGTAGCGTGTGGATCGGCGCCGCTAGTGCTCCTGCTCAACAGCGACGCCACTGTAGACACGGCAACCCTCGATGTTCTCAAGGCGGCACTCGACCGGGACTCCAGCCTCGCCGCGGTGGGCCCGAGAATCCTCGGCGAAGACGGCGAACTGGAGTTGTCGACCGGGCGTACGATGTCCCTGTGGAACGAGGCATGGTTCAAAATCGCCGGGGTGATGGGCGGAGCGCGGGGTTGGCTCTTCGGGCCACGCCTGCGGCGTCAGTACGCGATCGACCGGGACACCGCTTCGCTTACCGCAGCCTGTTTGCTGCTGCGGCGCGAGGCGTACGAGCAGATCGCGGGGCTCGACGAACGCTTCTTCCTGTACGCCGAGGACGTGGATCTCTGCCGCCGGCTGGGTCAGGCTGGCTGGCGGCTGCGCTACGTAGCCGGTGCCACAGCGCGCCACTTGCGCGGCGGCTCCGGGACGTCGAATCCCGCACCGGCAGCGCTAGCGTACCGAGCCAGCCAGGTCGCCTTTTACGCCAAACACCGCGGACGCCTCAGCCGTGTAATCCTACGGCTGTACCTGGAGGCAAGGTACGGACTGGGCAGGCTGCGTGGCGACGACAGCGATCGCGCGATCTGGGATTGGCTCCGCAGCGGCCGACTGCCACTAGTGGCAGCTAGCCGATGAGAGTCGCAGTAGATGCTCGCAAGATCGACGACTACGGAATCGGAACGTACATACGCGGTCTCATCGGGGCGGCCAGTCGGGCGCGGACCGCGTGGCACTTCACGATCCTGGGCCCCCCATCGGCCGCAGACTTGGTGCGTGACAACGTGTCGTTCGTCCCGTGCTCGGGACGTGGCTACGGGCCCGCGGACATCATCGCGCTGTCAGCTGCCGCCCGAGACGCCGACGCTGACGTCTTCCACTGCCCCCATTACGTGACACCAATCGGCCTCGACATTCCGCTCGTTGTCACGATCCACGACTGCATCCACATGCGATTCCCCGAGTACATGCCGAGGCCGATGGGCGTGTTCCCTCGGGCGCTGAGCTCTCGCTACGCCCGCATGTTGTTGCGTCGCGTTCCGCGCGTTGCCGAACGAGTCATCGCGGTGACCGAAGCGACACGCGGCGACATCATCGATCTGCTCGCCGGGGACGACGTACCGATCGACGTGATTCACAACGGCGTCTCGCGTTTCTGGTCGCAGGCCCCCGACTCCGCCGAACCCAGCGGCTCCGCGGAGATACTCTGGGTAGGCAACCCGAAGCCACACAAGGGTCTTGACCTCCTGCTCGACGCATTCGCGAAGCTGGCAAAAGACGACGCGACGCTCGGACTGACGCTGGTCGGCTCGGGGACCATTGCCAGCCAGGTGACCGAACACCCGTTCAGCGAGCGCATCAGCGTGCCTGGGCACGTGACGAACGAGCAACTCCGGTCGCTCTACAGCGACGCCAGCGTGTTCTGCATGCCATCACGCTACGAGGGGTTCGGCCTGCCGGCACTCGAAGCCATGGCCGCCGGAGTGCCGGTCGTTGCCGCCGCGGCAGGGGCCATACCGGAGGTCGTTGGCAACGCCGCGCTACTGGTTCCGGCCGACGACGTCGACGCTCTGGCAAGCGGCCTCGCCGCGGTACTTGGCAACCCGTCGACCGCCACGGAACTGGTCGTTAAGGGAAAGGGCCGCGCGCTGGGCTTCACCTGGGAACAGTGCGCCAAGAGAACTTGTGCGAGCTACCTCGCCGCGACACGGAGATCCGCATGAGAGTCGCCCTCGTTCACGATTGGCTGACCGGCATGCGCGGCGGCGAGAAGGTCCTGGAGCGGTTCGCCGCGCTATTTCCGGAGGCACCGATCTACACCCTCGTGCACGAGCCCGGTGCTGTCAGCGAGGCTCTGGAGCGGCACGAGATCCGCACATCATTCATCCAGGAGTTCCCGGCACGCCACGCTTACCGCTGGTATCTGCCGCTATTTCCCCTCGCGGTGCGCGGGCTCGATCTGAGGGAGTATGACCTGGTGCTGTCGAGCAGC